>JBHJGU010000157.1:0-11105 GCA_050331475.1 Maricaulaceae bacterium | reverse complement strand
GACAATGAAATGACGCGATCGCAGTCCGCCATTTGGCGCGGGTAAGCCCTGAACCGACCGAGACCCAAAATGCGCGGGCAAAGACGTAAGACCGCCGACCCGGCGCCGCGTGCGCCTTTGCACCGCCGAACGCGCGCGACCCATTCATCCCAGGCACAACGATAAAAACGTATCGCTCCCCGAGCCCGGGTCTCAAATGACTTGGAGTCAGACTCGCAAATAAAGATGGCTCCCCGGGCAGGGCTCGAACCTGCGACCCAGCGATTAACAGTCGCTTGCTCTACCAACTGAGCTACCGAGGATCAGCCACCATCGCGGTGTCCCACGAAGCCCAGGTCTATAGCAGGGCTGGCTTTCCGGCGCCAACCCCTCTGACTGCGGGTTAGCGCCAAGGTCCCGCTTGGAACGGTGGACCCGCACGAGAGCGGCTAAAAAAAATCGGAGCGCTTAACAAGCGCTCCGGTTTAAGGAGTTGGGTGATGGTGGGTGTCTTCGAAGAAGACCCGGCAAGAATTGCCGAATAAGGGTTAACAAGTCGTTAACCGTCGTGGCAAAAGTTTCCGCCTCAGCGCTCGCGAGCGATCGTCAACGCGAAGTCCAACAGCGCCAAGCCCAGCGGCTGATAAAACGCCGCCTTTGGATTGGATCGATCGCCGCGGGCCGCCAGCACGTGGAGTTGGAGCACCACAACGGCGAGTTTGAAGACCGCCAGCGCCCGGAAGTACTCGATCTGGCTGACATCGGCGCCGGTCAGCGCCGCATAGCGGTCCACAAAGGAGCGGCGCGACCAGAAGCCCGCGGTCTCCGTCGGCATTTGGCCCAGCATCCGAATAAGCTCCGGGTCGCCGGGTTCGGGCCAATAGCTCAGGCACACCGCGACATCGAACAGCGGATGGCCCAGCGTGCCCATGTCCCAATCCACCACGGCTGAGACCGACAGCGTCTCCGGCTCAAGGATCATATTGTCGAGCTTGAAGTCGTTGTGGATCAGGGTGGGGGCCGCATCCGGCGGCGGATCGGACAAGGCGTTTTCGAGGGCGATCAGGCTCGCCGGCGCGTCCTCGCCCAACGCCCGGCGCGCCCGGCGCAGCCAGCCCTCCAGGGTTCGGCCCAAAAACCCCTCGGGTCGGCCGAAATCGGTGAGCTGGGCGGTCTCAAGATCCACCGCGTGAAGGCGCGCAAGCGTTTCAACCATCACCGTACAGAGTCGGTCGCCGGTCTCCGCGTCCTCGCCGACTTTAGACCGGTCGACGCCGTGAACGACCAGTCCGGCCCGGTATTCCAAGATCTGAAACGGCGCGCCGAGCACCGAGCGGTCTTCGCATAACGCTAAGCTGCGCGGCGCTTCCGCCAGAACCGGGGCGAGGCGGGACAAGAGCGCGTGCTCGCGCGCCATGTCGTGCGCGCCGGGGGGCAGATCGCCTGAGGGCGCCCGGCGCAACACGCAGAACGCCCCGTCGATCGAGAGGAGATAATTCAGGTTCGCCGCCCCACCGGCGAACAGGCGCGGCGCAGGCTCGCGGTCCAGCGCCATCCCCTGATCGTCAAGCCAAGCGGAGAGGGTTGCGAGATCCAAGGGCGGGGTCGTCTCGACGGGGCGCAGATTGGGGGCGGCGGCTGCGCGGCGACGGGGGATCAACGCCGCCCGGTCGAGCGCTTGGGTGTCGGCTCCGTCTTCCCCCGCGGCCATAGCGGTCTCCCTCAGCGTCCTGCGTTGGGTCCGAGCCAAGCGCGCGGACGCCCGAAAGGCAAGGGCGATTACTTGGCCGCCGGCTCCCGGCTGGCCAGCCCCGACAGGCCCGCGGCGAGATAGGTGAGCACGACAAAGCCCAGGATTTTCTGGACGTAGAACAGGCTGGCGAGGCCCACGGGCACCTTTTGCGGATCCGGGTTAGGCTCATTGGGAAAGACTTGCGCGGCCAGAAACGTCTCATGGGCTTTATCGAGCAGGATCAGCGGCAAGCCATTGCCGATGGTGAACCAGACCCATTGAAAAAACTCCGCAATTCCCGCGGGGCTGGGATCGAAGCGATGACCCGTCAGAACCAGACCCGCACCCATGGCGATCGCCCCGAAGGCCAGAAACCACCGGATGGCGTAGTTATTGTGATAGCCGAAGCCGATCAGCCGGCCTTGAAGGCTGAGCCACAGCTTGCGCCGCCCGGTTTCGCAGTCGCACTGATATCGCCGCATCGCATGCAGGATGCGTTTCGCCTTGCCCGGATAGCCCGCGGCGTCGAGCGCATGGGCGAGCTGGCGATAGGGCTCCGGCGTGTAGGTTTCGGGGTGGCTGCCGGCCCTCAGCCAGGCCTTGAGGTCCTCGACCTTGGCTTGGGCGAGGGTGGCGCCGTCCTTCGCGCCAAGCCCGCCAATGCGGTCATAACGAAACCCGGCCAGGTCCATGGCGATGAAGTCGCCGTGGGCGCCGTCATCCGTCGCAATTTTAAATGCGTCAACGGACCCGGCGAGCGCCCCGGCGTTGACGTTGCGCAAAATCAACGACGCGCCCGGGCGCCATTTTGGCCGCGTGTTCGGATCCGTTTGCTCTAAGTGCAGTTCGCCATCGACCGTCGCGCCGGTTAAATTGATTTCGCCGTCTATTGTACTGCCGAGCAGTTGAAGATGGGATCCTATTTTGACGGCTACAAGGTTAGCTTGGCCCGTTAACGTCAGGTCCCGCAGGAATAAACCGTCGTGGATCGTGGCGCCTGCGGCGCTAAGATCACCATTCAACGTCGCATCGACAAAGGCGGCCTGTCCTCCAATGCTGGCGCCGAACGAACGGATAGACCCTTTGCAGACGAAACCGTCTCGCGCAAAGAAGCCGCCGTCGATGCGTAAGCGGTCAAAGGTCAGGGCGCCGTCCGACGCGGCGATGTGGGATGCCTGAAGATTCAACGTGCCGCGCACATGGCCGCCGCGCCAGGCCCAGGGTTTGGCAAAGCGACATTTAGAAAAGATAAGGTCACCGCGCGTCTGGCGACCATCCCAGGCGAGCGGGTCGTCAATCCGCGCACCCCAAAATTCGAATTCGGGTTGTTCGGGTGCGGAGACATAGGGCTCGTGGAATAAGACGACGCGCAGAAACGCGTCGGACAATATGCGATGCTCCGGCCAGTCGTCGGCCGTGCTTGGGTCGTCGCCCGCGCCGTCGTCCTCGCCCTCAATCCAGGTGTAGAGCGCGTCGAGGTCATCTTCCGCCGCCGCGGGTTTGTCGCCGGGATAACGCGCCATGTCGGCGCGCAGACCGCGCAGCAGGCGCGCCCAGGCCCAGTGCTCCCACGCAGTGAAGCCAGCCTCGGCCGGCAGGTCGAGTACGTTTGGCGCCCGCCAGGGCGGCTGGCGTTTGATATCCGTCGATGACATGTCCGCTCCCCATCCCCCATGAACTTTAGGGTGGCGCGGGGGTGAGCCTCAAGGCTTGGTGTCGCCACGGGCGCCGAACATCTGGGCAAAGATCGCCTGGACGCGGCGCCAACGTCCGCGTCAGGCGGTTCAGACCGGCAACGTGCGCATGAACGCGAAGGCGTTCTTGAGCTGCCCTGACCAGCCTTCGGAAAAGGCGTGATATGACGGGTCGTCGGCGTTAATCCGGCGGTTTTGCTCGAAATTGAACTGATCCACGCGCATGACGGCGAGATCGAGCGGCATGCCGACCGTCAGATTCGAGCGCAAGGTGGAGTCCATCGACAGAAGCGCGCAGATGATCGCGTCCTGCAGGTCCGTATCCATGGTGATGACCCGATCAATGATGGGTTTGCCGTATTTGTGCTCGCCGATTTGGAAAAACGGCGAGTCTGGGGTGGCCTCGATGAAATTGCCCTCGGCGTAAATGTTAAAGAGCCGCGGGCGTCCGCCCATCCGCTGGCCGCCCAAAATGATCGACGCGCCGGAGTCCACGCCCCGCGCCGCCAAGCCCGGCCCATAGCGTTGTTGGACGTCACGCATGGTGTCGCCGACCAATTTGGCCACGTCGAACAAGCTTTGCGCGTTCATCAGGTTGACCTGGCCTTCGATCGGATGATCCAGGCGTTCCTCCAATTCGGAGATCACCGCTTGGGTGATGCCCAAATTGCCCGCCGTCATCATCGCGATCGCCCGTTCGCCCGGGTTCACCCAGGTGAACAGCTTTTTGACGCGGGAGATGTTGTCGACCCCCGCATTGGTTCGAGTGTCCGCCAGGAACACCATCCCCTCATTGAGCTTCAAGCCCACGCAATACGTCAAAGGGTTTGTCTCCAGAGCCGAAAGCTCGGACGGCTGGGCGTCAGAAAATCCGCGTGTCCGCGCTTCGGCGTTATTGGGTATCCGGGCTGTCATCGCCTTGAGTATCGGCGATTCGGGGAGCGAATCCGTAGGCCTGAGCGACAAGATTGGCCACCTCGTAATTGCGCTCGATGACGGAGGTCAGGAACTCGTGCAATCCGAAAGCGAAAATATCGTCTATGGTACGCGTTTCAATAGTGTTGACGAACTCATCCACAGACGCGCGGCACGGGGCGGAGCGATTATAGAAAACCTCTAACTCCACCAGCGTCTTACGGATTTGGCGCGCATTAACGAGCACGGTGCGCGGAAAGCTGGGCTCCAGGATCAAAAATTCCGCGACCCCGCGCGCGGTGACGTCGTCATGGCGCACATAGGTATAAGCGCGCTGCGCCGCGGCCGCTTGGAGCAGGGAGACCCATTGGTAATAGTCCGCCGCCGAGCCTACTTCGCTCAAAGACGGCAGTAAGACGTGATATTTCACGTCCAAAAGGCGCGCGGTGGAGTCCGTGCGTTCGATCGCCGCGCCGATGCGCAAAAAGCTGTAGCCGTCATCGCGCAACATGGTGGCCTGCATGGCGCCGCGAAACAGCGCTGACTGCGCCTTAATCCAATCGATCACGTCGGCGAGGCCTGCGCCTTGGGTGTCCGCCACCGTTAAGACGCGCATCTCGCTCCAAGCCGCGTTTAACGCGGTCCAGCAATCCGAGGTCAGGGCGAACCGGACCGCGCGCGCATTCTCCCGTGCGGTTTTAAAGCAGTTATAGACGCTGGAGGGGTTTTGCCGGTCAAAGATCAATTGGTCGATGGCCGCCCCCTGATCGGCCCGTTCGATGCTGGGGCCATAGACCTCGCGCACCCCGGCGGCGATCAGGATCGAGGCCCACTCATTACTTAGCGGCCGGCCGGCGTCATGGGGTAGGGCGGCCATGCGGCGGGCGGCGTCGACCAAACGGGCGACGTTCTCTGCGCGCTCCATATAGCGGCCGATCCAAAACAGGCTCTCCGCAACCCGACTGAGCATCATGGTCGCAGCACCCAGGTGTCTTTCACCCCGCCGCCTTGGCTGGAATTGACCACCAGCGAGCCTTCGCGGAGCGCGACCCGCGTCAACCCGCCGGGCGTCAGCCGCACGTCCTTGCCCACCAGCGCGAAGGGTCGAAAATCGATGTGCCGCGGCGCGATGCCTTTTTCGACAAGCGTGGGTGAGGAGGACAGCGCCAGGGTGGGTTGGGCCACAAACGCGCCGGGATCGGCTCGCACCCGCTCGGCGTAGGCGTCGATCTCGGCTTCGCTGGCGGCGGGACCGATCAGCATGCCGTACCCGCCCGAGCCATGGACCTCTTTGAACACCAATTCGTCCATGTGCGCCATGGCGTACGCCAGATCGCCGGGATCGGAGAGCCGGTAGGTCGGCACGTTGGGGATGATGGGCTCGGCACCCAGGTAAAACTTAATAATCTCCGGCATGTAGCAGTACATGGCTTTATCGTCCGCCACGCCGGCCCCGGGGGCGTTGACCAAGGTGACCCCGCCATCGAGATAGGCTTGCATCAGTCCGGGCACGCCCAACGCTGAATCCGGCCGAAACGCTTTGGGGTCTAAGAACGCGTCGTCGATCCGGCGATAGATCACATCAACGCGCTCGGGCCCCAGGGTGGTCCGCATGTAGACTTTACCGTCCTCGACGAACAAGTCCGAACCCTGCACCAGCACCGCGCCCATTTCTTGGGCGATAAAAGAGTGCTCGTAATAGGCGCTGTTGAAATGCCCCGGGGTCAGCACCACGCTGTTGGGCGTCCCCTCGCACTGTTTGGGCGCCACTTCGTTAAGCGTCTTGCGCAACAGATCCGGATAGCCGTCCACCGGCATGACACGTTTGTCCTCGAAAAGGTGCGGGAACAACCGTGTCATGACATTGCGGTTCTCCAGTACGTAGGAGACGCCCGACGGGGTTCGACAATTGTCCTCGAGCACGTAGAACTCGTCGGGTCCCGTGCGCACCAGGTCGACGCCGACAATGTGGCTGTAGACTTCGCCGGGGGGTGAAAACCCCGCCATCATCGGCTGATAGGCGGCGTTGGCGGTGACGAGTTCGCGCCGCAGCACCCCGGCCTGGAAGATTTCTCCCGCATTGTAGATGTCGTGCAGGAACATGTTGAGCGCTTTCGCGCGTTGTTTCACGCCCCGGTCGATCCGGTCCCATTCTTGAGCGCTGAACACCCGCGGAATGACGTCGAAGGGAATAAGCCGCTCGGGATCTCCACCTTGGCCGTAAACGGCGAAGGTGACGCCAATCCGGCGGAAGAGCGCCTCCGCCTCGGATTGTTTGGCGTGCAAAACGGAGATCGGGACGCTGTCTAGCCATTGGGCGACCGAACGATAGCTCTCGCGAACCTGGCCGTTTTCGGTCATTTCATTGAACGTCACGCGAAATTTCCCCTTTTTGGGGTAGTAAATCGCTTGAACCGCGCTGCGTCCACTGCGTGGAGGAAAGATTTTTCGGCCCAGGCTTGCCCGCGCGGCGCGAAGGCGGCAAGGAACATCCTATGAGCATTCGTATCGGGCTGACCCACATTACGCGGTATCGCTACGACCGGAAGGTCGGGTTGGGGCCCCAAGTTATCCGCCTGAGGCCTGCGCCGCACACCCGCACGCCGATTGTGTCGTTTAGCCAAACCATCAAGCCGGCGGACCATTTCCTGAATTGGCAACAAGACCCGTTTGGGAATTTTCAAGCCCGGGCGGTTTTTTCCGAAAAGACCGATCATTTCGAAGTGGCGATCGACATTGTCGCGGACATGATCGCGATCAATCCGTTTGACTTTTTCCTCGATGAAGACGCCTTCCACGCGCCGTTCCGCTACGACCCGGAGACCGAGGCCGATCTTGCGCCTTATTTGGCGGAAGACGCCTCGGGGGCGCGCTATGAGGATATGGCGCGGTTCACCGAAGCGCTTTGGCGATCGGGGGAGCGCAACGACCTTTCCACCATCGACTTTCTTGTCGAACTTAACCAGCGCGTGCAATCCGAAATCGGCTACATTGTGCGCATGGAGCCGGGGGTGCAGACGCCCGAGGAAACGCTGGAGCGCGCCAAAGGATCGTGTCGAGACTCCGCCTGGCTGTTGGTCAATCTGTTGCGGCGCGTGGGCGTCGCATCCCGGTTCGTCTCCGGGTATCTGGTGCAGTTGACCGAGGACGAGCCGCCTTTGACGGGGCCAAAAGGGCCAGCTTCGGATTTCACCGACCTGCACGCTTGGGCGGAGGCCTTTGTGCCCGGGGCGGGTTGGATTGGGCTGGACGCCACGTCGGGCTTGTTCGCAGGCGAGGGCCATATTCCGCTCGCCGCAACGCCTGCGCCGGGGTCCGCGGCGCCGGTCTCCGGCGGGGTGGATGAGTGTGAGGTCGAATTCGATTTTCACATGGCTGTGACCCGTTTGAGGGAACCGGCGCGGATTTCAAAACCCTTCACTGAGGCGGAATGGGCCGACGTCGACGCCGCAGGGATGGCCGTCGAGGCGAAGCTGCAGGCCATGGACGTGCGTCTGACCCAGGGCGGGGAGCCAACCTTTATCGCCAACACCGATCGGGACGCCGATGAGTGGACGATCGCCGCGGTGGGGCCAACGAACCGCCGCTACGCCGACGCCTTGACCCGTCGGTTGATGGACCGGTTCGCGCCCGGCGGCCTTCTGACCCATGGCCAGGCCAAATGGTACCCCGGGGAGCCGTTGCCTCGCTGGGCGTTCGCGGTGACCTGGCGCAAAGACGGCGCACCGCTTTGGTCCACCCCGGAACTGATCGCGGGGGTGGGCGCGCCGACGCCCCCGCCCGACGGCATGGCTGAGACGTTTGCAAACGAACTCGCGCAGAAGCTGAAGCTCAATCCGGGTTTTGTGCAGCCCGCCTTTGAAGACCCGCTGGGGGTGATCAGCGAAGAAGCTGACTTGCCGTCTAATCTGAGCCCCGGGGACGAACGGCTCGACGATCCGGCCGCCCGCTCGCGGTTGGCCCAAGTGCTCGCGCGGGGGCCGGCGCGGCCCACAGGCTTTGTGCTGCCCTTACAACCCGCCCAAGCGGACGGCGGGCACGGCGCGTCCACGCGCTGGCAGTCCGAGATCTGGCGCACGCGCCGAGGGCGGCTGTGTTTGATCTCAGGCGATAGCCCGATGGGGTTTCGCCTGCCGATGAAATCGTTGCCTTTTGTGGCGGCGATCAACTTCCCCCATGTTCAAGACGCCGATCCGTTCGCCCCGCGCGCCGCCTTGCCGCCGCCGCGGTTCCAACGCCCCAATGACGCCCGACGCGCGCCGCCCGAGCCGTTTTCCGTTCACGATCTGCGCCGGCGGCTCGATGCGCTGCGCGCCGAAGCGCTTGATCCCCAACACCCCGGCCTCTCAGGCCCGCCCGTGCGCACCGCTTTGGTCGTTGAGCCGCGCGACAGCCACTTAAACGTTTTCCTCCCGCCTGTGGGCTATGGCGAAGCGTTCGCGGATCTGATTGCGGCGGTGGAGGAAACCGCCCTGCGGCTGGGCCAACCGGTTCGGATCGAAGGTTATCCCGCGCCGATCGATCCGCGCTTTGAGACCTTGAAAGTTACCCCGGATCCCGGAGTGATTGAGGTTAATATCCATCCCTCCGCGGACTGGGCGAGCCTGCGCGACAAGACCGAAACGCTGTACACCGAGGCGAAGCTTTGCGGGCTCGACGCTTCGGGGTTCATGCTCGATGGCCGGCCTGCGGGTTCGGGCGGAGGCGCGCACGTGACCTTAGGCGGGGCCAGCGCGCCGGACAGCCCGTTTCTGCGCCGACCGGACGTCTTAGGCTCGCTCATTCGGTTCTGGCAGAACCATCCTAGCTTGAGCTTTATGTTTTCGGGGCTGTTCATCGGTCCCACTAGCCAAGCGCCGCGGGCGGACGAGGCGCGCTCGGACTTGCTTTATGAGTTGGAGCTGGCGCTGGAGCAATTGCCTGGCCCCGAGCAAACGGGTTTTCCGCCTTGGCTGGTGGACCGCGTGCTCAGGCATTTACTGGTGGACGTGACGGGCAACACCCACCGCTCCGAAATCTGCATCGACAAGCTTTATTCACCGGACGGCCCAACCGGACGCTTGGGCTTGGTGGAGTTTCGCGCGTTTGAAATGCCGCCCCATTGGCGGATGAACGCGGCTCAGCAATTGGTGTTGCGCGCCTTGATCGCGTGGTTTTGGAAGCAGCCCTACACGCAGCCGCTGGTGGAGTTTGGCACGGCGCTGCATGACAAATACATGCTGCCCGACGTGTTATGGGCCGATTTTGGCCGTGCGCTGGATCAGATCTCTGCGGGCTCCGAGGTGCGGATCGCGCGGGATTGGTTCAAGGCGCAGTATGATTTCCGGTTCCCGCGCGCCGGGCTCATCCATCATGACGGCGTGGAGGTGGAGCTTCGTAACGCGCTTGAACCGTGGCATGTGCTGGGCGAAGAAGGCTTGGCTGGCGGTGTTGCGCGTTTCGTAGACAGCTCGCTGGAGCGGCTGCAGGTCAAGGTCGCGGGCGATTTCGAAGGCTCCCACCTCGCGCTCGCCTGCAATGGCCGGCTCTTGCCGTTGCACAAGACCAATGCGCGGGGAGAGCAGGTCTGTGGGGTGCGGTTTCGCACCTGGCTGCCCGCGTCATGCCTGCATCCCACCATTCCCGCCTCGGGTCCCTTGGTGTTCGACCTGGTGGATCTGTCCCAAGGGCGGGCGGTGGCGGGCTGCACCTATTACGCGGTTCATCCGGGCGGGCGGAACTATGAGTTCCGGCCCGTCAACGCGCTCGACGCGGAGGGCCGCCGCCGGGCGCGGTTCGCGCCTTTCGGCCACACCCCGGGACCGTTTAGCGCCGAGCCCGCGCGCATCGACCCGCGCTGTCCGTATACGCTCGATTTGCGGCGGTAGCCTATCAAAGGGGCACGCCTCAGGCGGCGCGTATTAGCGAAACGGTGATCCGAGTTGACACCACTTTAGAGGTTTTTCCCGACATTCTCGCGGCTGCGCTGAGTGGTGCGCACCATGGAAGAGAATGGGAGGAGAGAGTCATGAACGTTACGAAGGAGCGTGTTTTAGGCCGCCAACTGGCGGACGAACTGACGGCTGCGGAACTTGAAGCCGTTTCAGGCGGATCAGTTCTATGTGGCCCGACGCTGACGAAGGAAGTTGGCGATCCTGACGATCAGACCTGGATCGGCGGTGGAGGCACAGCGCTGGATGAAATCGGACAATTTCCATAGGTCGCCGTAAAATACTAAAAAAGCCGCCGCCGCGGCGGCGGCTTCTTCGTATGACGCCTTAACCTAAAGTTTTCATAACGCTAAACTGGCAAAAATAAAATTCTAAAGATATGCGACTCAAGTTTTACAGGTTCGCGAGACCGTGATCTCAGTTGATACCGCTTCAGGTTTTTTCTCCCCTAGTATTGTGGCCGCGCGTTGAGGCGTGCGAGCAACGGACACCCTTAGGAGGAGGTCAAAATGCACTCTGTAAAAGAACGTGTCTTGGGCCGCCAACTGGCGGACGAACTGACCGCGGCGGAACTTGATGCCGTCTCAGGCGGCGGCGGCGTGGGCGGCGGCACGGGCGGCGACGTAACGCTGACGAAGGCCGCGAACGAGGGCGACAACGGCCTAACCTTTGTGAACGGCTCCAGCGAAACGGAGATCGACGATCCCGGCTTTTTTGGTTGAACGCTGAAAATACGAAAAGAGTACTAGCCCCCGGCCCGCCACCCAAGGTGGCCCGCCGCAAAACCGATAAAAAGGCAGAAAAACCAGAAAAATCTAAAATATATTTTATATATCAACTCGCCCCGAGCAGGGG
>JBHJGU010000156.1:0-3688 GCA_050331475.1 Maricaulaceae bacterium | reverse complement strand
GGGCAGGTTTTGGGGGGGGCGCTGCGGGGGCATCTGCTCGGGGTGGCGGCCGGGGGGGGGGCGCGGGGGGGGGGCCAGGGGATGGCGCGTTGATCGGTCCTTGTATTTTCATGGCCATAGCCTTGTCCCAACGCTTGCGATCAGCGGAGCCTCCGCTCTGTCAACGCTTTCGCGCATTTGCGGTTAACGGCGGCTTAAACGGCGGGTCTTGCCCGGCAAAATCCGCCCATGGGCCGTGCGTAGCCCTCTACGACGCCCGTCGGCCTCCGCAATATCAAGCAGTTGTGAGCGCGGTTCTGGCATACGCTTCGCATAGCTAACGCCGGTCCACTCCTCAAACCTTTGATCGGTGTTCATGATCCAACGCGTCCTGATCCTTCTCACCCTCAGCTTGACCGCGGCTCCCGCCGCGGGCGCCGCCTCGCGCATCAAAGACATTGTCGCGATCGAAGGCGTTCGGGACAACCCATTGGTGGGGCTGGGTATTGTGGTGGGTCTGGACGGCACCGGGGACAATTTGGACACCGCCCCCAACACCCAGCAGATCTTGGAGGCGCTCCTCCAGCGTTTGGGCACCAACACCCGCGGCCTCGGCATCGACTCCCAGAACGTAGCCGCCGTGACGGTGACCGCCCGCCAGCCGCCCTTCGCGGCGGCCGGCACCCCCATCGACGTCACCGTCTCGGCGATCAATGATGCGCAATCCCTGCGCGGTGGCACGCTCTTGGTCACCCCGCTGCGAAGCTCCGACGAGGAAGTCTACGCCGTCGCCCAAGGCGCGGTGACCATTGGCGGATTTGAGGGCCAGGGGAACGCCGCCTCGATCACACGCGGTGTGCCCACGGTGGGGCGCATTGCGAACGGTGCGATTGTTGAACGGGAAATACCGTTTGATTTCAATTCTCTGAATGTGATTCGCCTGTCCCTGCGCAATCCCGATTTCTTAACCGCCCGGCGCATCGCCGACGCGCTGAACGCGTTTCTGGGCGTCCAAGCGGCGCAAGCCACCAGCCCCTCCATCGTCTCACTCGTGCGGCCGGCGAGCTTTGCCGGGGACAATGTGGCGCTGATTGCGGAGATCGAACAGATCACAGTAGAGCCCGATCAGCCCGCCCGGGTGATCGTGGACGAGGCGAACGGCGTCATCGTGATGGGCGATGCGGTGCGCGTCTCCACCGTCGCCATCGCCCAGGGCAATCTGACCATCGCCATTGAGGAAGCCCCCCAAATCAGCCAACCCGCCCCCTTCTCCGACGGGGTCACCGCGGAAGTCCCGCGCACGGCCATCGGCGTGGAGGAGCAACGCGGCACGGGCCTCCAGGTCGTCGAAGGCGGCGTCGCCCTGCGCGACCTGGTCAATGGGCTGAACGCGCTCGGCGTTAACCCTCGAGATATGATCACCATTCTACAAAGCCTCAAAGCGGCCGGCGCGTTGCAGGCCGAGATCGAGGTGATCTAATGGCGCTCTCCTCCGCAGACGCTTTGGTGAATGCGGCGCTGAACCAAGCCGAAGCCGGCCGGGCCGATGGTTCGCCGGCCACCGGGCGCGCCTATACCGAGACCGAAGCCGAACGCGCCGCCCAAGACTTCGAAGCGCACTTCCTCACCCAAGTCGTCTCCACCTTGTTTGAGGGGTTGGAGACGCCGGGTCGGTTCAGCGCCGGCCCCGGGGAGGGTCCGTTTAAAAGCTTTCTTTACCAGGAATACGGCCAGGCCTTGGCGCGTTCGGGCGGCATCGGCATAGCGGAGACCGTCAAAGCCCAATTGCTGGCCTTTCAGGAGCGAGTCTGATGCCGTTAGCGGCTAAAGACGGCGCGGACCGCGTCGAGCAGATGATCCGGCTGACCAGCCGATTGATCGAGTTGGTGGAGCGGGAGACGGCGATTTTCCTTGAACGCCAGCCCCACAAAGCCGCTAGCTTCCAAGAGGAAAAAAGCCGGCTGGCCAATGTCTACCGCCATGAATGCGCGCTGATTAAGCAAGACCAGCGCTTGATCGACGGCGCCGCGGACGATCGCCGCGCGGAGCTGCGCAAACTGACAGAAAAGCTCACCCACGCGGTTCAGGCCAACGGCCACGCTATTGATGCGATCAAGCGCGTGTCCGAAGGCGTCGTTAAGGCGTTGGCCGACCACGTGGCCACCAAACGGATGGCCTCGACGGGCTATGGCGCGAACGGCCGGTTCTCCGGCCCCGCGGCGCAAAACGCCGCCGCCGCCATCACGCTTAATCAGCGGGTCTAACCGCGCGACCGTCATAGCGACCAGATTCCGGGGCCCCTATGAGGGCCTCAAGAATACTGGATCACGCGCGGGACAAAGACACACCCACCGTCATTGCGATTGCAGCAAAGCCATCTAGGCGACGGCGGCACTTCGCTTAAAGGTTTCTTGGAGCGCCGCAGCCCAAAAGCGCCTCACAATAGCGTGCCGCTACCCGCAAACAAAAATGGTGCACCTTGGAGGAGAAACTTCGAACCGTTTGTTCGAGGTTCTCTCTGAGTGGGATGCGCAGTTAAGTTGCTGTTCTGTATACAATAACCCTCAAGAGCTTCCAATCCACGCCTTTAACGCGTTGCAGCATGACGAACCTGCGAACGCGGAGGCCGGCGCTGCGCCGGGTGAGGTTGATGGAGGCCGGTCATGGACCGGCTGACGCCACGCTGGGGGTCCGGGCGACCCGTTTCGAAGAAAGCGTCGGAGCCGGTTGATGCGAAGGCTATGGCGCGATCGGCGACCGTCGAGAAGCCCAAGCGCGACGCGCCGTTTTCGCTACGGCTGAGCTTTGAGGAGAAGCAACACCTCAAAGTCCTGGCCGGGCGGCGGCCCTTGTCCGCCTATATCAAGGCGCGGCTGTTTGATCCCGATGCGCCGGTGAAAGCGGCCCGTGGGTTGAACCCGGTGAAGGACCAGGAAGCGTTGGGCCAGGTGCTGGCGCTGCTCGGCGCATCGGGGTTAGCCAAAAATATCGCCGAGATGGCGAAGGCGGCGCGGGTCGGGGCCTTGCCGCTTGATCCGGACAGCCAGAGCGCTTTGCGCCGGGCGTGTGATGATATCCAGGTCATGCGCCGGTTCCTGATGGCGGCTCTGGGTATCCGCGAACGTCAGACGGACCCGCATATCTGTGAGAGCTGCCGGTCGGTGTTCACGCGGGCGGCGGATCGGGGCGCGGGCGACGTCTCAGAGCGAGAGCCCGCGCCATGATCCTGAAAGCCTCCGAACGCGGCGGCGCGCGCGATCTGGCGCGTCATCTCCTGAATGATCGCGACAATGATCATGTGGAGGTCCATGACCTGCGCGGCTTCATCGCTGAGGATTTGTCCGGCGCGTTTTTGGAGTCAGAAGCGGCAGCCAAAGGCACGCGCTGCCGGAACCATCTCTTTTCGCTGAGTCTGTCGCCGCCGAGCGACGCGAGCGTGCGGGACGACGTGTTCGTCAAGGCCGCCGATCGGATCGAACAGGATTTAAGATTAGAAGGCCAACCGCGCGCGGTGGTGTTCCATGAGAAGGAGGGCCGGCGGCACGCCCATGTGGTGTGGAGCCGGATTGATGCGACGCGCATGCGGGCGATTAATCTCGCTCACTTCAAAACGAAGCTGAACGCGATCTCCCGCGATCTCTTCCTGGAAAACGGCTGGGATTTGCCGGACGGCTTTAAGCGCGGAGCTGAACGCTCGCCGCTTACCTTC
>JBHJGU010000155.1:0-4335 GCA_050331475.1 Maricaulaceae bacterium | reverse complement strand
AAATCCTCGGGCCGGGTGGGGGTGCCACGGCGCGCCAGGTAATCGGGGCTGGCGGCCAACACCATGCGGCTGGTGGAAATCCGGCGGGCAATCAGACTGCTGTTTTCCAACGGCCCGATGCGCACAGCCATATCAAACCCGTCCGCCACCAGGTGCATCTTTCGGTACTTGAAGGTGCCCGTGGTCTCGAACTCTTCATGGAGGCGCAGAAACACCGGGCGGGCGAAGGGCGGAAGCTCGGTGCTCACATGCTCGAACAGCGCTTTAAGATTGATTGCTTGGTCCACGACCAGCGAGGCCATACCGGCTTTGCCGTCATAGCCGGGCACGGGCACGCCATAGACGTTGGCTTGGTGGACGTGGTCAAAAACGCCTAAGGCCTCGGCGACTTCTGAGGTCGCCACATTCTCCGACTTCCAGCGGAAGGTGTCCCCGACCCGATCGACGAAATAGAAATAGCCCTTGTCATCGCGCCGCATCAAATCGCCGGTGCGAAACCAGATATCGCCCTCTTTAAACACGCTTCGGAGGATTTTCTTCTCGGTCGCCGCTTTGTCGGCATAGCCATCGAACCGGAACCGGGCGTCGTCCTCGCGGATTTCGCCGATCGCTTCACCTACTTCACCCGAAGCGGTTTCCTGGCAAAACCCGTCCGCCCCGCGCACCGGCGCTTCGCTTTCTTGATCAAAGACCACCAGCCGGACATTGAACCGATGGCGTAAATAGCTCGGCACCCGGCCGATCGCGCCCACCGGGCCGCCAATGTTCAAAAGCCCCACATTGCCTTCAGTCGCGCCGTAGAACTCAATGATTTCGGGGACGGCGAAGCGCTCTTGAAACCTCGCCCAGACGTCGGGCCGTAAGCCGTTGCCGATACCGCAGCGAATATGGTGGTCGCGGTCGTTGGCGTGTTCCGGCGCATTCGCCAAGAACCGGCACATCTCGCCGACATACATAAAGAGGGTCGCGTGGGTCGCCGCCGCGTCTTCCCAGAACTTTGATGCGGAAAAGCGTCGCCGAATGATCAATTCTCCGCCGCGGGTGAGCGCACAGCCCACGCCGCACAACCCGCCTGTGGCGTGAAACAGCGGCAAGGTCATGAACATCTTGTCCTCAGCGGTCACTTTCGCCGCCGCAGGAAACGCGCGCATATAATTTTGCGCCCGGGTGTGGCCGATCTTCGCCGCCTTGGGCATGCCGGTGGTGCCCGAGGTGAACATCTTCAACACAATCGCCTTGGCGGTGAGACCCGCCCGATGAGCGCGGCCGACGGGCTCGCGAGGTTGCTCGGCGAGCGCGCGTTCGAGGTCCTCGGTCTCGTCCAAAACGCCGAACAGGCTCCATACTCGCATAGGCCGTTCCACCAGGCCGCGTGCGCCGGCGAACGCCTCTGCAAGCTCGGCGTCAACGATAATGTGATCGGCTTCAGAAATATTAAGGCAGTGGGACAGGGCGTGGCCGACCAGTTGATTGTTCAGCAGGGCGGAGATGACGCCCACCTTGGCCAAGCCGACCCAGCAGGCGACGAAATCGGCGCGGTTCTGCATGAACACCGCGACCGTATCGCCGGGCTTTAGCCCCTGGGCGAGCGCCCAATGGGCGTAAGCTTCCGCTCGCGCGTCATATTCTTTGTAGGTCCATACGGTCGTTTCATCGCGTATGGCGATGTTGTCGCCATGGGCTTTGACGGCGGCCTCCAAATCGTCGACCACCAGATTCTCAGAGCTCGCGCTAATGGATTTAATGGCGTTCAGGGTGCGCAAAACGTTCCGAATATAAGCGATCTCGTGGCGGAGATCGGCGAACAAACCCATGGCGCTCCTCCTGGCGTCGATTCGTCGGCTTGCTATTGCGCGCTCGCATTGCGGTCAAGCGGCCTCATGGGACCGCTCTCAACCTTGGCGAGGCCAAAGCCCAACCTATTCTCTTTTTCCACGTAATCGCGGCATCAAGGCGTTCGCTGAGCGCCGCCCGCGTCGAGAGGTAGGTGACTGGCATGCGAACTGAAACCACGCAACGGTTTCTCGACACGTTGATGGAAACGTCCAATGACGCGGTCGTTTTCTTTGACGCTGACGCCCCCTACACGGTGCGCCGCGTCAACCCCGCCTTTATGGCGCTGACCGGCTATGGGGCGCAGGATTGTGAGGGCCAACCGGTTCGTCTGTTCCGCGCCGACGCCGGCGATCGCACCCCGGAGGCGCGCTTGCGCCAAGCCATGGCGGCGGGGGGCGCGGCCTCCGCGGTCGGGTTCGCCGACCGCAAGGACGGGGCGGATTTGGTGCAACGGGTCGACATTGCGCCGGTGATGGGGGAGGGCGACGCGCCGACCCATTACATTGCAATCTTCCGCCCGCTCGATCCGCGCCGGGCGCCGCCGACGCGGCTCGATTTCGCCTTGGCGGCGCTAGACCAAGTCGCTGACGAACTCGCCCACGCGGAAGCGCGCAATCGCGCGCTGGGCGCAGCCTTTCCGGGCTTGGCCTTGGCCTTCGATCTGGATCTGCGCCCGATCACCGCGGAAGGCTCGGGCTTGGGCGATTTTGGTCTGACCCCGCGTCGGCTCGCCGCGGCGACCCTAGCCGAACTGTTTCCCACCATCGTGTTCGCCGCCGCCGAACCGCAATTGCGCGCGGCCTTGACCGGCGAACGGCGGGCGTTCGAACTCGCCTTCGCCGGTCGGCGCTATGACGTGATCGCCAGCCCGGCGCGAACCGATCTCGGCGTCATTGTCGGCGGGGTCGCGGCGTTCCGTGATGTGACCGACGAACGCTTGGCGCTGGAGTCCGCCGGCGTGGACGCGCTGGCGAGCCGATCGAGTTCGTCGGCCCGCCGGTCGAGGGGCGGCGATTTCGCCTGATCCGCGCCCTTCTCGGGCGATCTCAAAGTGGTAAGTAAGGGGGGATGCGATTTCATACCCCTCCCAGCGAACGCGCGCGCACGCTCGGCCGCGCTTGGCTCACATCTCTAGCGCGCCGTCAATCCCGTCGCGTGGCCGTCGCCTCGGGACTTTGGGTGCTGGACGCCGCCGTCGCTGTCGGGGTTGCGTTTTGTGCGCTTAACGCACTCTCCGCCTTGGTCCAGGGCCAACCGCCCGCCCTTTGGCTGATCGCGCTGGCCGGCGGAGGCCTGGCGCGCGCCGGCCTTCAAGCCACGGCCCAGCATTGGGGCGGCCTGGCGGGCGCGGGCGCGGTGATCGCGGCGCGCGCGGAACTGGGCGATGCGTTGGTCAAGGCCCGTCCGGGGTTTTCCGCGCAAAGCGCATCCGGCGCGTTGACCAGCGCGCTGATCGACGAGGCGGAAAGCTTAGCCGGGTATTTCGCGCGTTACGCCCCCCTGGCCCGTGCGGCCTTTATCGGCGCGGGCGTTTGCGCTGTCGCCGCAGCCACGATCGATCTTTGGGCCGGCGTGATCTTATTAACGGCTTGCGCCGCCGCTCCGGTGGGGATGGCGTTCGCCGGCATCGGGGCTGCGCGCGCCGCGCGGGGGCGCTTGGAAGCCTTGGCGCGGTTGTCCGCGCGCTTCGGTGATCGGATGACGGCGCTGCCGACCTTGAACCTCTTCAACGCGGCCGAGCGCGAGGGGGCGGGTCTCGCGGCGGCGGCGGACGATTTCCGGATCAAAACCATGGCTGTGCTGCGCGCGGCGTTTCTATCGTCTGCGGCCTTGGACGCCGCCGCGCTGGCCGGATTGGCGTTGGTCGCCGGCCGGGCCTTCGCGGCGCCGGGCTTAGGCCTTGCGGAGGGGGCCGGGCTTTTGATCCTGGCGATCGAAGCCTTCGCCCCGCTGCGTCGGCTGTCCGGCGCTTATCACGAACGCCAAACCGCCACCGGCGCTGCGCAGCGTTTGGCCGAATGGCTTGAAGACGCTCGCGCCGAGGCGCGCGCGCCGGGAGCCGTGCGACGGCTGAAAACCGCGCCTGCGGTGCGCTTTGACGCGGTCCGCGCGGGGTATGCGGGCGCGCCGGGGCCGAGCTTGGCCGCAATTGGGTTCGAAGCGCCGGCCGGACGGATCACCGCCCTGGTGGGTCCCACCGGTTCGGGAAAATCCACGCTGTTAAAGGTGCTGATCGGCCATGCGGAGCTGATGGGCGGCGGCTTGCGGATCGACGGCCAGGCCTTAGCGCCGGGGGAGACGCTGGCGGGTTCGACGGCTTGGATTGGTCAAACCCCGCGCTTATTCGCCGCCAGCCTGGCGGAGAACATCGCCTTGGGCGCTGCGAACGCCGACCCGGGCCGCGTCCGCGCGGCGGCGGACGCCGCGGGCGTGTCCGCCGTCGCGGAAGCCATGCCCGGCGGGCGTGGCCCCCAAGTCGGGGAGGGCGGGTTGGGCGTG
>JBHJGU010000154.1:0-7911 GCA_050331475.1 Maricaulaceae bacterium | reverse complement strand
TGGTTGATCAGTTTCCCCTCACCTTGGACTATCAGGCCCAAGGCCGCGGCGATTTAGGCGTGGATTTCCCGCGCATCACCGCGTCCGCGCCTTCGGGCAACACCTTCGACATCCAAACCTCGATCCAGTCCGGGGAGATCGCCGGGCTGATCCAATTGCGCGACCAAGAGCTGCCGGAGATTGCGCTCTCGCTGTCTGAGCTGGCCGCACGCACAGCGGACGAACTCAACCGGGCGAGCAATTCGGCCACCACCGCGCCCCCGCCCAATACGCTCACAGGCGCGCAAACGGGTCTATTAGCGAGTGACAACGCCGCCTTCACCGGGGTCAGCAATATTGCGGTCTTGAACGGCGACGACACGCTGGCGCGCCAGGTGCGGCTGGATTTCGACAATAATCAAATCGTCACCACGGTGTCGGGCAATCCGCCGGTGGTGACCACCGCCGCCTTGGGTCCGGGTTTGGACGTGGGCGGGTTGACGGCCGCGATCAACACCGCGCTTGGCCCCGACGCCACGGCGACCTTCGCGAATGGGTCCTTGGAGCTGAGCGCCACGGCGCCGGACGCTGGCGTGGCGCTCCTGGAGGATCCCAACAATCCCTCTGACCGGGGCGGGCGGACCTTGGGTCAGACTTTCCGGCTCAACGATCTCATCGACAGCCCGTTCCCGGCCGTGTTCGACACGGGGCTGCAGGGCACGGACGTGACCGGGTTCGATGGGGATCTGACGTTTGAAATCTTCGCCGACGATGGTCGGTCGTTCGGAACCCAGACGATCACCGTCGCGCCGGGGGACACGTTTAACGACGTCCTTAACACGCTGAATGCGGTGACGAGCCCGGTCAGTTCGGCGGCGACCTTTGGGCTGGACCCCGCCACCGGCCGGTTCACCATCACGCCGAATAATCCCGGTTCCGGCATTGATGTGCGCTTGATCGACGACACCACCCTTTTCGGGCCCGGTGCGACGCGCGCTATCACGTTTGACCAATTGTTCGGCGGCAGTGACGGGGTGCGCGGCGCGCGGGCGGGGAATTTCGCCGTGCGCGCGGACATTGCCGGCAATGGCGATCTTCTGCCTCTAGCGCAGGTGGACTTAAACGCCACAGACGGTGTGGCGGTCGCGGTCGGCGTCGCTGACGGACGCGGCGGGATTGAGCTGCAACAGGCCTTAACCCGGCGGACTAATTTCGACGCAGCCGGCGCGTTCTCCGCCGGGGTCTCCTCCATCACCGAATTCTCCAGCCGGCTGGCGGGCGATGTAGGCGCCCGCTCGGCCTCGGCCACCTCGATCTCCGAGGGCGCGGCGTCGTTTCGCGCGGAGGCGGATTTCCGTCGCCAATCGGTCGAAGGGGTCAATGTGGACGAAGAATTGGCGAATTTGATCCAGTTTCAACAAGCCTTTAACGCCTCCGCGCGCCTCTTACAGGCTGCGGAGGAACTCTTCGACACCTTATTGGCGGCGGTTTAACGGGAGGCGAGATCATGGCGCGTATTTCCACAGCGGCTGCGGCGGACGCCGCCCTTCTGAATATTCTGTCCGCCCAGCAAGTGGCGTTCGAGGCGCAAACCCAAGTCGCCACCGGTCGAGTGGCGGAAGACTTGGCGGGGTTCGGCGCCACAGCCACCGAAGTCACCGACACCCGCGCGCTGACCGCCCGCACGGAGAGCTTTATCGAGGCCGCCCAATCGGTCGCCGCCCAAACCTCGATCCAAGATTTGTCGCTGAACTCGTTAAGCGAGCAGGCTTTGGCTCTACGCGACTCCCTAACCTCGGCGGTGTCGCTCGACGAGGGGAGTTTCCTGCTCGACGATCTGTCGAACCAATTCAGCATTGTGGTCGGCGCGCTCAACGTCACCCAAGCGGGGCAATTCCTGTTCGGCGGAACCCGGACCGACCAAATCCCGGTCAATGTGACAAGCCTCGGCGATCTCGCCTCCCGGCCCACCATCGAAGAAATCTTCGACAATGGCCCCCAAGCCCGGGTGGCCCGGATCGACGAGAACCAAGTGGTCGAGGTCGCGCCCTTGGCCGATGAGGCGGGCTTGTTGTTGCTCGACTCCATCCGTCGGATCGCCCAGTTCGATGCGGGCCCGGACGGTCCGTTTGACGGCGAGATCACCCCCGCCCAACGCACCTTTCTTGAGACGGAGATCCAGAACGTCACCGCGGCGTTCGAAGAGATCAATCTGATCCAGTCGCGCAACGGATTGATCGGCGGACAAGCCGATGATGCGGCGCTGCGCCTTGAAGATCAGCAGTTTTTCTTGCTCGGGCTCAGCGGCGATCTGGAAAACGCGGACCTGGCCGAAGCGGCCATTTTGCTTAATCTGGGCCAAACCGCGGTGGCGGCGTCCGCGCAAGCTTTCTCCGCGCTTTCGGACAGCACGCTTCTAAACTTCATTTAGCCGCCGCGATCGCCTATATCGCTCGCTTTGATGTTCGCCGCAGGCCTTGACCCTGCGGGGGAGGCTAAGTGTGACCGATATAGACACCGCATCTCCGGCGTCCGCCGCCGGGTTGAATTCCTTAGGCTTCGCCAAGCCGCCCCAAGCGACCCGCGTGGTCGCCGCCATGTCTGGCGGGGTGGACAGCTCGGTAACGGCCGCTTTGTTGGCGCGCGAAGGCTATGAAGTGATCGGGCTGACCTTACAGCTTTATGATCATGGCGCGGCGATCAAAAAAAAGGGCGCCTGCTGTGCGGGCCAAGACATTCACGACGCCCGTCAGGTCGCCGATCGCATCGGGATTCCCCATTACGTGCTCGACTATGAAAGTCGGTTTCGCGATGCGGTGATGGAGGATTTCGCCGACACCTATTTGGCCGGCGCGACGCCGATCCCGTGCGTGCGCTGCAATGAGCGGGTGAAGTTCCGCGACCTTTTGGAGACGGCGAAGGATTTGGGCGCGGATTGCTTGGCGACGGGGCATTATATTCGTCGCGCTCTGGGACCCGCCGGGCCGGAATTGCGCCGCGCCGTCGATCCCGATCGGGACCAATCCTACTTTCTGTTCGCCACCACCCGCGCTCAGCTCGATTATCTGCGGTTCCCGCTGGGCGATCTGAAGAAGGACGCCGTGCGCGATCTCGCCGCCGAATTCGCCCTACCGGTCGCGGCCAAGCCGGACAGCCAAGACATCTGCTTCGTGCCTGAGGGCCGTTATGTGGACATTGTCGAACGATTGCGGCCGGGCGCCGCCGAGCCCGGAGAGATCGTGCACATTGATGGTCGGGTGATGGGCCGCCATGACGGCGTGATCCGCTACACGGTGGGGCAACGGCGCGGCCTTGGGATCGCTACGGGCGAGCCCTTATTCGTGGTTAAGCTCGATGCGCCGAACGCGCGGGTTCTCGTCGGCCCTCGCGAGGCGTTGGGCGTGGCCGAGGTCGCGGTAGGCGAGGTCAATTGGCTCGGTGATGCGAATTATGACGCGCTGGAGAATGTCCCAGTTCGGGTGAAAGTGCGATCGACTCGGCCGCCGGTTCTCGGCCGGATCAGCCGGACCGAGACCGGTCTCGCTTTGCGCCTGGACGCCCCTGAGGACGGGGTCGCGCCGGGCCAAGCCGGGGTGTTCTACGACGCCGTGGACGGGCTGCGCGTGCTTGGTGGAGGCTGGATCAAGGCGACGACGCCGGTTTGGGAAGCCGAGGCGGCCTGACCTTGTGATCGAGCGGCCTCAACGGGCCGACTTACCCGCCTAAAAGTCCCTTCCAGCCGATCACCAAGAGTCCATGCACGGCGACGCAGGGCCAGAGCGATCCGGTGCGCGCGCGCAAAGCCATGCAGACCCCGCCCAGCCCGGCGACGATCGTGAGAAAAACCGGATCGGCGAAAACCGGCTGGGCGTGGGGCAGGCCGAGCCAAAATTGGAACGGATGCCAAAGAATGAAAGCGCCGAGCGACAGCGCACTCAGCGTCATAGTGCGCGCCGTGAGCGCGGCGATTTCGACGCTGGGACAGAGGAGCCCGCGAAACACCGCCTCTTCGGCGAGCGCCGGGATGATCCAATACCCCGGCGCGGCAAGCCAGAAGCTAAACTCGACCCGCGGCGCCCACGCGTAAAGCCCGCTGACCGCTCCGATGGCGAACGCGATCGCCAGAAACAGCCCGCTCAGCATCGCCGCCTGTCGCCACCCGCGGGCGGTGGGCCAGGCCGTCAACCAATGGGGCCATTGGGGGCCCAAGGACCGCTCGCTCATCACGCTCTAAGCCACAAGCCGTTCAGACCTTGCGCCGATCCTCGCGTTTGATCCACCCCATAAAGACGAGCAGCATAAGCCCGCAAAACGCAGGGAAACCGAGAGTGAGCCAAATAAACGCTTCAAGACTGACTTCCATCCAATCCGTTTATCATGCCCCTATGGATTAGGGCTAGGTCATGACCTAGCGGCTCACCGGACACCGGCGGCGCAGCCATCGATGCTCCATCGCCCCCTTGACGCTCAAGCGCGCTCAGCGATGATCCGCCCCGTCACGCACGCGCCAAAGCGCATGAGAATGGAGAACGCTGATGTCTGCGAGTGATCAAGACCCGGTTGTCATTGTAGGTTTGGCCCGCACGCCCATGGGCGGCTTGATGGGCGAGTTGGGAAGCTTTAGCGCCAATGAATTGGGCGCGGCCGCGGTGAAGGCGGCGCTCGAGGATGCGGGCCTCGAGGGCGACGCGGTCGAGCATATCTATATGGGCAATGTCCTGCCCGCGGGCCAAGGCCAAGCGCCCGCGCGTCAAGCCGGCGTCAAAGCGGGGCTGCCGCTCTCAGCCGAAGCCACCACGCTGAACAAGATGTGCGGCTCAGGCATGCAGGCCGCCATCATGGCCCGCTCCGCGCTTCTGACCGGGGAGGCGGACGTCATCGTCGCCGGCGGCATGGAAAGCATGTCCAACGCGCCGCATATGCTGGCCAAGCACCGCACCGGCGTAAAATACGGCCATGACGTCCTCAAGGACCACATGGCGCAAGACGGCCTGGAAGACGCCTATGACGGCGCGCCCATGGGCGTGTTCGCGGACATGATCGCCACGGAATACCAATTCACCCGCGAGGCGCAGGACGCCTATGCGCTTGAAACCCTGGCGCGCGCGCAACAGGCTACGGAGAACGGCGACTTCAAACGTGAAATCACCCCGGTCACTGTGAAGACCCGCAAGGGCGACATTGTGGTGGACACCGACGAACTGCCCCGCAACGCCCGGCCTGACAAAATCCCCCAACTCAAGCCCGCCTTTAACAAGGACGGCACGGTGACGGCCGCGAATGCGTCCGCGATTTCCGACGGCGCGGCGGCCTTGGTGATGATGCGCCAGTCCGAGGCGGACAAGCGCGGGCTCACGCCCTTGGCCAAGTTGGTCGCCACCGCCGCCCACGCCCACGAGCCGAAATACTTCACCACCGCGCCGGTGCCGGCCATGAAGAAGGTGTTGGAGAAGGCCGGCTGGTCCACCGAAGACGTGGATTTGTGGGAGATTAACGAGGCCTTCGCCGTCGTCCCCATGATCGCCATGCGCGATCTGGACATCCCCCACGACAAGGTCAATGTGAATGGCGGCGCGTGCGCGCTCGGCCACCCTATTGGCGCCAGCGGCGCGCGGATCATGGCGACCCTGATCGCGGCCATGCAGGCGCGGGACGTCAAGAAAGGCGTCGCCAGCTTGTGCATTGGCGGCGGGGAAGCCACGGCCGTGGCGATTGAACGCCCGTAACCAACTCCACACAGTGGCGGGCGGGTCCCGCCGCTGAAGCGTTAAGAGTGTTAAGAGCGCCCTCCGGCTCCCGGAGGGCGTTCGCCGTTTAACCGCCTGGACTCGTGCAGAACGGGCGTGCAAGTTTCGCCCCATGGGATGGTTCGGCGATCAGGTCAGCAAAGAGGATGTCGAGCGGCTTTTGGCCAGCATCGATCGGGCGCTCGAGCGCGCGGTTCGCCCCACTTTGACCTACACCACCGCCCCGGGCAGCAATTACGAGCTTGTCTGTCAGTTCGACGTCAGCTTTCGGCGGATTGAGATCGACGTGCCGACGCCAGGGGCGGGGGACCCTCCGGCCCGTCATGACTACGAATTTTGCAACGGTGTGATCGAGTTTGAGCTCCAAAACTGCTCGGCCACGGCGCTGGGCCCGCAGCACGCGGATTTCCGTCGCGAATTTAATCCCAATGTGGCGACGGTCACCCGCGAGGATGTCCGCAAAGTCGCCCAAGCGGTCGACAAACATGGCCTTAAAGCCGCCGCCGTGGAAGGCGAAGCCGGCGTGTCGGTCTCCAGGGTTTTAGCGACGCTGGGCCTGCCCATCGATGCGACCTTGAAGCTTTTCGCCTCCAAGAAGCAGACGCTCACCGAACAGGATCAGGATTCGATCGACGCTTTCACCGAGATTATTTGGAAAGAGGACATAGAGCCTGTCGCCATTAGGGGCCACCGCCTGAAACAGGGTTATTGGATCGATTGTTCGTCCGACCCCACGAGCTTGGAGATCACGGTCGAGCCGGATGCGGAACGCGGCGCGCTTTATCCCAATCTGTTCACCCAACTGACCACGGTCTTCGATATCGTGCCCGTAAGCGACGATCACGGCTGCGCGGTGAAGGTGACCTGGCGGGCGCGGGGGCGCCGTCCGGTCCGCCGGGCGGAAGAGGCGGCTGAACCTGCATCCGCCCTGCCGGGGCGCAAGCGCGAGAAGCGTCGGCGGAAAATGGAGGAGATCGCGCTCGAAAAACTGCTTCTGAGCGCGAAGCAGGATCGCGACATCGAAACGCTGCGGATCCCCGCTCGCAATGCGCCGGAGCCGGGGGCGTCGTGATGCCGGAGCCCGATGTTCAGCGAGACCGCCTGGCGCGCGCGCTGCTTGGGTTGCGGGTGGCGGAGGATGAGGAGACGCCGCTCTTCAGCGCGTTTATCGAGGCGGCGGGCTTAGACCCAGCGACCGATTTTCAAGATCGCAATTTCGATGACGTCGATTTCGGCGAGGATGATCTCAGCCATGTCGATTTTTCCGGCTCGAGTTTTAAGGGCGCGTTGGTCGGGGCGGCGGCCTTCAACGAAACCGCTGATCTGTCCGCCGCCAACGCTGTCCGCCAACTGAGCGAAGACGACGTGCGCGAGATGATTTTGCGCGGGGAAACGCCCGATCCCAGGGCGTGCGAGTTTGTATTTAGAATAGATCTAAATGGCACGAAAATTAGTGACCTCGCCCCCCTCAAAACCCTCGCAAACCTGCGATCCCTTGATCTCCACAACACCCAAGTCGCCGACCTGACGCCCGTGCGGCATGTGCCGGACATTTGGGGCGCGACGGCGGAGGCCTACGCCACCATCGGGCGGGATGCGAAGGGACGGCCGATTGAGAGATAGACGTCATCGCGAGGAGGCCTTTGGGCCGACGCGGCGATCCAGGCGACGGCTCCGCTTGGCTCAACGGTGTTCTGGATTGCCGCGGCCCTAAAGGGCCTCGCAATGATGTCGGCAACAATGGCTGAGGCTAAGAAATGGTATGACGATGGACAAACGACCCGCCGTCTACATTATGGCGAGCGGTCGCAATGGCACGCTTTATGTCGGCGTAACCTCTGACTTGGTCGCGCGCGTCCATGCCCATCGCAGCGGTGAAAGCGGTGGTTTTGCGGCTCGGTACAGGTGTGTAGCGCTCGTTTACTACGAACTCTATGACGAGATGACGCCAGCAATTCTACGGGAAAAGCAATTGAAGGCGGGCTCTCGCGCAAAGAAGCTTGCAAGGATTAAAGCCCTTAATCCCACGTGGCGAGATTTGTTTGACGACATCGCCTGTCCCTAAAACGTCATCGCGAGGAGGCCTTTGGGCCGACGCGGCGATCCAGGAAACGTTGGCGCCAAGCGGAAACCAGGCCTGGATCGCCGCGTCGCCTGCGGCTCCTCGCGATTGTGTGTTGGTTTT
>JBHJGU010000153.1:0-3811 GCA_050331475.1 Maricaulaceae bacterium | reverse complement strand
AATGATCTGCTCTTCCGAAAACCGTGATCGCTTCATTCGTCCAGTCCTTTCGAGAAGGCCGGACTCTAGCATCACATGGCAGAATTATCGGGGGTCACAGCAAGATTGCTGTCGGGATTTCGCGCTAAGAAAGTCCGTTGGGTTGGCGGCGAGGTCTATAACCCCGCCGACGGGGGAACGTATTCGGGGTCGGTCTGGCTGACCGACGCCGGCGTCCTGAAGCTGAAAGGCTGCATCGTCTGGCCCGCCTGCAAGACCCAAGCGTGGACGCGGGTCACCGCGGGATCCCCCCGCGAACCCGAGGTCTAAAACGCTCGGCCAAAGTGGAGGAACAGGGCGAACTCGGCATCTTCGCCAAAGCCCAGACCGAAGAAAGTGGGGCCCAGAACGGTGTTCGCGCCCAAATACACCGAACCAGCGATAAAGTCTTCGGTCTCGCCGGGAAGAATAATATCGAACGACACATCCGCGTATTCAGCGGTTGCGCCAACATAGACCGGGAAGCTGACAATCTGGTCCGCCGCGGTTAGTCGATAAAACACTTCCGCCGTGGCGAGCGCGTAGCGGTCATTGGGAAGCGAGCCCTCCGTAAACGCGGATATCCGGCGGAAACCGCCCAGGGTCAGCACCTCTACGGGCTCGTCATTGTCTTCTTCTACAGCTTCCGCGGAGAGGCGAAGATTGGCCCCGAACGGACCCCACCCGAAAGCTTTGTTGAAAAACACGCTGAATTTGTCGGTCTCGATCCCGTCGGCGAGGTCAAACAATTGCTGGGCGTTGACTTGTAGGGAGAGGCCTTTCGTGGGCCAGGCGCCGCGATCGAGCGTATCAACACCGAAAAACGCGCCAACGCCCGCTTGCTCATAGGTCACCGGCTCGGAAAGCGCCTCGATAAGGGTGATCTGCGGCTCGAGCCGGCCCACGGTGAGAATGCCCTCAAGCGCGATGACGCCCCAGCGGTCCAGCTCCCGCCCGATCCTCAACCGGCCATCGAATTGTTGTTGAAAGAACTCGCCAAGCCGCACATCGCCCAGGTCGAACAAGATCTCCTCGCCGCGAAACGCCACCGCAGGCACGGCGAAGAATCGACCGTCAGACCCAAAAGGCTGGTAAAGCTCCAAGGTCGCCCCGAAATCGGTGCCCAGCTCAGCGGACAAGCTCAACTCCCCGCCGGTGCGGCTAAACGGGCGGCGCGAGACCCGGCCCAGAATGGAGAATTGCGCGTCGCCGTCAAAAGTGGTCGAGGCGCGCAGGCCGGTCTGCAGCAGGTTCCGCCCGATCGACCGTCCTCTGACCGCCAAGACCGGGCCCGCCGGAGCTTGCGCGAGGTCCGCATCTCCCAACCCGCCAAAGGCGATGAGGTCTTTCAGCCGGGCTTGGCGTTCGGCGATATCGTTCAAATCCGCCTGGGCGGGTTTGAACCGATCCTCGATCACGGCGTCGCTAATCGCGGTGTCATTGCGCACCAGAAGCGGGCCGTCGGGGGTGAACGGCGCGGTGGGGTCCAGCGGGCGGTCCCGCAGCGGAGCGGCGATCGCCTTGATCGCCAAGAGGGCGTCGCGGTGGGCGCCCGCTTCGGCCCGGCCGGCGGCGAAGCCGATATCGGCGTTGGTGAAATCGCCCACATTCAAGCCGGTTAAGTCGGGACGGATCAAAACGTCCGCGGGTCCCATCAACGCCACTTGATCTTGCCAATTGCGATAAACCGCGATGCGCAGCAATTGCTGGGTGGTCGAGCCGATGGATTGGGGACCGGAGAGCGTCGACGGCGGGATGGTGGTGTCCAGCGCGATAATCACGTCTGCGCCCATGGCTTGGGCTTGCGCGATCGGCAGTTGGGCGGCGAGTCCGCCGTCCACATACAACCGCTCGTCGATCTCACGCGGGGCGAACACGCCGGGCACCGCCATGCTGGCTAACAGGGTTTGGACCAGATCGCCCGACCCGAACGCCACCGCCTCGCCGGTGGCCAGATCCATCGCCGTTGACCGAAACGGGATGCGCAAATCGCGGTCGAAATCGAGCTCTGCGGGCAAATGACCGAACAGGGTGCGGAAATGCGCCTGCAGCCCTCCCATATCGCCAAATCGGCCGGGCAACGCCAGGCCCGCGCGGCTAATCCCAGCCACATAGTCAGAGAAGTATTCGTCTTCGGCCTCCTTTTGCAGATAGGTCTTGTCTTTCCGGTCGATCCCGCCGCGGAAAATCGCGCTCCAGTCCTCCTCGCCATAGATCGCTTGAATGTCCTGGGCGTCATAGCCGGCGGCGAAAAGCGCCGCCGTTACCGAACCCATAGACGTGCCGACCATGCAATGGATGGGTACGCCTAAATCTTGAACCACGCCCAGCGCCCCCACCTGGGTCGTGGTCAGCGCGCCGCCGCCACTAAAGACCACCGCGACATCCGCGCCCTCGGCGTCGTCAAAGTCGCACGCATTAGCAGAGCCGCCCGCGAGCGCGAATAGCCAAGCCGCGACGATTGCCACGCAAGATCTTTGTCTTGTCAGCACGCTGTTTCTCGAACCTTCGTCCGCGCCCCGCCAGCAACCTAGCAATCACGGACCCGTCCAGCGGCGGGCGAAACGCCGCGGGCGGCGCGCGTCAGCGCTTGGCGGCTGTCTTAACGGGGCTAAACCGTGATCGCGCTTGGATTTACAACAAAAAGTCGTCGGCTAGGGTAACAGACGGGAAGGCTGTGGTTCCGGCCGCGCGAAGGCGCGTGGTCACGGGCTTAAACCAAGGATGATGGGTATGGTTGATCCTGTGCAGGTGCTTTGGACGCCGGCCGGGGCGCAAGTCCCGAACTTGGGGACGCGGGCCTTGGTCGACGTATCCGACGGCGATACGCCAAACATTCGCATGCCGATCCGCATGTTATCCATTGACACACCCGAAGTGACGGCGCGTTCAGAGACCGGCGCCGCCCAGGTCGACGACCGGTTCTCGGAGCTTGCCGCCTGGATTGAGGCGGATGTCGCGCCCGTCTCGCGCGCGTTTGCGGATTACATCGTGCCGCGGCTCAACACGGGCCGGGCCGGCCGGTTGCAATTCAGCCAAGGGGAAGCCGCCAGCGCCTGGTTCAAAGCGCGCACCGAGGAGCGCTTGCGACGGCCGAACAGCACCCGCCGGCGCAACTTGTTCCTTCGCACCGCGGACGCGCCGTTTGATAATTTCAATCGGCTCTTGGCCTATATCGCGCCGTCCTACAGCGCGTCTGAACGTCAAGACATGACGCGTAAAGAGCGAGCCACATTCAATCTCGATCTGATTGAGAGCGGATGGGCGGCGCCGTTTATTCTGTTTCCCAACATTCCGGGGCAATTGGATCTGCCTTTGTACTTAGAGACGGCTGAGGCGGCGCTGCAAGATCAACGTGGTCAATACGCCGATCCGCTGTCCTTGCCCGCATTCGAATACCGCATGTGTGAGCGGCTTTACACCATCACCCAGCGGATCGTTCAGGGTCGGGAGGTGTCCGCGCGCGAGCGTTTTGACTGGCGCAGCCGTTACGCCGCTGACATGCGGACCCGAAAACTCCACGGGCCGGAAAGCTATATGTCAGTCCCCATGCATTACCGGATTTGGATTTGGCCGAACGATGTGCAACGCGCCATCAGCGCGTTAAACCTGGTCCCAGCCGAAGATCTGGTCAGTGTGAGTTAGGTCATGGTCTGTAATTTGCATTGCTTTGGCGGCGGTCCGTCGAGGGTTTCACGGATCTGTTCGCACTCATCTGCCGACCCGATAGGGGGGCAGCGGTGCTTTGTTGGGTCTCACAAGGCCGAACGGTGCAATGACTCAAAGCGGGCTC
>JBHJGU010000152.1:0-11170 GCA_050331475.1 Maricaulaceae bacterium | reverse complement strand
CCCCCCCCCCCCCCCCCCCCCCCCCCCCCCCCCCCCCCCCCCCCCCCCCCCCCCCCCCCCCCCCCCCCCCCCCCCCCCCCCCCCCCCCCCCCCCCCCCCCCCCCCAGGGCTTGCGCGTCTTTCCGCCTTACCCCTCAACTCAATTGGAACCGTCGGCGCAGGGTCAAAGCGAGCACGAACAGCAACCCCACCGACGCGGTGCGGTGCCCCAGCCCGAGCCAGGCCATCAGCTCGGGTCGGGTCGCGTCCAACGCACAGGCCCAAGGGTAACGGCCGTCGTTTTGGCGGGCGACGGGCACCACGGTCCGCTCGAAAGAAAACGCGACCGCCTCGGACCAAAGCGGTGGCGCGACGGCCTTGGCGTCGGCACATGCAACGATGGCGGTCGGCGCGGCCAAGGTCTGACCGGCTTGGTGATAGGTGGCGGTGAAGCCGAGCCCCAAAACCAACAGCCAAAACAGCGGTAAAACAATCCGTTCGCCATAATCGCAGGAGAGTTTATAGGCCCAGGAAAACACTTTCTCCATGACGGTGACCGCCCGGCCCGTGGGGCGTTTGCGCCGCGCCTCCAGCTCGAGCTTATAAAACTGCGCCTCTTCGCGCTTGGCGTCCTGTTTTCCCATAGCGAGCTTGAGGGTGCGAAACGCCCGCTCGCGCGCAGCTTGGGTTTCCGCCCGCTGCGCTGTCGGAACTGGCCAAAAGGTCGGCCAATCCGGCGGGAAGGGTTCGAATACAGCGTCGACGAAGCTGGTGTCTTGATTGAGTTTGGCGTCGTGGAAAACCGGTGTGGTGTGAAAGATCGCGCGATCAAACGTCGCCGTTTCGAGGAATTCCCGGCGGGAGAAATCCACCCGATCGCCGGCGAAGGTCGCGCCGGTAAAGTCGATCCTCCGAAACGCCGCTTTGGATCGTTTGGTCGGCCCGCCTTTCGCCGTCCAGCCGCCGGTCAGGGGGATAAGCCCGTCCGACCCGGTTGTGAGGGCGACTCGCCAGTCAGCGCGCTCCGGCGCCGCCATTTCCGCCGCGCCTTCAGGCTGGATGGTCACGGCGCCGCTCTTGTCCGCCGTGCGCAGATTCGGCGCTGGCGCGGAAAAATCCGCGACGCTTCCGAAATGCGCGTCTTCGAAGTCGGCGTCGCCCTCGAAATGCGCGTTCTGGAACCGGGCGACATCCTCGAAATGCGCGCCCCGGAACTCGGCGAGTTGCTTGAAATGTGCGCTATAGAAGTTGGCGTCGCCCTCGAAATGCGCGTCTTCGAAGTGGGCGGTGCCCTCGAAATGCGCGTTCTCGAAATCCGCGAAGCCCTCGAAATGCGCGCCCCGGAAATCGGCGCTGCCCTCAAAATGCGCGTCTTCGAACCCGGCGTCGCGCCAAAGCGTTTCGTTGGCCCTAAAGTTGCGCAGCCAGGCCCGATCGAAGTTTACGAACAGGGGCATCGCGTCGCGCTTGGGCCACTTGATTGCTCGAGACACCACCGCGCCGCGCAATTGCGCCCGGTCGTCGGAGGCGATTCGGTAAGGGTTAGAGACGCCTGGTTTGACGCCGGCCTCCGGGTCGGTCGCCGCCAGGCGCGCTTGGATCGTCCGCGCGATATCGGCCATCAGGGCCTTACCGAACCCGGGCTCCCGCTCAGCGCCTTTCCCGGAACAGGTTCCGTCCGCCCAAACCTCCGGCGCGTGGATGGCATGGAAGGCGCGGACCTGTCCGTCTGGGCAGAGCCCTTCGAGCGGCCGCGTGAGCACGCCGTCCCTGATAAACGGATCGCTGTCCGCGCCCGGCCCGGTGGCCCAATAGGCTTGCAGATCGCTCGTCTCGCACGCCCCCGTCATCCAGACATGACGTTTCAGCCCGTCCCAGGAAAAATCGTTTGCCCACCATAAATCCCACCAGGCCTGTAGCCGGGTTTCTCGGGTCCCTGTCCGATCCCTCAGTGCGGCGCGATAAGCGGCCTCCGCCGCCTCGACGCGGGCTTGTCAGGCTTCGATATCCTCAGGGCTGCCGATGGGCGGCGGATCATTGGTGGGCGTGCTGTCTGGGGCCATGGCGGGAAACGGGCAATGAGATCGCAATACCCGGCAGACTAGACCACGCGCCTATAAATGACGAGGCTCAGGGCGCTGGTGGACCCGGCGACAAACGCTTAGGCTCCGGCTATGACCGCGCACATCGTTTCCCCCCTCCGGTCGCCAACGTCTCCAAAGTCGGCGTGATGCGTTGCGCCGCGGTGAGGCCGCCGTTACCGGCCCTGCTTAGGATCGAGCCTGCACGCCGCGCCGCCGCGCCGCCCAGAAGGAGCCAAGCCCATGGATTTTACCCTGTCCGACCGGGTCAAAGCCTTACGCGACAAAGTTCGCCAAATGGTGCGCGACGACATCCTGCCCCTTGAGCCGGAATACTTCGCCGAAGTGGGCCGAGGCGGGGACCGGTTCGCCTTCACCCCGCGCATGACCGAGATCCTGGAGGGGCTGAAGGCCCAAGCGCGCGAGCGGGGCTTATGGAATTTCTGGCTCACGGACTCTGAGCGCGGTTATGGCCTCTCCACCGTGGATTACGCCTATCTGGCCGAGGAGATGGGCTGGTCGCATCTGGCCTCGGAAGTGTTCAACTGCTCCGCCCCGGACACCGGCAATATGGAGGTGCTGGAGCGCTATGGCTCGGAGGCGCAAAAGCGCGCCTGGCTGGATGACCTGATCGAGGGGCGCATCCGGTCGGCCTTCGCCATGACCGAGCCGGATGTGGCCAGTTCCGACGCCACGAACATCGCCATGGCGGCTGTGCGCGATGGCGAGGACTGGGTGCTTAATGGCGAGAAGCACTGGATCTCCGGCGCCGGGGATCCGCGCTGCCAAGTGTTTATCACCATGGTGAAAACCGATCCGGAGGCGGAGCGCCACGCCCAGCATTCCATGATCCTGGTTCCCCGCGACGCGCCGGGGCTGGAGATCGTCCGCGCCATGGAGGTGTTCGGCCATGACGACGCGCCCCATGGCCATATGCATTTGCGCTACACGGACGTGCGCGTGCCCGCGGATCATCTGATTTGGGAGCGCGGGCAGGGGTTTGCGATCGCCCAAGGCCGGCTGGGGCCCGGGCGCATCCACCATTGCATGCGCGCCATCGGCCAGGCGGAGCGGGCGCTGGAACTCCTTTGCCGGCGTTCGGTGAGCCGCACCGCCTTTGGCCAACCGCTCGCCAAATTGGGCGCCAATTACGACCACATCGCGGATGCGCGCATGTCTATCGAAATGACCCGGCTCTTGTGCCTTAAGGCCGCCTGGATGATGGACACCGCCGGGGTTCGAGCCGCCCAGCCCTACATCTCCCAGATCAAAGTCGCGGCGCCGCAAACCGCGCTGAAGGTTGTCGACGAAGCCGTGCAGATGCATGGCGGCTTAGGCGTCAGCCAAGACACCCCGCTGGCAGGCATGTGGACCGCCTTGCGCACCTTGCGGTTCGCCGACGGCCCCGACGCGGTGCACCGCCGGCAGATCGCGCGCGCGGAGCTTAAGCGCTATGTAAACCGGGATGGGGCGGGCTAAGCCCCATCCGCGGCGCGGCGCTCTAAAACGCGCAGGTCACCCGCCTTAGGGCCTGGCAATTGTCAAACCGGGTGCGGAACTGCCCAGTGACAGGCGAGATGACATTGCGGCCGCGCCGGGTGACGTCCCAGCCAATGGCGCGGTTAAACCCTTGGGTCTGGCAGAACACTTGGGCGCCCAGCCGTCCATTGCAGAACTGCGCATTGCGCCGGCAGGCGGCGACCTGGAAACCGTTCAAGCGCGGCCGTCGGAAAAACGCCGTTTGCTGTTGGAAGCCTCGACCGCCCTGGAAGCGCGGGTCAAAGCCCCGGTCCACCCGGCCCCGATTGAAAACGTATTGCGCCGGCTGGGCGCCGATCACCGGCCCACCTTGCAGGTCAACGCTGGGGGGCAAGGGCGCGCCAAGACCGGGGTCATAGGGGGTCGCAAAGCCGTTTGCGGCGGCGCCGCCGCCAAAGTCTTGGGCTTGAAGCGCGCCGGCGGCGAACACGGCGACGGCGGCCGTCGCCATAAGGGAGCGCAAGTTTCGCATCTCATATCTCCTATCCTTGTCATGACAGGAGGCTAGCGGAACAGCGATGACGCTCCGCTGAGACGCGCGTTCATTAAACAGACAGACAATGCAGTTTGGAGGTTATGTTTGTGCTTCCAATAAATATGTCACTGTTGAGACGACCCGGACTGTTTTGAAGATTTGATTGCTTTCAATCTCACCGGGAATGTCATCGCGCGGCAAGATCACAAAAACGCCTTGATTGGCGTTGGCGATTGGGCCGAGCTGAGTGCCGGCGTCTTGGGCGAATTGGATCGCCGCCTCGCGGGCGTTGGCGGTGGCGTCGGCGATCATTTGCGGTTTGATCCCATTGAGCCCAGTGAACACATAGGCCGGACCTTGCCAGTCCTGCAGCACGACGCCTTGGCGCACCAGTTCGCCCAAGCCGCGGCTGACTTGGGCGACCCGGTCGACGTTTTCCGAGCGCACCACCATGGGCTGGGTGATCACGTAACGGCCGCCGCGCTGGAAGTCTTGGCCATAGCCCTGAGCCACGCGGTCTTGCACTTGCAGCCGGCCCAGACTGATCTCGGCCACGTCAAAGCCGCGCTCGGTGAGGAAGGCGCGCACCAGGGCGACGTCCGCGTCGATCTTCTCCTGCAAATCCGCAAGATCGTCGTTCGCCGCCGTTATCGTCAGGGGCCAAACCGCGAGGTCGGCTTTCACGTCCCGCTCGGCGAGCCCCTTCACCGTGACCCGCCTGTCGACAACGCGCTGATCCACAATGGCTTGACCCAGCGTCATCGCCGACCACGCCACAGCGCCTGCCATGATCAGGGCGGCGAACAGCCCCGCAATAACCCCTGAACTGCGCTCCATGACGGCCCCCCGTGTCCCAGTGCGCTAATACCCGATCGCCGCGCCATCCTTACGCATTTCCGAGGCACCGTGATAGAGCCCGGTTTCGGGGTCGCGCAAAATCGCCTGGTAGCCGCCAAAGCCCCCGTCCGACCCGCGCAAAACATGGCCCCGGGCGGCCAGCGCGGCGCGGGTTTTGATTGGGAACCCGCTTTCAAGCGCCACATAGCCGCGACCTCGGCTTGGGGCGCCGTCTGGCTCGGCGGTGCCCTCATGGCGCCAGCGCGCCGCGTCGCCCGCCTCTTGGACGTTCATGCCGTGATCGATCAGATTGACCAGCACCTGGACATGGCCTTGGGGCTGCATGCCCCCGCCCATCAGGCCGAAGGACAGATAGGGTTCGTCGTCTTTGGTCACGAAAGCCGGGATGATGGTGTGAAACGGCCGCTTGCCCGGCGCGTAGACGTTGGCGTGCTCCGGGTCGAGCGCAAACAATTGACCGCGGTCCTGCAGCATGAAGCCCAAACCGTCCGGGACCAGGCCCGAGCCCATGCCGCGATAATTCGACTGGATGAGCGAGACCATCATGCCGTCTTTGTCGGCCACGGTGAGATAGGTGGTGTCACCCGCCTCAAGCGCGGGCGGATCGCCAGGGCCGACGGTTTGGCGGGCGGTATCGTCGTCGATTAAGGCGCGGCGCTGGGCGGCGTAGTCTTTCGACACCAAGCCGTCGAGCGGAACGTTCGCGAACTCCGGATCAGCGTAATATTGGGCGCGGTCTTCAAAGGCCAGGCGTTTCGCTTCGATCTGCCAATGCAGGCTTTGCGCGCTCATGGGCGGCTCGGCGGCTAAATCATAATCCTCCAGGATGGCGAGCATTTGCAGCGCCGCGATCCCTTGGGTGTTGGGCGGCAACTCCCAAACATCATAGCCACGGTAGTTTACCGACACCGGCTCCACCCAGTCGGAGTGATGATCGGCGAAGTCTTTATAGCGCAAAGGCCCGCCAATCCGTTTCATATACGCGTCGATGGTTTGCGCGATCTCGCCTTTGTAGAACGCGTCGCGACCCTCCTCGGCGAGCGTGCGATAGGTGGCGGCAAGGTCGGGGTTCTTGAAAAGCTCGCCTTCCGCGATTGGCGCGCCGTCGGGGAAATAGGTGGCGAGCGCGTTATCGAACTCTTCTAACTCGCCCTCCTCATAGGCCCGTTGCAGGCGGCGCACATTGCCCGACCAATACCGCGCAATGGTCTGGGTCATGGGGAAACCGTCTTCGGCGTAGCGGATGGCGGGCGCCAAGATGTCGGCCATGGCGGTTGAGCCGAACCGTTCATGCAAGGCGAACCAACCGTCCACCGCGCCCGGAACTGACACCGCGAGGCTGGAGAAGGGGGGGATTTGATCGCGCTCGCCCAACCGGGCTTTGAGGTCTTCAAGGCTCATCCCTTGGGGGGAGCGGCCCGAGCCGTTCAGCCCATAAAGCTTTTTGGTCTGGGGATCCCAGACAATGGCGAACACGTCCCCGCCAATCCCGCAGCCGGTGGGCTCCATCAGCCCCAGCGCCGCGTTCGCCGCGATCGCAGCGTCCACCGCATTGCCGCCCGCTTTTAGCACGTCGATCGCGATCTGGCTCGCCAGCGGATGCGCGGTCGCGGCCATGCCGTTTTGCGCGATCACCGGGCTGCGGGTTGCGAAGAAGTCACCCGACACCCGATCACCGGGCTGTTGAAGGTCGACTTGAGCGAAGACCGCGCCAGGCATCAGCATCGCCAATCCCCCCAGCGCGACGGAGCGGAGCAAAGTTTTCATGGACGCAGAGCTAAACCCAGCGGGCTGGGCTTGGCAAATCCAGAGCTCAGGGACCACCGGCGCTTGACCGCGACGAAATGCGCCACAACGCGGCTCTGTACTTTGCACCGCAGCATTCGGCACAAAACGCGCGTTCAATTCAGTTCACAGTGATCCAAGGAGATTGATCACGATGACCACGCGCAAACCATTGTTTGCCGCGGTCGTCGTTGCATGCCTCACGGTTGCCGTGTCGGGATGCGCGACGCCGGCGTCGAACACTCAAACCCAAACCGAAAGCCCGGAAAGCGCTTTATTTGCGTTAAGCCTCATCGGCGTGCGCGGCTGGAACGTGGAGTGCGCACTGAGCCGTCCCGACGGCGACACCGTCGAGCTTGACCGCACGGGCGGCGGAGGCATGCGGACGGATAGCTTGTCGCTCGACGACGTGGCCTCTGGCCAATGCGCCTATGTTGTGGAGCCCGACGGTAAGCTGACCATTACGTTTGATCATCCCGATGATGTGTTCGTTTGCCCGTTCGACTTAATGGGCGGAGAGATTTGTCGGGGTGAATTCAGCGCCGGCGCCCAAGGTCAGTTCCCGGTGGCGCTTTTTGGGGCTTAACTGCGGCGGCTATCGCTTGCCGGGCCGATGCGGACACGATACCCCGCCTTTTTTCCATGCAAAGGGGCGGGCCAGTGATCGGCGTTGCGGATTTGCGCCAAGCGGTTGAAGACGCGGTGGGATGGGAGCAGGCGTGCCGCCGGCTCGGCGTACCGGAGGCGGTGGCGTGGTATCGCGAGCAGGCGACGCGTAAGGACGTGCTCAAGGCGCTGTGCGACTTAGCCATTGCGGAGCCGCGCTTACAGTCGATCCTTATCGGGGGGCCAATTCCGAACACGCCCGGGCTAAGCCCGCTCAGCGATAACGGCGCTGAGTACGCGGTCCGCGGCGGCATGAGCCACGCCATCGCTGTGGCCCGGCAAATCGATGAGCATGCGCGCGACACCGAGGCGGGGCTCGACATTCTCGATTTCGGCTGTGGCACCGGGCGGCTGCTCCGACCCTTAACGCGCTATCGGCCGCGCGACCGCTATTGGGGCGCGGAGGTCAATCCGGCGGCCCTGGATTGGCTGGCGGAGGCTTTGCCATTCGCGCGCTATTTGCCCCTTGAGCCCACCCCGCCCTGTCCGGCGGAGGCGGCGAGTTTCGACGTTGTTTACGCGTGGTCCATTTTCACCCATTTCAGCGAAAGCGCGCACAAGGCTTGGCTCGCTGAGCTTTATCGGATTTTACGGCCTGGCGGCGTCTTAATCGTCACCATCCATGCCGAGGCCCGGCTGGAGAAATACGCCGAAGAAGAGCGCTACGCCAAAATGCTGGCGCGTAACGATATAAGCTTTACGCAGTGGCGGGCCGTTTATCGGGAGCGCGGCTTCGCGTTTTTGAAAGTCTATGACGACACAGCCTCAGACGTGGGCGCCGATCCTGAGCAATTTGGCAACGCCTTTATCGCCCATGATTATGTGCGCGCGACTTGGGCGGATTTCGGCTTCGACGTTTTGACAATCGAACCCGAAGTCATCCCAAACTGGCAAGACTTGGTGGCGTTGCGCAAGCGCGCCTATTGAGGCGGCGGGTCGTCGCTGGGTTCCGGCTCCCGTGTGCGGCGGCGATTAAACAAGGCGCCCAACGCCTCGACCGCTTGTTGCTCCACGCTCGGTTCGGGCGCGTCCGCGTCGTCCACAGCGGGTTCGTCCGTGGGCTCGGCGGCCGGCGCGTCCTGATCGCCGCCTTGGGTCAGCGCGTTTAAAAGACCTGTCGCCAGGCTTCCGGCGGCGGACGATTGGGTCGAGGTCTCGCCATTCGCCGCGGGCTCTAACCGTTCCAATCCAAGGGCTTGGCCAATCAGCGCGCCGGCTTGCTCGCGCACCGCGGAGGATTGGGTGAGGCTTTGCACGACGGCTTGCTGATCCAGGCTGGGCGAAATCCCGTTCCACGGCCCGGCGATCCGCAGCGGCACCACGAGCCCGCCATCCCGCTCGGCCTGGGTATCCGCAGACGCCACTATGCGCGGACGCAATCGCAGATCGGCGCTCTGCCCGCCAATATCCAACTCGCCTTCGCCGGTGACCCGCACCCCGGGCGCCGCCACGGCGAGGTCATCGGTGCGCGCGACCCCGTTGGCGATCGTGAACGTGCCTTGGAATTCGGAGAAGTCGGTGCGCGCGTTCGACGACAAGGCCTCGCGCGCCTCCGATGTCGACAGTGCGGCGGCCACTTTGCCCAAATCCAGGATATTCACGTCGGCCAATTGGGTGCGCACGGCCGCGATTTGGGTGAAATTCACACCGGTCACCTCGCCGTCGACGAAGTCAAATCCCCCCGAACCGGACAGGCTGCGCATCAAGGCCGCTTGGCTGGCGCCGCGGCCGGTGACGTCGAGCTTCGCAGTTCCAACGCCGCTGAGCCGGTCGAACTTCGCCACAGCCGAGAGCAGGCCCTGAGCTTGGACGTCGTCCATGTTCACCGCGAGGGTCATTTGGGGGGCTTCGGAGCGAGCGTTCAAACCGAATTGGCCGGCGACTTGGCCGCCGTAAAGGCCCAGCTCCGGCATGTCGATGTTTAGCGCACGGTCTTGCAAGGTCACGGTCATCGCGCCCGCGCCAATCGCCAGATCGCGCACCCGCAAACCCTCCACCGATAGCGCGAGGGACGCGTCCACCGCGCCCAGCCCGGATAGGTCGAGCGGATCGGTCGACCAAGGCGCCACTCCGCCAGAGGCGGTGGTTTCAGGTTCGCCGAGGTAGGGCGATAAATCCGCGGCCGCAAGGTCAAGCCGGCCGTCCAGCCGCGGTCGGCTCCCAGCGAGGTTAACCGCAAGCCGACCGTTCGCGCGCAAATCATCGAGCGCGATCTCCGCCTGCTCGAAGGCTAAAGCGGTCTGATCGCCGCTGAGCCGGCCCGTAATGTCGAGGGTGTTAAACACCGGTCCCGACGTTTCCGGGATCACCGCGCCTAAAGCGGTCGCCAGCGCGCGGAGCTGGCCCGAGCCAATTTCGACCGCGCCGTCAAAGGTCAACGTTTCGTTGCGCACCTGTAGCCCGCCGGAATACGTCGCCGCCAACAGATCGGAGGCCAGCTCCGCCTGTGCGTCGCGGATCGCCAGTGCGTCTAACGGGCCCGAAACGCCGCCTTCAAAATTGAGCTGTCTGAGCACGCCCGGCGGGGGCGGATCCACGGGCAGCTCGCCCAGCAAGGCCTCCAGATCGCCCATCTCAGCGCGCGCCTCGCCATCAAGCCGAACCACAGCGCCGTTGATTTGCGCGCCGCCCATGTAATCCGCCTCAAGCTGCGGAGCCCGCGCGCGCACGGTTAAATCCGAGACCGTAATCTGATCGCCGATGATCCGAGCTGACCCCGCCGCGTTAAGCGCTTGGACCAAGCCCGCTGGCGGCGCGTCGAGCCCCGCGAGCGCGATTAAGCGTTCGGCGTCGGTGATGGCGACGTCGAAGGTGAAATCGCCCTCCGGGTCATCGCCGATCGCCGCGCGACCCTGAACGCCGCCCTCCACCAGGTCCCCGCCGAGCGTCAACGCTAAAACGGTCTCTTGACCGTCAAGGATCGCGCGGGGCTTTTCCACATCCAAACGCGCGTCGAGCCGCTCCCCATCCACCTTGAGGCCTAAGTCCAAGCGGGCGGGACGGTCGAGGCTGGGCAAAGAGACGGTGACATCGGCGTGGGTGATCTCCCGATCCACCCCCTCGACCGCATCGATATAGCGAACCCGTCCGTCGACCAGCCTGATATCGCCAAGGCTTGCGTCAAATGACGCCGCGTCTGGCGGCCCGCTAGGGGCGGGCGCTTCGCCGTCCGGGGCGGAGCCGGGCTCTGACCCGGCCTCGGCTGGCGCGCCAAATGACCAATTCACAGCCCCATCCGCGCGCCGTTCTAGCGACAAAGACGGTCGGGTCAGCACCAATTCGGCGACCTCCACGCGACCCGAGAGCAGGGGCAGGATTTTAACCCCCGCGGCAAAACGTTCCGCGGTGAGGAAGTGCGCCTCCGTAAACCCCTCGGGGTTGGCGACGCGCAAAACGCCCGCTCGAGCTTGGAGGGTGGGTAGCAGGCTCAGCGACAAATCCCCATCCACCGCCACCTCGCGCCCCAACGCACGTTCGGCGGCGGCTGTGAGTTGCGCGCGATAGACGTCTTGGGGGATCAGGAAGGGCGCAATCGCCAAAGCGGCGAGGAGCAAACCGATGACGACCAAAAACCCGAAAATCACCTTACCCACGCACGCCTCCCACAGTCGCTCACGCAACCAACCCGTAAGTCGCGAGTTTGTTCGCAGATCGGGTCGCTTTCATGGCGATTTTCGCCTTGGGTCGGCCCAATTCAACGGATAAGTTTGGAGCGAGGGCGGGGAGGTTGAGATGATAGTGGTTTCGCGGCGTGATTTGATCTGCGGCGTGGCGGCCGGGGCGGTCG
>JBHJGU010000151.1:0-31724 GCA_050331475.1 Maricaulaceae bacterium | reverse complement strand
CGCGCTATGCTGCACGTCAACGACCTGACCTATCGGATTGAAGGCCGGACCCTGTTCGACCAAGCCACCGTCGCCATCCCGCAAAGCGCCAAAATTGGCCTCGTGGGCCGCAACGGCACCGGCAAATCGACGCTCTTCCGGCTGATCAAGGGCGAAATCAGCCCTGAGAGCGGCTCGGTGTCCCTGCGCAAGGGCGTCAAATGGGGCGCGGTGGCGCAAGAAGCCCCGGGCGGGCCGCAGACGATCCTCTCCGTGATGCTCGCCGCGGACACCGAACGCAGCCGCCTTCTGGCGGAGGCGGAGACCACCGCCGATCCCCACCGCATTGCGGACATCCAGACCCGGCTTGCGGATATCGAAGCCCATTCGGCCGAGGCGCGGGCCGGCGAGATCCTCCATGGACTGGGTTTTGCGCACGCCGATCAGGCGCGGCCGTGCTCGGACTTTTCCGGCGGCTGGCGCATGCGGGTCGCTTTGGCGGCGACCTTGTTCGCGCGACCCGATTTGTTGCTGCTCGACGAGCCGACCAATTACCTCGATCTGGAGGGCGCGGTGTGGCTGGAACAGCATGTGCGCCGATATCCGGGCACAGTGGTGTTGATCAGCCACGACCGGGATTTGCTCAACGCGGCGTGCGACACGATCGTACATTTGCGCGCGGGTAAGCTGAACGCCTTTTCGGGCGGCTATGACGACTTCCAGCGCCAATTGGCGGAAAAACAGCGTCTCGCCATCGCTCTGAAAGACAAGCAGGAAGCCGAACGCCGCCGGCTTGAAGCCTTCGTCGAACGCTTCCGCGCGAAAGCGTCGAAGGCCACCCAAGCCCAATCCCGGGTCAAGCGGCTGGAGAAAATGCAGCCTATCGCGACAATGATCGACGAGCCAGTCACCCCCTTCCACTTCCCGCTACCCTCCAAACCGCCCGCGCCGCCCATTATGGCGCTTGACGGCGTTGCGGCGGGCTATGATCCCGACACCCCGATTTTGAAACGCCTTGATTTGCGCATTGACCCCGATGACCGGATCGGACTGCTTGGGCGCAATGGGGCGGGCAAGTCCACCTTCGCCAAGCTACTAACCGGCGCGCTCGCGCCGTTGGACGGCAAGCTGAAACGCCACCACAAGCTGCAAGTCGCCTATTTTCACCAACATCAGATCGATGCGCTCAACCCCACCCATTCCGCCTACGACCACGTACGCGCGCGCATGCCCGAGGCGACCGAGGCGCAACGCCGCGCCAAGCTCGCTCAATTCGGGCTGGGCGCGAACAAGGCGGAGACGCCGGCGGGTGATTTATCGGGAGGCGAAAAGGCGCGCTTGCTTATGGGCTTGGTGGCGTTCGAGGGGGCACATCTGCTCGTGCTCGACGAGCCGACCAATCACCTCGACATTGACAGCCGCGCCGCCTTGATCGACGCAATTAACGCGTTTGACGGTGCGGTCTTGCTGATCAGCCATGATCGGCACTTGGTGGAAAGCTGTGCGGATCGGCTTTGGATTGCCCATAACGCAACGGTGGAACCCTATCCCGCGGACATGGAGGCCTATCGCGCGGACCTGTTGCGTCGGGAACGGGAGGGCGAGCGGAAGACCACAGACGCCGGGGGTGGGACGAAGGCGGAAAGCCGACGTCTTGCGGCCGCGCGCCGGGCGGAATTGGCGCCGTTGAAAGCAGAAATCGAGAGCTGGGAGGCGGAAATGGAGCGGTTGACCGGGCTGATCGAGAAATTCGACCAAGCCTTAGCGGACCCGAATATGCACGCCAGCGCACCCGACAAAATCGCCGAGTTGAGCGTGGCGCGCGCGCGGCTCGCCGATAAGCTCGAAGCCGCGGAGACGAGCTGGCTTGAAGCCGGCGAAGCGTTGGAGGCGGCGCGCGCGGATTGAGCGTGGCGCGCAGCGCCGCCCATCCACCTAATCGTCGCTTTCGATCACGTCTTCCAACGGGTCGAATTCGTCGCCTTCTTCGATCTCGTCACCGGCGACGTAGCCGGCGCCCGCCGCCGCGCCGAGCGCGCAGCCTGAGGCGCTGAGCCCGGCCAAACCGACCAGGGCGATGAGACGTTTTTTAATATCGGCCATCGTCTTCTCCTCTGCAGTCGAGACAGATCAACGCAGGAGGATCGAACGCGTTCCCAAATCGGTCGCCCGGCGGGGCGCAGTCACCGGCGATGACCGCTGTCAGTCTGGCAGCGGAATGTGCTCGGTCTCGCCTTCGGGCAAGCGAAAGCGCGTACCGTCGAACCCCGCAGCAGCGGAGCTGGTCCAGTCCGCGCGGGACGCGTCGATCAAGGCTTGATCCGAGGCGACGAAATTCCAATCGATGACGCGCGGGCTGTCCATGGGCGCACCGCCAAGCGCCATGACCCGGCAGGCGGTCTGCGCAACGAGCTCGTCCGCCGCCCCTGGCCGCAAGACATTCAGGCTCAAGGGTTCCAACCTCGCAGACCCCACCCGCGCCGCGCCGTCTACGACAAAGAGCGCCAGCTCCTCCGCCTCCGGCACGGGAACCCGCGCGCCGGCTTGCACCCTCACATCGGCGTAGACAATCGGGTGGGGAAAGCGGACCGGCGACGTCCGGCCCTGATAGGTCCCCGCGATCAGCCGAATTTGTGCATCTCGCACCGCGATCACCGGCAAATTGGCTTGCGGGTGGTGGGCGAACCCCGGCTCGCTTTGTTCATGGGTTTTTGGCAACGCCACCCAGGCCTGTACGCCGTGGAGCCTATGGCCCGCGGCGCGCGCGTCCGGGCCGGTGCGCTCGGAGTGCACCACCCCTCGCCCCGCGCTCATCCAATTAACGTCCCCGGGGCGAATGGTTTGGAACGCGCCAACCGTATCGTGGTGATCCAATTCGCCTTCGAACAGATAGGTCACAGTCGCCAGGCCGATATGGGGATGGGGCCGAACGTCGACACCGTGACCGGGCGCGAAATCCCCCGGTCCCATAAGATCGTAAAAGATGAACGGGCCAACCATGCGGCGCTTGTGATAAGGCAAGAGCCGGCGAACCCTGAAGCCGCCGCCCAAGTCTTTCGGTCGGCCGGGGATCACCAGCGCAATGGGGTTTAGAGGATCAACGTCGGGCTCAACCATAGCGCACGTTACCCCGCGCTTGGCGATTTGAGGAGGCCCAGTCCCGCGAGCGTTTGGCCGCAGACCCGCCCACGCTTGAGATCCGCCAAAGCGACAACCCTCCCGGGCAAGAAAGCGCTGCATTCAAAAATAGAGCGGCAGCGGAGCTCCCCCAAGCTCGCGCCGCCGCCTCCGCGTGCGTCCCTCGCCCGCAGACTTGTGCTACGCCTCGCGCGTGAGTTGGCGCGCGCCCGGCGTCGTGGAAAAGAGGCCGATGGAACGAACCGCGCTGTCCGGCACGGTCACATCCTCAACGGCGAACAGCTCCGCCTGCGCCGTTTCCGGCGACAGGGTCAAGGTGAGATACCCCTTATTAAAGATGTCATTCAAGTGCACATCCGGATTGGCGTCCACAAACGCCTGGCCCAGATCAGTGCCCTCCCCAGGGGTCAGCCCAAAGATGTTGGCGATCGAGGGTGAGGTGATCCCAGAGGTTCCAAACTCCTCCCCCACCGGGTCGGCTTGAAAATTGGTGAGTTCATTGGCCCAGAAATTGTGGGTGTCCCCGGCCAAGGCGATAAGGTTCGCGCCCGCGGCTTGCAAGGCTGCGAACACCCGCTCGCGTTCGGCGGCGTAACCGTTCCAGGCGTCCAGATTCCACGGTACGGTCACCGCGGCGGTCAATTGTAAAAACGCGTCAATGCCAGGCACTGCGGCGCGCACCGTCTCGATCTGCTCTTGGGTCAAAACGGCGGGTAGGTTCGGCGTGCCCACCCGCGCCATGAGCACCTGGGTGCCCAAAAGCTGCCAAGGCTTGCCCGCGGCGACCGAGGCTCCGACCGTGTCCGCGATGAAGCTCAATTGCGCGTCGCCAACCATTTGCCGGGTTGGATCGGGGATCATCCGGGTGAGGAACGCCTCGACATCGGGGACCGGCACGCCTTGAGGGCCTTCGCGCACGGGAATGTCTTCATAGCCCAAGGGCTCGTCGCGCGCCGTGAGCCGGGTTTCAAGCATGATCAGGCTGGCCAGATCGCCGATTTCAAAGGACCGCCAAATCGCCGCTGGGTCCCGGTCGCCTTGAGGCTCCCGGATCGGCATCCATTCAAAATAAGCCCGGATCGCGGCGGCTTTGCGCGTGGCCCAGTCGCCTTCGGTTTCAGGTTGGTGGTTCTCCGCGCCGTCGACCCAGCTGTCATTGGCGCTCTCGTGGTCGTCCCAAATGGCGATCCAAGGCGCGCGGGCGTGGGCGGCCTGCAGGTCGGGGTCGCGCTTATATTGCGCGTGGCGCAGGCGGTAATCCGCCAGAGTGACAGTCTCGTGGGCCGGCTCGGGTGTCCGGCCGGACGTCAACCCTGCGCCGAACCCGTCCGCGCCATACTCATAGAAATAATCGCCCAGATGCAGGATGAGATCGACGTCCGGCTGCTCGGCGAGGTGGCGGTAGGCGGTGAAATAACCCGCCGGGTAATTGGAACAGGAGCAAACGCCCATAACGAACTGCTCGACGGCGCCCTCGGGCAAGGTCTTCGCCCGACCGATCGGAGAGATCGTTTCGCCGCCCCGGAAGCGGTAAAAATACGCCGTCCCGGCGCTGAGCCCATCAACATCGACTTTGACCGTGAAGTCGCGATCCGCCGACGTTTCGACCGCGCCGTCGCGGAAGATCGACGTGAACCCCTCGTCCTCGGCGACCTCCCAAACCACCGGAACGGTGGCGACGTCCGCGTGTTCAGGCGTGACGCGGGTCCATATGATCAGCCGAGTCTGGGTCGGATCGCCGCTGGCGACGCCATGCTCGAAGCTTACCGCCGGGGCCGGGTCAGCGGCGCCGGCAGCGTCGTCTTGGCGCGCGCAAGCCGCGCCCGCTAATCCGAAAACGCCGGCGAGCGCCCCGCGGCGCGAGATTGGGAGTGCGGTCATCGCCGGCCCCTAGAACCGGCCGGTCACGCGACCGCCCCAGAAGCGCGGCGGCCCGCCAATAAAGGTCGGGATGCCGAACAGATCCCCGGTGTTACCGGCGTCAATTATGAAGTCCTCATTGGTGAGGTTTTCAACAAACATTTCCAAGGTAAACCGATCACCGGGAACGTTCCAGCGCGCGCGGATATCCAACAATCCGAAGGAGGGTTGAACTTCGTCTTGGACTAAGTCCGGGAAGACGCCGGCTTGAAGCTCGGGCAAGTCGTTGTCGTCGTCAAAGAAGATTTCCGTCTGGAAGGTGTAGGACGGATTGATCTGGAAGGTGCCCCAATTCCGGGTCGGGTAGGTGAAAATACCGCCGACCGCGAATTTTTGGTCCGGGCTTAAGCGGAATTGGTTGCCGGCGAACACCGCCGGCTCGCCTTCGAATTCGTCGTCAAACCGCGCACGGTTGAAGCCGTAATTGATGAACAACTCGGCAAATTCGTTCGCAGTCCAGTTGGCTTGGAACTCGACGCCGACAGCGTCCGCAGCGCCGGCATTGATAATGTCAGGCAAGCCGTCAGGACCGAAGATCGAGGACTGGAAGTCCTGGTAGTCAAAATAGAACGCGGCCACTTCCAAATTCAGTTCACCGAATTGGTCGAGGTCGACAAACCCCTTCACCCCGCCTTCGAACGAATTGACGATCTCCGCGGGCAAGATTTCGAAATCCACCACGCCAGGCGCGGGCGCGGAGGGGTCAATCACTTCAGGCCGGCGCGAGCGGGCATAAGACGCGTACACGTTCCAATCGGGGGTAAGCGCATAGCGCGCCGCAAACCGCCAGCCGAAGCCGTTAAAGTCCGCCTCTCCGACCGCGCCGCCGAAGGACGGGTTGACCAAGAACCCGCCCACCGGAACCGGAACCACCACGCCCGGCGCCACGGTGATCAAGGTGGTGTCAAAGGGTTGGCCCACAACGCCGGTCAAGGTGGTGGGGGTAAAGACGTTGCTTTCAAAGCCGGAGATTTTGATATCTTGGGTCCAGCGCGCGCCGCCGATTAATTCCAGCCCTTCGAACGGGCGCAACACCACTTCGCCGAAAATATCATAGGAATCGTTGGACGCTGCGTCGATCGTCTCTTCGAAAATCACGTTTTCCGCCGGCAGCGGGATGCTCGGCGTAAAACCCAGGATCGGCGCAAGCGCGGCGCCCACTAAGACATTGTCCGTCGGCAGGCTCGACACCGGCGCGGGGATCGGCCCGGGGCCAAACGCGCCCAACAGTAAGCCCTGAACCTCTTGGGCGCCGGTGCGCAGCGGCACCGTCTGGCTGCCCTCTTCGTGGAAATAGGCGAACCCGATAAAGCCCGAAAGGATACCGCCATCATCATAATTCAAGCGGATCTCTTGGAAGAATTGCTCGCTCTCGGCTTCCTCCGCGAAGGCTAAAATCTCCGCGCCAAAGCCGTCCGGATCGAACACTTCCAGGCTTTCAAATTCGCGGAAGCTGGAGATGGAGGTGAAGCTGAGCGCCTCGGTGATTTCGTAAGCGCCCTTAAGGATAAAACCGTAGGTCTCCCGCTCAATCCGCAACGGCCCCAAATCGCCAAAGCTGGAAAGCTCCGCAAACGTGGTGGGCGACAAATCCCCGCCCGTGGGCGCAAAGGTGCCCGATTTGAACGACACCCCGTCCGGATTGTCGAATTGGTAGAAGACTTGGCCATCGAGCTGCAACCGTTCGGTCGGGTTGAACCGGATGCTAAGGCGCACCGCATCGGTGTTCGACGAGTTCAGGTCGTTTTCACCGGGCGTGATGTTGGGGATAAAGGCGTCTTCTTCTTTGATCCGAAACGCCAAACGGGCGGCGAGCTTATTGTCGATCAGCGGAATGTTGACCGCACCGTCCACGAAGAAGGAGCCGAAATTGCCCGCACCTGCGGTCAGCCGGCCCGAATAACCGTCCTCATAGCTCGGCTTGGCGGTGATCACGTCGATCCCGCCGACCAAGGCGGAGCGCCCGAACAAGGTCGGCTGAGGCCCCTTGGCGATCTCGACCCGCTCCAGGTCGAAGAGTTCGACGATCGACCCGCGCGAGCGCGAAATGGTCACCCCGTCCTGGAACACCGCGACCCGGGGCTCGTTCGTCGCCTCCCCTGAGTCTGAGGTGATGCCGCGCACCACAAAGCCGGGATTGTTCGGCGATTGCTCTTGGATGAACAAGCCAGGCGTGAATTGGGCGAGCTTATCGAACTCCTCAATGCCCAGCAGGTCGAGTTGATCCTGGGTGAACACGGAAATGGTGATCGGCACGTCGCGGACGTCTTGTTCGCGCTTTTGGGTGGTCACCAAGATCCGCTCAACGAAAAACTCTTGGTCCTCAGCGCCTTGGGTTTGCGCCTCCTGCGCCAGCGCCACAGGCGCCTGCATCAACGCGCCCAGCGCAACGGCGTTCAGAGCCCTCATTTTCACAGCCATGACCATCCCCCTCGTGACGACGCGCTAACGCCGGCCTCACGCCGGCGGCATTTCCCGCCTCGTGCGATACGGGAGTCCCGCGACGGGTTCACGACAATAATGTGACAGCGTGATGACAGCGGCGAAGCGTGGCTTACGCGCCTCACCTGTTCGCCGCTGGCCGCTCCAGATCGAACTGAGCCACCCCGTCGCGCGGCAAAGGCCGCACTATGACGCTTTGGCCGCCTTCAGGCCGCTCCACCACAATGGCGATCCGGGTGTCGCTGACGCTGACGGCTGTGATCCGGCCGGCCGCCGTAAGGTCTTGAACGGAAACGGTCGCGCCCCCGGCCCCGCCGCTCGGCGCGAGCATGCGCACCATAATGGCGGCAAGCAGCGCGATGATGGCCAGCGTCATCACTACGATGAGCCCCACCAGCACGCGCCCGGTTGGGGTCAGCCCAGATGTTGCGGGCTCAGTTTCGGGGTTGGCCATCTAAACCTCGCAGCACGGGGCGGTCGGGGGTAGAAGCGCCCTTATGGAAGACAACACGCCCCAGGTCGACCTGCGCACCGCGGTTGCCGATGACACCGCCCATGGCGCGCGGCTGGACCGGTGGATGGCCGCGCTGTGGCCCGATCTCTCGCGATCGCGCTGCAAAGCGTTGGTGGAGGCGGGCCGGTTAAGCCTGGACGACGCGGTTCTGCGCGATCCTTCGGCCAAGGTGCGCGCCGGCGGGCGCTATTCGCTCGCCCTGCCCCCGCCGGAACCCGCCACGCCCAAGCCCGAAGCCATGAGCCTCGACGTCCAATATGAGGACGCCGACCTAATCGTTCTGAACAAGCCCGCGGGGCTGGCGGTGCACCCCGCCGCGGGCCATTGGACCGGAACCCTGGTCCATGGGCTGTTGCACCATTGCGCGGGCCAGCTCTCCGGCATTGGCGGGGTGGAGCGGCCAGGAATCGTGCATCGGCTCGATAAAGACACCTCGGGTGTGATGGTGGTGGCCAAGACGGACCCCGCCCACCAGAGCCTAACCCGGCAATTCGCCGATCGCAGCATTGCGCGCGCCTATATCGCCTGTTGCCGCGGCGCGCCAAACCCGCGTGCGGGGCGGGTGGACGCGGCGCTGGCGCGCTCGTCCGCGGACCGCAAGAAAATGGCCGTCAGCCAAAGCGAAGCCGCCAAACCGGCGATCACCAATTACGAGACCTTGACGGTCTATGGCCAAATCCCAGGCGCGGCCATCGGCCGACCCGCAGCGAGCCAGGTTGAGTGTCGGCTAGAGACCGGGCGCACCCACCAGATCCGCGTGCATATGGCCCATATCGGCTGCCCACTGATCGGCGATCCGGTGTACGGCAAAGGCCGGCGGGTAAAGGCGGAGGGCGACGCCGAGCCGATCGCGGAATTCCGCCGCCAAGCCTTGCACGCGCGGCTTCTAGGCTTTGATCATCCGCGCACGGGCCAGCGGCTGACGTTCACTGCTGATCCGCCGAAGGACATGCAAAGGCTGATCAAATTCCTCGAGGCGCTGGACCGCCGCAGCCAAACGGGCTGAGCCTATTCTGCGAGCTTGACTTGGCCGCGTTCTTCGGACGGCCCGCCCGCCTCCATACCGGGTTCCGCAGGGCCCGTGTCGAGCGCGCCATGGGCCAATTTGGCGAGCCAGAAGCTGCACACCCCCAGCACGACGCCCAGCGCGATCGACCACAAGCCGATGGTTTGGAACACCGACGCATAGGTGTTCAACGAGGCCTCGGGATTGAGCACCTGTCCCGCCACCGTTTCCGCCGCCGTGAACTGGGCGATCAGCCCGCCGAGATACTGCGCGCCGGCTGAGGATAGGAACCACACGCCCATGAGCGTGGACACCACCACCGGCGTGGCGAGTTTGGTGACCATGGAGAGCCCCACCGGGGAGAGGCAAAGCTCACCGGTGGTGTGCAAGAGGTACGCGCCAGCGAGGAAAATCATTGGCACGCGGAAGCTCTCATCGGCGAAATTGACGCCGAAAACCAGCAGCAAGAACCCGGCGCCCACCTGTAAGAGGGCGAGGGAGAACTTCATGGGCGTGTTCGGATCCAGCCGCCTTCTGCCCAAACGCGCCCACAAGAATGAGAATGCGGGCGCCAACAATAAGATAAAGCCGGCGTTAAACGACTGGGTCTGCCCGGCCGTGATGCCAAAGCTCAGGACCGTGTTGCGGTCGGCGAATTGGTTCATGGAGGAGCCGGCCTGTTCGAACAAGGTCCAGAACATCACCGACGCAGCGATCAAAATCAGCGCCAGCACCATGCGCTCTATCTCCACGCGGGTGCACTCCTTGGCCATATACCAACCGAGATAGGACAGGACACCGATGGAGCCCGCAGCCAGCGCCCAGCCCACAGCGGCGTGTTGCTGGAGCAGCACCCAAACCCCGCCAACGCCTAAAATCCCAGCGATATAAATGATCCATTCGCGGTTCAGCGGCCCAACCACCGGCTCCGCGAGCTTTTCCGGATCCGGTGGTTCGCCTTTCCCCTCTAACAAGGGCTTGCCCAGTACGAACACCACATAGCCGATGGCCATGCCGATGCCGGCGAGGCCGAACCCTGCCCACCAGCCCACGGACTGGCCCAACAAGCCGCACAGGGCCGCCGACCAAAACGCGCCCAGATTGATGCCGTAGTAATAAAGCGTGAAGCCCGGGTCCCGGCGCGGATCGCCTTGAGGATAAAGCTGGCCGACGATGGAGGAAATGTTCGCCTTCAAACAGCCCACGCCCATAACGATCAAGGCGAGCGCCAAATAGAAGACATTGACGTAAAACGCCTCACGCTCCTCCACATCGATCTCGAAGCTGCCCGCAGGCAGGATGGCGGGCAAAGGCGCGCTCGCAGGCAAATCCGCGATCAGCAAGTCGCCGTCCGCATTCGCGGAGAACTCGTATTGTGCGCCGTTCACGTCGAGCGTGACTTCACGCGTCGCGCCGCGCCCTTCGACAACGAAATCATAGACCGCACCATCATAGGCGAGCACTTGCTGGGCCGGCTCCCCCTCGATCGCCATGGTCAAATGGCCGACGACCAGCAAAAGCGCGCCAAAGCCAATGGCTTTGCGATTGCCCAGGTAACGGTCCGCCAAGACGCCGCCAATGATGGGCAGAAGATAAACCAGTGAGGTGTAAGCCCCGTATTGCCCTTGGCTAAAGCGATCGTCAAATAAGAAGTGTTGAGTCAAATAGAAAATAAGCAAAGCGCGCATGCCGTAATAGGAGAACCGCTCCCACATCTCGGCCATGAACAAGACGACTAAGCCGCGTGGGTGCTGGCGCAACTGTATAACCACAGGCACAAGCGTCGCGATCGTGATCACGAGACCCAGGGCGATAACAATATTCATGGCGCGGGCTCCCCTTCACCCAGCCCCGCGCCCCGGCCGACGCGCGAACTGCGACATTTCGTTAACTTGCACCACACCATGGCCGCCGCGGTCGAGCAAGCGCGAAGGGCGGTTGGGCCTCGCCGAGTGAGGTTAACCCGGCTTGCGGAAATGCAGGATCGCCCAGGTGAGCCGGCCCGCCGCCGCGCCCTCGACCCAGTGGCCGAGGCCGTCGAGCATGGCGTTGAGATAGGGCGCGGACATGGCGCTGATCTGGCCTCGTTTTTCGCTCAACACCGCGCGCACCCGGGCGTAATGGGCGCCCAATTGGTCGGGGTGTTCCTCCACGCTCACCACCCTTAACCCCGCCGCGTCAGCCGCCTCACAATAGAACGGGACCGTCGCCAGATCGTCGAGATGGATGCGCCTGAGGATCGCCTCGAGGTCCTCCGGCCGCGCATCGACTGCACGCATGGGATCGGTGAACACCAGATCGCCGCCGGGGCGCAGAATTCGCGCAGCCTCTTGGATGATCTGCGCCCGGTTCGCGCCATGCAAGAACGCGTCTTGGGACCACACCACGTCAACGCTGGCGTCGGCCAGCGGGACCGCGTTGAACGAGCCCTCGTGCACGGTGATCAGGGCGTCCAAGCCCGCCTTCGCGTTCAGCTCACGATTAATGGCGTTTTGGTTCGCCGCAATGTTCACGCACGCCACTCGCCATCCGCGCTCGCTCGCCAGCACCCGGGCCGCGCCGCCATAGACCGCGCCGAGATCGGCCACGGGCGTCCCGGCCGGCCGGTCACCGAGATGGCCGAGCAGGCGGTCCACCGTCCGGCGGCTCGCGGTTTTCACATCCTCGTCTGGGTGGTTATAGAGCCCCACATGGATGTCCTCCCCGCCCCAGATGGAGAGGTAAAACGCGTTCGCATCGGCGCTATCGTAATAGCGTTGCGCCGTCTCCTCAGCCCGATCGCTCACGCGACCGGCTCCGCATCCGCGGCTTCGGGACGAATTTTTTCGGCCACATGGATGAAAAAGTCCGGCTCGGAGTCCTGGTAACGCTCTTGGAAGTCGCCATAGGTGCCCACCGAGGCGAACCCCGCCTCGCGTAAAAGCTGGCGGACATAATTCTTGCGCAGTGGGAACATGTTTAAATTATAAACGTCACCATCAGCGAACTTATAACAGAACCGCGCCAGCCCGTCATCGATATACTCTGGTTCTGCAGAAACCTGATCGCCGCAATAATAGTACTTATGTTTGGTTTTGAAGCCTTGATCGAGGATCACGTCGTAATTGCGTTGATCGAGCACCAAAACGCCGTCATAGGCCAAAGCGGCGTAGAATTCCGCCAGCGCCCGGCGGCGATCCATTTCGTCGAACAAATGGGTGAAAGAATTGCCCAAACAGATGATAGCGTCGAACTTGCCCTTGATATCCCGGTTCAACCAGCGCCAATCGGCCTGCACGGTCTTGAGGATTTGCCCGCGGGCTTGGGCGTTGGCGAACGCCTTGACCAGCATTTCGCTCGACCCGTCTGCGGAGGTGACGTCGAACCCGGCTTCAAGCAGTTGAACCGAATGGAAGCCCGTTCCGGCGGCCACGTCGAGCACGGTGTTCGCGCCCCGTCCGCGCAGGCAGTCCACAAAGAAGCGACCTTCGCTTTTCGCGCGCGCATCCCAATCGATGAGCGCATCCCATTTCTCCACAAAGGTCTGAACATACTCCGCTTGGTAATGGTCGGTGTTTCGAACGGCTAAAGGATCCTGGCCATAGTCTTGGCGTCCAGAGGGCGGCGCGGCTTGCTCAGACAAAGCCGTTGAGCCGATATCCTTCATGATCCGTCTCCTGATTTGCGCCGCACCAAGCCCCGCGCACAAATTTTTGCGATGGCGAGCCGAGAGACGGCGCGATAAATTGTTTCGATAGTCGAAAATTACCACCCGACCGCGAGCTTGTCGAGCGCAACCAGCGATAAAGCGTCCATGCACGCCGCTTTACCTGGAGCCACTTCAATTTAGTCCGAGTTAAGAAGCAGTTCTAAGTCTTTGGTTTATCGCGTTTTCGAACCGCAAAACCGCTTACACTTTTGCTGAAAACACTCTGGAGGGCGGACCCGTCGACATCAGCAAACCCGAGAGACGACCGAGGGTAAGCAAGGTCGTAGCCTAGGACCCGTCGGCCAGCCTCCCCTCCCCCCCAAAAAAAACGGGCTCTTGCGAGCCCGTTTAAATCGACGCCATCGCTTAACTCTGTTGGTTTACTGCGGTTGGAGAAACTGCAGGGACACCCAGCCGACCCGATCGCCGACCTGGATATTCGCCCAACCATTTGATGAAGGCCCAACTTCGTAAACGAGCTGTCCGGTCGACAGACCTGCAATGACCGGATTGTTCGTTCCTGGCCCAGATCGGACATTGACGCTCGTTGTCGCCCGATAAACGGTCTCGGTCGCAGTTGGCTGCGCACCCGGACCAAACGCGGGTAGGTTGGGTTGGGTGGCGCGAACCTGTCCCACTAACTTGTTATGGGCGTCCAAAAACGCTGCGGCGATGAGCTTACCCTCCGCCGTGTTGCCGTAACCGGACAACCCGCCAAAACCGGCAATACCGCCACCAAAACCGCCCAATCCGGCGCCGCCGCCAAAATCGCGCACCCGGGCGGACCCTTCCGCGACGCCGGTTTGAACGCCGGTCTGCGCGTCCGTCAAGAAGAGCGCGGTTTGCGCCTCTTGGACACGAACGGACCCCGCCAAACCGCCAACCAACGCACCGGCGCTCCCGCCGACCAACCCGCCTAGGATCGCGCCTGCGTTAACGCCGCCAGCATTCGGGTTGGAGAACACCACATTGGGCGTAATTAGATATTGCGTCGTGATGAGCCGCCCGCGCGCTGTTGTCGAGTCAGAACGGAGAAGGCCCGACTGTGCAAGAGCATCTTCTTGTTGGATATTTTGAAGCGCCGCGCCCCGGTCAATGACCTGAAAGCAATTCGATTGGGCCATAAGTAACCTCAAGAGCGGAATTGGGCTTTGCAACCCCACGGAGCTCAAGGTTTGTAAGACGTTGCCTTGCGGCTCAACGAGGGCCGCGGTTCCCAAAGGGCGATCGCAACGCACCAGTTGTTCGTTTGCGCCCTCAGTTCCTGCCGATCCAGCGCTGCCCGATATCGCCGAACCGCCTCCGCCGAGTTGAGTTTGGCTCGCACAACCCGCCAAAAGCGTCGTGGTCACGAGACATGTCGTTGCAATCTTGAACACTTTCGCCCCCGTAAAAGTCGCACGGCTCCCAGCACCGCGCCCAGCTGAACGCGATTCAGTCGCCGAAAGCTGTGGGAGTCAAGTAGTAATAAGCCAACTTCTGAGAGGTTATTCTGTGGTGTTTCCGAATTTCACTTATTTGGTTAGGTATTTTATTTTGCACTTACGTGCACTATCCTTTAATACGCGCTGGCCTGGAACACGCGGTTCAAATCCTCGCCCCAATCGCCGCGATAGGCCTCAATCAAGCGCTCCGCGCGGGTCAGCCCGCTTTGGGCGATATCGTCGAGGTGGTCGAGATACTCGGTCTCGTCGCTGGAGGTTTTGCCCGCTTTCGCCCGCGTTTGCAGCCCGGTTCGGGCGATGGCGAGGACCTCTTGGGCAATGTCTTGGACAGTGAATTTGCCGATCCGCGCCTTAAGACCGTCCTGGGCCGTGTCCGCGCGCAACCGCTCACGGGTTTCAAGGTCCCAGCCTTTGCAGACGTCCCACGCAGCGTCGAGCGCGCTTGAGTCATAAAGCAATCCGACCCATAGCGCAGGCAGCGCGCAAATGTTCGACCAGGGACCGGAATCCGCCCCGCGCATCTCCAAAAAGGTCTTCAGCCGCACTTCCGGGAACAGGGTGGACAGGTGATCCTCCCAATCTTCCAACGAGGGCCGCTCACCGGGCAAAGCCGGCAGCCGCCCGTCGAGAAAATCGCGGAACGACTGGCCCGAGGCGTCTAGAAACACCCCATTGCGGCGGACGAAATACATCGGCGCGTCGAGCGCCCAGCGCGCATAACGCTCAAAGTCGAACCCGTCTTCGAACACGAAGGGCAGGGTTCCGGTGCGGTCCGGATCGGTGTCGGTCCACACATGGGCGCGGAAGCTCAGCTTGCCCGACAACCCACCGTCCTTGAAGGGCGAGTTAGCGAAAAGCGCGGTCGCAATGGGCTGAAGCGCGAGGGAGACCCGAAACTTTTTCACCATATCGGCTTCGGACGCGAAATCGAGATTGGTCTGAACCGTGCAGGAGCGGAACATCATCTCTCGACCGAGGCTGCCGACCTTCGGCATGTAGGCGCGCATAATGCCGTAGCGCGCCTTAGGCATGATCGGGGTCGTCTCGAGCGACCAGATCGGGGAAAACCCCAGACCTAAAAACCCCGCGCCGATTTCGTCCGCGCCCTCGCGCACTTCGGTGAGGTGGGTGTGCACCTCCGCGCACGTCTGATGCAGCGTCTCCAACGGCGCGCCGGAGAGCTCAAACTGACCGCCCGGCTCTAGCGTAATCGAGGCGCCAGCGCGCTTGAGCGCAATGATGGTGTCCGCCTCATAGCCCGGGGTCCAGCCGAACCGGACCAAACCCTCCAGCATGGATTTGACGTCCGGCCCGCCAGTAGGGTCGGCGTAGGGCAGCGGTCCGTTGTCGCTTAAGCGGAAACCGAACTTCTCATGCTCGGTGCCGATGCGCCAATCGGACGGGTCCGGTTTACAGCCGCGATCAAAATGGGCGACCAAATCGTGAAGGCCGTCAACGGGGGCGTGAGGATCAGCCATAGTGGGCTCTCAACTGCGCGTTAAACCGCGCACATGGGGCTGATCACCCCCAAAGCACAAGCGGTTTTTTCCGCGCGGGCAGCGCTGAGCGAGAAAGCCCTTTAAACCCGGGCAGCGCTAATCCCAATCCCCCAGCACCGCCTGCACGAGGCTCAGCGCGGCGACGGCCGCGGTCTCCGCGCGCAGGATACGAGGACCCAGGCTCACCGGCACGACAAAGGGTTCTGAGCGCAGCCGCTCGCGTTCCTGGGGCGTGAACCCGCCCTCGGGGCCGATCAAAACCGCCCACGGGCCCCGCTCAGCCGCCTGCAGCGCCGCCAGAATAGGCCGGGCGCGGCCGGTGGACCCGCCCCAGGGCGCGTGCGCGTCATCGCCCGCTTCATCGGCGTAGATTAAACGCCGCGCGGGGTTCCAGTGATCGAGCGCTTTGGCTAGGGGCTCCGCATCGGCGATTTCGGGCACATCGAGCCGCTCCGTCTGCTCAGCCGCCTCGCGGGCGAGCATGGCCAACCGCTCGGGGCGAACCTTGTCAGCGATCGTGCGCGCAGTGAGGACCGGACGTAGGCGTTTAACGCCCAACTCTGTTGCTTTCTCGACGACGAAATCGGTGCGGCTTTTCTTCAAGGGGGCGAAAAGCAAGTCGAGATCGGGGACGGGCGCGGGCGCGCGAAGGCGATCGCGCACCGCCACGGTTCCGCCCTTACGGTCGAGCGCCACGATGTCGGCCGCCCACTCCCCGTCGCGCGCGTTAAACAGGCGAACCCGATCGCCAGGCCCCTTGCGCAAGACGCCGCCGAGATAGTGAGCGGCGTCTTTGTCCAAGGCGATTTCGGCGGCCTCGACCAGCGGCGCGTCGTGGAAAAGCCGGGGCGGGGGCGCAGTCATAAGCGTGACCGCCCCCCCATACCGTCGGTGGGTTTAAACGCGTTAACCGCCCGCCCCGTCTTGGGCTTGGGCGGCGTTTGGCCGAGACTGCAGCAAGCAGAACTGTTCCAGGCCGAGCTTGTCGATCAAGCCCAGCTGGGTTTCCAGCCAATCCACATGCTCTTCCTCGTTGCGCAAAATCTTGTCGAACAAATCCCGGCTGACGAAATCCTTGATGGTTTCGGCGTAAACAATCGCATCGCGCAAAGCGGGAATGGCCTGGTGCTCAAGGGCCAAGTCGCATTCGAGAATTTCTTTGACCGTTTCGCCAATGCGCAATTTGCCCAGGTCTTGCAGGTTCGGCAGGCCTTCGAGAAACAAGATCCGCTGGATCACCCAATCGGCGTGCTCCATCTCCTCAATGGACTCGCGGTACTCCTTCTTTCCAAGTTCAGAAATACCCCAATCGTCTAGAATTCGCGCATGTAAAAAATATTGGTTGATCGCAGTGAGTTCGTTCTTGAGAACGACATTCAAATGCTCAATGACTTTCGCGTCACCCTTCATGGCCCACTCCTTGATGATGTCGCGAGGAAATTAGAAAAAAAAACAGCCTTGTCGACAACTAAAGTTGCGACTGAAAGACACCTTCATACCTTATTTGAAGAATGCGACGCGATTACGCCGGAACAAGCCCAGCTTCGCCTTCGATCTCGGCGGTGAAGGTTTGCAGACACGCCGGCGCGCCGGATCGCTCGCACATCGCCGCCATTTCTGGCAAGCACCGGCCGCATTTTGGGCGAACGCCATGATGGCGATGCACATGGCCCACTTGATTGGCGCCCGCTTCCAATGCGGCTCGGACCTTGGCTTCGTTTAAATTATGGCACAAACAGACGATCACGGCGGGACCCAACTGCGACTGCAAGATGCTCGCAAGGTACGCGCTTGCAAGTCATTGTCAATCGGAGACCTGCGCGACATGTTCGCCAATTTGTGGACAAGTCCAGTCTCGCGCCGCCACGCTCCTGCGCCCGCCCCAACCGCGGCCTAGCTTCGTCCGCGATTTCGGAGACTGTCGCCTTGCCTGACCCCGGTTCGCCGTCCTTGGCCGCCAAACCCGCCGACGCCGCGCCTCGCAATTGGGTGGACACGCGCGCGCCAGAAAGCTGGCGGCCCTTTCTGCGTTTGGCGCGGTTCGACCGGCCCATCGGATTCTGGCTCCTGGCCCTGCCCTGCTGGATCGGGTTAGGGCTGGCGCGGCTCGATGGCGGCTTAGCGGTCGCCGACCTGGGCGCGGCGCTCGCTTATGGGGTGGGCGCGGTGGCGATGCGGGGGGCGGGATGCACCTATAATGACATTGTCGACAAAGACTTAGACGCCCAAGTCGCGCGCACCGCCCAGCGGCCGCTCGCCTGTGGCGCGCTGTCCGTGCGCGGGGCTTGGGGCTTCCTCGCCGCTCAACTGGCTGTGGCGTTTTTGGTTTGGCTCAGCCTGCCTCTTGCCGGCAAGACCGCAGCCCTCGCCGCGGTCCCGCTGGTGGCGGCCTATCCGTTCATGAAGCGCATCACCTGGTGGCCCCAAGCCTGGTTGGGTCTGACGTTTAATTGGGGCGTGTTGGTGGGCTTTGTCAGCGCGCACGGCGCGGTGACTTGGAGCTTGGGCCTGGTTTACGCCGGGCTGGCGCTGTGGACGGTTGGCTATGACACGCTTTACGCCATCCAGGATAAAGAAGACGACGCGCTGATTGGGGTCAAATCCACCGCGCGGCTGTTTGGCGATCGGGTGCGGCTCGGCGTCGGGCTGGCCTATGCGGGCGCGGTTGGATGCATCAGCGCTGGCGTGGCGCTGGCAGCTGGCGCAGACCTGGGGCTGATGGCGCTGGCTTTGGCGAGCGTGGTTGGCTTCGCCCTGGCGCTGGGCCGCCAAGTTGCGCGCGCTAGCGCCGAAGACGGCCCGCTCGCGCTAACGCTATTTCGGTCGAACCGAGAGGCGGGGCTGGTTTTAGCCGTTGGATGGGCCGTGGCCGCCCTCTGGGCTGCGCTGATTTAGCCCAAAGGTCTCACATCAACGTGTCCGCATCTTGGTTAAACTTATGGCTTGGTCAACGCGACCCCAAGTATACGCCTTCGGGCGACCCCGGCGGGACGATGAAACGACGGAGCGGTAAACGATGAACAGACGCACAATGATCTTAGGAGCGACTGGGCTGGGAACGGCCGGCGTCCTGGGTTGGACCGCCTTCAGCGCCGCCGAGACGGACAGCGAAACCGGCGCCTTGAACCTGGCCAGCCTGTCGACCGGCGCGCCGGATCTGCCGTTCTCCCGCGGCGCCTTCAATCCGGACGGGCTCAGCTGGCCGGACCTGACCGATGCGCAATGGCGCGCGCTCACCGATGCGCAATGGCGCGCGCTGTTGGCGCCGGCGGCGTTTGACGTGTTGCGCAAAGAAGGCACCGAGTATCCAGGGACGAGCGAATTGCTCGCAGAAAAACGCACAGGCACATATCTCTGCCGCGGCTGCGGGCTCGAACTGTTCCGCTCGGAAACCAAGTATGACAGCCGCACCGGCTGGCCGAGCTATTTCCAACCCATTGAAGGCGCTCTAGCCACCCAAGTGGATTACAAGCTCGTCTATCCGCGCACGGAATACCATTGCCGCCGGTGCCTAGGCCACCAGGGCCATGTTTTCCCAGACGGCCCGCCGCCCACCGGTCAACGATACTGCAATAACGGCGTGGCGCTGGTGTTCCGGCCCGATGCGGCGGTGAGCGCCAACGGCTAAGGGTGCGCGAGGCCCCGCCCCACCCGGATCGCGCCTTCATCCAAGCCCACACGCGTCTGCGCCCCGTTCCGCTCGCCCCCGAAATCCAACTCCATCTCGCCGATGAAAGCGTCGAGATTTGGTCGCGCACTGAAGAGGCGCTGGGCGAGGCGGGTTTGCCGCCGCCGTTTTGGGCCTTCGCCTGGGCGGGCGGTCAGGCGCTTTGCCGGTACGTGCTTGATCAGCCGTCCATTGTCGCCCGACGGGCGGTGTTGGATTTCGCCGCCGGCTCCGGGCTCGCTGGGATCGCCGCGGCGAAGGCGGGCGCGTCGCGGGTGACCGCGAGCGAGCTTGACCCGTTTGCGATCGCCGCCGTGGCGCTGAACGCGGCGACCAACGAGGTCGAGATTGAGACAAGGCGGGGGGATGTTTGCGAAACCGACGCGGGCTGGGACATCGTGCTCGCCGGCGATGTTTTTTACGAAGCCGATCCCTCGCGTCGGATCTTCGATTGGCTCGCCCAACTTTCGGCGCGCGGGGCGACCGTGCTGATCGGCGATCCCGGCCGCAGCTATTTGCCTCAGCATCGCCTGCAAGCCATCGCGGAATACGCCGTCCTCGTTAGCCGCGATCTGGAAGATGCGGAGAGCCGGCGCGCTCGGGTCTGGAGGCTCGTCGAAGCTTGACGTTAACGTCAACGTAAATATTGCTTCGCAGACCGACCCCCGCAGGTTAGGGTGCTATCTGTCAGTCTGAGGAGGCCGCCCGTGAACGACGCGATCGAGATCCGCGACCAAGACGGCGTGCGCGTTTTGCGCATTAACCGTCCAGAGAAGAAAAACGCGCTGACCCACGCCATGTATGCGGATTTGGCGGCCGGCTTGTTGGAGGTCCAAGCGCGGGCGGATTTACGCGTGGCGCTGATCACCGGCAGCGGGGAAATCTTCACCGCCGGCAATGACATGATGGATTTCGCCGCCCGGCCGCCGAAAATGACCAACACCGCAGAACCGCCACCCGTCGCGCGGTTTCTAAACGCGCTCGTGGAGGCGCCGAAGCCTCTGGTGTTCGCGGTCAACGGGTTAGCGATCGGCATCGGCGTCACCATGCTGCTCCATGGCGATTTGGTCTACGCCAGCGACCAGGCGCAATTCAAAATGCCCTTCACCGACTTAGGTTTAGCGCCGGAGGGGGCGTCGAGTTTGTTGTTGCCCGCGCTCGTCGGCCAGGCGCGCGCAAGCGAACTACTCCTTTGCTCGGAACAAATCGACGCGGCCGAGGCACAGCGGCTCAACATCGTCTCCAAACTGTTTCCTCAAGAGGCGGTCGAGGCGGAGGCTCTGGCCACCGCGCAAGCGCTCGCCGCCAAAGCGCCCGCGGCCTTGCGCGCGGCGAAAGCGCTGCTCCGCGCCAATAAGACGGCGGTCGGCCAGCGTATGATCGAAGAAGGCGCGGTGTTCGAAAAGTTACTTGAATCCGAAGAATTCAAAGAGGCCGCCACCGCCTTCATGGAGCGGCGTGCGCCGGACTTTTCCAAATTTTCATGATCCGACAGGGGTTTTGAGAGGCTCTGCGGTCTATGTCCAATCGTCTAATGCGAGGAGTATCGGACATGGTCGCTTTGCCGGATTTCACCCGCGGGTTCGCCGCGACCTCCATTGCGGGCGGACCGCTGACGCTCTCCGATGCGCCCGTCTCCGCCCAGCCGGCAGCCTGGGAGCCGGAGACCCGACCTCACGACTCCTGGACGGCGGATACGCTGGCTCGGCCCCACGCACGTCGGATTGCACGGCCAAACACTCTGGGCCAAACCGCTATCGCAGATAGCTCGCGCCATTGACGTCGATGGTCGCGCCCGTGATCGAGCGCGTCACGTCGCCGAGCAAAAATACCGCCAATGCGCCGATTTCCTCGGGTTGGGCCAAATCGCCAAGCGGAATGTCGCCTGCGGCCGCCGCCCGACCGTGGGCGTCGATAAACCCCTTGGCCATGTCGGTCTCCACAAAACCGGGACTAATGGCGACCGCGATAACGCCGTGCTTGGCATAGCCGCGCGCCAGCGATTTCGTGAGCGCGACCAAACCGCCTTTGGAGGCGGCGTAGGGCAGGTAGTCCGGGGTGTCGCCGCGATGGGCCGCCCGGCTGGCGATGTTGATGATTTTGCCGCCGCCATGGTCGCGGTAATGGCGCACCGCCTCCCGGCAGAGATCCGCCGCGGCGATCAGATTGATCTGCAAGGTGCGCCGCCAGCCGGCGGCCCAATCTGCATCCGATCCGTCCAGGTCCGTGGGCGTAAAGACGCCCGCATTGTTGACCAAGCCGTCAATCCGCCCCGCCCGCTCGACCGCCACGCGCCAGAGCTCCGCGCCCGCGCCCGCTTCGACCAGATCGGCTTGCAGGATATCCGCGTCCGGGACGCGAAGCTCCAAGGCCAAGCGGGAGGCCGCGTCCGCTTCTTGCGCGAAATGGATCAACACCCGAGCGCCGCTTTGGGCGCAGGCGCGCGCCACCGCTGCGCCGACGCCGCGCGAGGCTCCGGTGACGAGGATGGTTTTGCCGGTAAGGTCTTGGGCCATGCTCGTCTCCTTCACGCCCACCCTGGCAAGACCCGGTTAACGGCCCCTCAATGCGCACCGCCCTCTTGCCAAACCCGGGTTTGACGCCAATTGTTGCCGCGAATTGTCAGACGCAACCGAAGGGGCGCCGCGTGGATAAGCAAACCAACGTGCTGGGCGAAGCCCTAGCGCCGTGCAGTCGAGACCCCCTGACCGGGTTTTATCGTGACGGTTGCTGCCGCACCGGACCGGAAGATGGCGGCGCGCATGTGGTGTGCGCTGTGATGACGGGGGATTTTTTGGCGTTTTCCCGGCGTCAGGGCAATGATCTGGTCACCCCTCGCCCAGAATACGGCTTCCCCGGCCTCAAGCCGGGCGATCAATGGTGCCTGTGCGCCAGTCGTTGGGAAGAGGCGCGCCGCGCCGGTTGCGCGCCTCAGGTTCAACTCGTCGCGACCCATCGCGAAGCGCTGCAATATGCGCGATTGGAGCATTTGCTGGCCCACGCCGTTGACGCCCCCGCCCAAGACGCTGCGCGCGGCGAAGGCTAAGACCTAAAGCGCGCCTGGCTCGGCTCGCGCGGAGAACACCTCAGCTGCGGATAACCCTGCCGGTGTTGCGCGCTTTTGGATCAGCCCGCCCGCGATCGTTTGGTCCAGGACCGCATCCAACCCCGCCAAAGCGGCGAAGCTCGCCCCGTCGGAGGCTAAGGCCGTATAGCCCAGGCCGTATTCTGGATAGACGGTGAGCACAGCGGCCGCCTCGCCCTGCCCGCCCGAATGACCCAGCCCATAGCTGTCTGCAGCCGGGAAGGAGCTTAACCCCAAGCCATAGCCGCCTAACGGCGGATCGGTCAGCCAAACCTGGCGCGCCATGACCGCGAGCGCCTCCGCGCTCAACCAGTCGCTTGACCCTGTTCCCGCCTGAAGCAGGCCTTGGGCGAACCGGCAGAGAGCCGCGAGCCCGGCGGTCATTGAGCCGACCCGGCCCTCCGCGTCCAATCGCGCTTGGGTTATGCCCAAGGGCGCGAACACCTCCGCTCGCAGGATGTCGCTTAGAGGAGCCTCCACGGCTTGGGCTATCGCCACGCCGGCCAGCCGATAGCCGAGATCGGAGTAGGCAAAGCCCGTCCCCGCGGGCGCGACTTGGCGCACAGGCTCCGCTCCCGCCGCGTCAAACGGCAGCCCCGCGCCATGGCTGAGTAATTGCGCGAGCGTGGCGCGTGCGAGGCCCTCGCCCCTCGGGCTTAAGACCGTTCGCCCAAACGCCGAAAGCGTAAGCGGCGCGTTAAGCGCAATGCGCCCGGCTTGGCTCAACCGCGCCGCGGCGCTCGCCAGCATTGGTTTGCCCAGGTCGAATACCGGCGCGGGCCGATCGAGCCAATCTTGCGGGCTTGTTTGATCAGCCCCGTGGCCCGCATACGCCTGAGCCCACACAACGCCGTTCAGGTCGAGGATGGCGGCGCGCGCCCACGCGTCCGCGCGCCCGGACCAGTGGTCGCGGATATCCGCCTCCAGCCCCTCAAACAACGCAGTGAAACTTTTCGGCGCGGCCGGCGGCGCGCTGTGACCCGGGTGCGCGAACGCCCGGAGCGACGTGCTCAGCCCGAGCGCCACGACGCCGCCCAAGGCCGCGCGCCGGGTAAACCTCACAACCCGCTCCATGAGGCGGCCGACGACGGGACAGCGCTGACCGTATCGTCGATAAAGTCTAGCAATTTCGCAGGAGCCAACCGGTGAAGTGCCCCGGCCCCGCAGAGGGACGTCGTGGCGACGCGCATGCCCCAGCCGGCGAACTGGCGCCGGGCGATCGGTCGAAACTCGCTTAAGGTCACCGCGCGGTGGCGCGGGTCGCGTTTAATCTTCCAAAACGTCTCGGTCAGCACACCCGCATCGCCTTCAAGCGCCTGAACGAACACCCCACCCGCATAGACGAGCGCGCCGGATAAACCATTGGCCGGATTGTGTAAGCCCGAGGCTTGGGTGATGCCCGCCAGCTGAGCTTTCACGATCGCCGGATCGTCCGAAAACGTTGCCTGAGAATGATAAATCAGTCGCGACAGCATGCTGGCTCCGTACTGCGCGCAATTGGAAATGCGGCTGTAGACATGTTTAAACCTATAAGCTCTTCAGCGAAAAGCTAAGAGTGCATGCGCAAAAAAGCGTTTTTGCGCGATCAATCGATAGGTTCATGGCGCGCGCGTCCGACGGGCGGTGACCCACTCCACAAGCCAAGAGGTCATCGCGATTCGGCATCGCGATTTGAGCCAATACACAGGCTGATCGTGTTGAAACAAGGGCGCAGGTCACGGCGCGTCAAGCACGACCACGGAGAGCGAATTTGGCCGCAAGACGGCCTTCTAAATCTCAATGCAATGAGCGTCTCCGGTGGTCTCGAAGTGCACCTCGAAGAGGGCCTCGCGCAAACGCTCTGCGCTGGTTTTCCTGGAAGCCCCGCCTCTGCTAATGACACCGCCCCGCACGGATCGAAGGTCGGACGCGCAGCGGCTCCGGTTGCCGTTCAACTGCTTGATCGTTTGGCGAGCCGGCCAGCATGGTCACAAGCGCCTCCGCGCGCGGCGCCATTGAACCCTTGCGAACCGCCCGCTAGCGTTGGCGCGCCAGCTGAGAGGGGACACATCACATGGGACGCATAAGCGCACACGCCGCATGGGTTGGGGCTTTGTTCACGGTGTGGTTCGCCCCCCTCGCCCCCGCAGACAGTCCATCTCAGGCGGAGTTCGAACGCCTTCAGGCCCGCGCCGAACGGGTGGAGATCCTGCGCGACGATTTCGGCGTGCCCCATATCTATGGGCAAACCGATGCGGATGCGGTGTTCGGCTTGCTCTACGCCCAGGCTGAGGACGACTTCCCCCGCATTGAGCGCAATTATGTGTGGGCCACGGGCCGGCTGGCCGAAGTCGAGGGGGAAAGTGCGCTTTATTCCGACCTGCGCGCGCGGCTTTACATGACCACGGCCGAAGCCAAAGCGCTCTATGAGGGCGCGCCGGACTGGCTGAAGGACCTCTGCGACGCCTTCGCGGACGGGCTGAACTATTATCTCGCCACCCATCCCGACCAAGAGCGCATGCTGCTCGACCGGTTCGAGCCCTGGATGCCGATGTTCTTTTTCGAAGGCTCCATTGGCGGGGATATCGAGCAAATCCCCCTCAGCGGCATTGAAGCGTTCTACGCCGACGGAACCCCGCGCGAGGCGCCGCGCCGGGTCGCGGTGCTCGATGAGCCGCGCGGCTCCAACGGGTTTGCGATTTCCGGGGCTCACACCGAAAGCGGCGCGGCCATGCTGCTGATCAACCCACACACCTCGTTTTACTTTCGCGGCGAAGTGCATGTGGTCTCTGAGGAGGGCCTGAACGCCTATGGCGCGGTGACTTGGGGTCAGTTCTTTGTCTATCAGGGGTTTAACGAAGACACGGGCTGGATGCACACCTCCACCTACGCCGATTTCCTCGACGTCTTTGTAGAAGACGTTTTCGAACAGGACGGCGATCTTTTCTACCGCTATGGCGAAGACACCCGGCCCGTTGAGGTCTCCGAGGTCAATCTGCGCTATAAGACCGAGGACGGTTTCGCCGAACGCACCTTTCCGATGTATCACACCCACCACGGGCCGGTGACCCATATGGAGGACGGCCGATGGGCGGTGACCAAGATTAACTGGGATCCGGTGAACGCGCTCACCCAGTCCTACATTCGCACCAAACAGTCCAATCACGACGAGTTCCGCGAGATGATGCGTATCCGCACCAATTCGTCGAACAACACGGTCTATGCGGATAGTTCGGGCAACATCGCGTATTACCACGGCAATTTCATGCCTAAGCGCGATCCGCAATTCGACTATTCCAAACCAGTGGACGGGGCGGACCCGCGCACCGACTGGCAAGGCCTGCACACGGTCGAAGAGACGGTCACCGTGCTAAACCCGCCCAATGGTTGGATTCAGAACGCCAACTCCACCCCCTTCACCGCGGCCGCTGAGTACAGCCCCAAACGCGCGGATTACCCCGCTTACATGGCGCCCGATGCGGAGAATTTCCGCGGCGTGCACGCCCAATTGGTGCTCAAGCGCTTAAGCGATCGCACCGACGCCGACCTCACCCTCGATGATTTAATTGCGCTGGCCTACGACCCGTATTTGCCCGCCTTTGAGGTGCTGATCCCGGGCCTGGTGGCGGCCTATGACGGCGCCGACGCGCCGGACCCGGCGCTGGCTGAACCGATCGCGGCGTTGCGCGGCTGGGACTACACGATTGCGCTTGATAGCGTCGCTCTGTCGCTCGCCCACTTTTATGGCCTCGTCTCGCTGGCCGAGGGAGACGCGCCCGAGGACCTGTCGCGCATGGAGCGGGTGATTTACTTCGGCGCCAAATCCCCGCCGGCCGAGCGGTTGGCGCTCTTTGCCAAAGCCGTCGCCAAGCTGGAGGCGGATTTCGGCGATTGGGCGACGCCTTGGGGGGAGATCAACCGGTTTCAACGCCTCTCCGGGGCGATTGACGCAGGCTTTTCCGATGACGAACCCAGCCTGGCCGTGCCCATGGCCTCGGGCCTTTGGGGATCGTTGGCGGCCTATGGCGCGCGCGCGGGCGATAGCACCAAGCGGATTTATGGCTATCGCGGCAATTCTTTCGTCGCCGTGGTCGAGTTCGGCGACCGGCTGAAGGCGAAAACCCTGCTCGCGGGCGGGCAATCGAACGACCCGACCTCGCCGCACTTCTTCGATCAGGCCCAGCGCTATGTGGACGCCGACTTTAAAGACGTCGCCTATTACCGCGAGGACGTCGAAGCCCGCGCGGTGCGGCGCTACCACCCAGGAGAATAGAGATTATTCGGCGGCGACGGCGGGCCGCGCCGCAAGGCCGGCGCAGGGGTCATGGTCCAGCGCCCCTTCGGGCAGCATCTCCCAATAGGGGCCGAGCTGGTCTTTGATCCGCTCCACATAGAAGCGCGGCAAAACCGTACTCTCGCCTTCGAAAAACGCCCGCAAGTCGGGCTCCGTATCCAGCCGGGCCCGCACATCGGAATGGTATTTGATCCGCCCGAACCCTTCTGAGGACACCGCACGCACCACGTTCATCCAACGCGGGAGCCAGCCCGGGGTGGCGGCGAACCGTTTGGCGATGGCGCCCCAAGTGAAGGAGTGTTGGGTCAACGCAATCAGCTTGTCGTAGAAGTCCGTCCATTCATAGTTCTTGGGCTTGATGTTCATCGCCTCGTTATTGTTGAGGAAATGAAACGGCGTGGGCAGGACGCGGCCCGCAATCTGCAGCGCCCGGTTCGCCGGCGCCGCGTCGCCAAACGCGGTGAACAAAGAGTACGCCGGGAACGCGCCGGGCGAGCGATCTAAGAACTCCTTGGTCAATTCGAAGGGTTCATCGCCCTCATCACAATCTAGACCTAAGACAAAATTCGCTTGCAGATAAGGAATATGCCGCATGATCATGTTCACATGATCGGAGACTTGCAGCATCTTCTCGCGCGCCTTTTTCGCGCCGGTTTTCGACTTGGCCCCCATGTCATACCAAGATTCAATACCCGGTAAGATGGCGTGAAAGCCTGCCTGTTTGAGCCGGATCACCCGGGGCTCAGACAGAATGCCTAAGCTCGTCTCCGCAATCGAGCGTACCCGCCGGTCTGGGTCCGCGCGTTCGATCACCGAGAGGTAATCGTCAAAGCGAATGCCGAAATTCGGATCATGCCAGCCAATAATCGGCGCGCGCATTTTCCCGAGCAAAAATTGAATGTCGCTGTGGATTTGGCCATAGTCCAGGGGTTGGTACTTCACCGTGGCGTCAATGCAAAAACTGCATGTATAAGGACAGCCGAGACTGCCGATCATCGGCACGATTTTGAAATTCGTCGCCGTCTTCGCCAGTGTGTTTTCGATGAGAGGCCAACGCTCTTGCACGCCGGGCAACTCGCGCGGTTGTTGCCGGGCGCCGAGCCGGAGCCCGAGCGGACGATGACGCGCGCAGTCCGCTAGTACGTCGCCGATTACCGTTTCGTCAGTGAAACCGAGCACGTAATCAAAGTATTTCTGGCTATCTTGCGGGTAGCAGCGCGCGTGCGGTCCGCCTAAAACCGTCACCGCGCCGCGTTTTCGGAACAGATTGCTAATCGCGTAGGCGAGCTGCGCGCTCTGGGTGAATGCGCCGATAAACAGGATACCGAGATCGTCGGGGAAGCTGTCAACGAGGTCTTCCGCGCCGGTATAACAAACAAAGCTGACGTTATGGCCTTGTCGCTGGCACCAAACGGCGATCGCTTGGGGCATAATGCTGGCGAGATTGCCATGCATGATTTTGCCATAAAGTGTCGGTCGCGGATTTCGCGTGACGATGTCAAGAATACCGACGCGTAGAGACTTCGTCGCCATAAAGCGCTCCTTGGGTTGCGATCTCGCTAACCCAGAAGCAACAGACACCGTTACGGCGCGCCCTGAATACGACTTAAACGATCAGCGTGTTACCGACCTATCGGTTATTGCCATCCTGCGCCAGGATTATTACGACCTTGACCGCCTTATGGCCAAGCGACCGCTTAGGTCGCAACCTTTCTAAAAAATGTCGAACGTGGTTGGAGCGGTGTCGGTCGCCACTCAAAACTCCACCTGGATCAGCGCTTCGATAGAGTTCGCGTCAGGGACCTCTGATCCCAGTAAATCGGTAAAGGAGGCGTGGGCGTAAACAAGCGCGACGCGGAACCGGTCGATCGGCCGCCAACTTGCGCCGAAGGACACCGCGTCCTGCTCACCGCCCACCACCTCGCCGTCGGTCAAGTCGAGCGCGTCATACCGCGCGAACAGCCGCAGCGCGCCGGGACCGCCCGCATTCAGCGGCCGCAGAATTTCAGGCCGCAAGCCGCCGCCACGGGCGAGCGAGAAGTCACGCGCCTCACCGGTGGGACTCCAGCTCACCTCCACATAGCCGCCGCGAAAGGTGGGCGGATCGACAAAGAGCGGATTGAACGGCCGGATCAAGCCGTATTCCGACTGAATCGCGAACGGCCCAAAGGCGAAGAACGCCTCGCCGTTGAACAAGAAATCCGCCTCGCCCACTTCGGGGGTCTCGATCACCGGGCCCAGCGTGGCGATACCCCCCGGACTGGCGGCATAGGAGAACGGGTCTTGGTCTTGGGTGGTCCGCCGATAGCGCCAGCTAAAGCCCACATAGCTGTTGACGATCTCTGTCAGGAAAGGCGCGTAAGCCGCCCGGCCAGCGGCCGTAAAATGCGCCGCCGTCCCCGCATCCGCCAGAGCCGAACGATGCACGCTTTGCTCGATGGCGAAGCGCTCGCCGACCTTCTCGACCCCAACGCCCCATTGCCGCGAGGCGTCCGCCGCATCAGAGAAGCCGGTGCGCTCCACAAAGAGGAAATTCGCCCGGCTGGTGCGCTCCTCAATGGTCACTTGAGGCCGGTAATGGCCGACAAAGACATTCACCGGGCCTTGCCAGGTGAAGAACAAGCGTTCGGGATCGACGAAGCGACTTTGAAAGTCCACCGCCACATCGAACTGCAAATTATAGGGCAGGTCCGCGCGCACGATGGCGCGGGCTTGAACAATACGTTCGTCAAAGTCTAACGCCTCGAAGCCGGACCCGAAGATCGAGCCCAGAAACCGGCCGCCGAAATGTACGCTCGCCTCCTCGCCCGCGATGGGTAAGGGCACGTCCGGCGCCATCGGCACTTCGATCTGCGCCTGCGCCATACCGGCGGCGGCGAGCGCGCCGGTGAGCGCGAGCGTTTTGATGGATAGACGCGAAGCCATGATGATCCCCCGAAGGCCAGGCCCAGCCTATGGCGGCAATCCAGCGAGCCTTAAAGTGACTCAGCCATTGCGGCTAAAAAGGCACAAGCTGCGGCTGGTGCGACACCATGCGCGCGACCAAAACGGGCGTGTTCTGCTCAGCGGCCGCCTAAGCCTCGAAAACGTACGGCCGGATCCAAAACGCCAACTCTTTATAGGTGATGGTTTTGGTCGCGAGTTCGACGATTTTGTCTGCGACAAGCTCGGGATCAAATTCAGTCTGGATACCATTAATCCGAAAAAAATACTCCATCACAACAAAAGCGGTCCGTTTGTTGCCATCATTGAAAATATGGCCTTGGGCGATTGCCTCAGCATAAAACGCCGCAAGTTCAATCTTTGTCGTCAGCGCGCCATAAGACAAGGCGAATTGCACACGACTGACGAGCGCCTCCACAGAAGCGCCAGATCTAATGCCGGCAAGGCCGCCGGTGGACGCAACCACATTATCATGGATTGCCGTGATGTCTTCAGCGTCGACATAGACAACATCGGCAAGGCCGAACGAACTCATCGATCTTTCAAAATTTCCAGCGTTTTTGCGTATTTCTGTTTAATATCTTCTAGAATCTGACGTCGCATTTCAGGCCGTGCGGTTTTCACCACCCGTCCGCCGACCACTTTTTGGACGGTTTCAGGTTTTGACTCAGGTTTCGTTGTCATAACGGATCTCCCTAACCGGAAAGATGGCGGCGGCGCACACCCAGGTCAATGTGGCGTCCAACAAGCCCGCTTGGGGATTTGCTGACTTTCCCGAAATCGCCCTAGCTTCCCGAGCCAATCAGGGGAGCCCGGCCATGGCCTACGCCAATTTGCGCGACTTTATGAAAACGCTGGACGCCGAGGGCGATCTGAAACGGATCACCGACCCGGTCTCCACCGTGTTGGAGATGACCGAGATCCACCGTCAAGTGCTCGCCAAGGGCGGGCCGGCGCTGCTCTTCGAAAACGCGGTGACCGAGACGGGCGCGCGGGCGGACATGCCGTGCTTCGCCAATCTGTTCGGCACGGTGGAGCGGGTGGCGCGCGCAGTCACCATGGGCGGCAAGGACCGGCGGACCGGGGCGGATCTGCGCGAAGTCGGCGAGCTTCTAGCCTTTCTGCGCCAACCCGAGCCGCCGCGCGGGTTCAAAGAAGCGGTGGACCTGATCCCGCTGGCGAAAACGGTCATGGCCATGCGGCCCAACACCGTGCGGCGCGCCCCCTGCCAAGAGGTGGTCCTGGAGGGTGAGGCCGTCGACCTCGACCGCCTGCCGATCCAGACCTGTTGGCCTGGCGAGCCCGCGCCACTGATTTCCTGGCCGCTGGTGTTGACCAAGGGGCCCGGGGACGCGCGCGAAGACGCCTATAATTTGGGCATTTACCGCATGCAGAAGCGGGGCAAGCGCGAAACGCTGATGCGCTGGTTAAAACACCGCGGCGGCGCTCAGCAATACCAACGCTGGAAGGGCGCCCGGCCCGATCCCCTGCCCGCCTGCGCGGTGCTCGGCGCCGATCCGGGGGTGACCTTGGCCGCCGTCACGCCCGTGCCGGACACCCTGTCGGAATACCAATTCGCCGGCATTTTGCGCGGCCGCAAGGTCGATCTGGTCCCCGCCAAGACCGTGCCCATCCTCGTGCCCGCGGAAGCGGAGATCGTCATCGAAGGCCATGTCATGCTCGATGAGTATGGCGATGAGGGGCCCTATGGCGATCACACCGGCTATTACAACGCAGTCGAGCCGTTTCCGGTGTTCAAAGTCTCCGCCATCACCATGCGGAAAGATCCGATTTATCTAACCACCTTCACCGGCCGGCCACCGGACGAACCCTCCGTGCTCGGCGAAGCGCTGAACGAAGTGTTCATCCCGCTCATCCAGCAACAATTCCCCGAAATCGTCGATTTCTGGCTGCCGCCGGAAGGGTGTTCTTATCGGATCGCCGTCATCTCCATGAAGAAAGCCTATGCGGGTCACGCCAAGCGGGTGATGATGGGCGCGTGGTCTTATCTGCGCCAATTCATGTACACAAAATGGCTGATCGTCGTGGACGACGACATCAATTGCCGGGATTGGAAAGACGTCATGTGGGCGATGTCCACCCGCATGGACCCGGTGCGCGATCT
>JBHJGU010000150.1:0-14471 GCA_050331475.1 Maricaulaceae bacterium | reverse complement strand
GGCGGGCGCGGAGTCGGATCACGCCGCCGTCCGGCATCGCCTCGCTCGCGTTGATCACGAGGTTGAGCACCGCCTGCGTCAGACGGTGCGGCGCGACGCGCACCGGCGGCAGGTCGTCGTCGATCGTCCCCTCGAGCGCCTGGTTCCCGGCGAGCGACTTGACGAAGAGCGGGCTCACCTGTCGCCACCACGCGGCGACGTCGGTGCGGGGCGCGAGCTCGGCGACTGGGGTGCCTTCGAGATGAAGTCTTTGCAGGTTTGCGAGGGTTTTGAGCGGGCCGAGGTTGGCGACTTTGGTGCGGTAGAGATCAAGGAGTCGCAGGTTTGCCAAGGTTTTGAGGGGGTTGAGGTCGGCAATTTTCGTGCCACTTAGATTTATTCTAACTATAGTTTCGCAGGCTCTGGGGTCGGGCGTTTCCCCGCGCAAAACCATGTCGCGGACTTCGTTTTCGGTCAGTTGGCGGATGGGCGCGTCGGCGGCGGTTTCTAGTCGAGCGGTGGCGTTGAATTGGCCGCCCGCCACAAACGCGCCCCCAAAATTGGCGTCGGTAAAGTCGATATGGCGCAGGTCTTGGTCGCGCAGATCGACACCGGACAGGTCCAACCCGCGAAAATCCGTCTTCGGATCCAGGCCCGACGCCTCGGCGAGCGCCCGAAAACCGGATCCCTCCGGCGCGTCGCATAAGCGCGCCAGACCTTCGAGCTTGCGGCGGAGTTTCGGGCTCAAACTCATGGCTTAACCTCGGTGGCCGGCTGGACGACGTGGACCTCCGGTTCCTGGGCGCCCTCATCCTCCAGAACGTCTGCGATCTGGGCCATCAACCGCTCGGCGAGCTTGCCGCGCCCCTTGCCCGGATCGTCTTGAAGCGCCGCCCAAGCGCCGCGCGCCCCCTCAATTTTCACCTCGCCGATAGAGGCCCAACGGACACTCACGTCGACGGGGTCCTCCGGAACGGGAATATCCAGCTCCAAAATCGGCGCTTGCTCGTTAAACGCCGCACGGCTCAGGGTCTGCCCCGGCGGCGCTGTAAGCCGCACATAATGCACCGACCCCGCGCCGGATTGCTCCACCGCATAGCCGCTGGCTTTCAACCGCATATCGCCCGGCAAATCCTGCGCGCCGATTTCCTCGAACAGCTCGTCGGTCGTCGCGCCGGATCGGCGGCGGCTTGCCGTCGACAGCTCCGCTTTCCCGCGCGCGGCCATACGGGCTACCGCTTTCGCGATCCCCAAATCCCCGCCGGCGCCGACTTCGGCAGAGCCGTCGACCGCGCCCTCCGCGCCGTGGGTTCGGTTGTGTTCCGTCTCCGCGGTCGCGGAATTGCTGCGCCGAAACGTCCGCGCATAGCGCTCGGCCTGAAGCTCGTCGGCGTAAAGCGGGGCTTTGCTCGACGAGGTCGACGTGGCCCCGTTCAGCATCACCGTGAATTCGACCGCGGTGAGCGCGATGCGCAGCATATCCGCCGGGGCGGCGGGCGCCGCTGTCTCCGCCCGGGCTTGGCTCGGCCGGAAGGAGGGATTGCAGAACAGCCGCGGCTTCACGCCATCCGCGCACTGTCTCGCGTCATCCGCCAGGTCGACAGACACCAGCGCCGCCCGCGCGTCGACGATCGCGTCGCGCAGCCGGATAAGACGCGCCTCGTCCGGATCGGGCGCACGCGCCTTTTCGTCTTTAGACCTTGTTCTGCCGAACATGCCTAAACGCCGACCCCAAATCCGCTTTCGGCTGGAGTTTGCAATCCTGCAACCGCAGCGTCTAGGGTCGCGCGCCTACAGCATTTCCGGGATGACGCGGTTGGGCGGGCGTTCGCCGCTGGCCCAGACGCGGATATTGATAATCACAGCCTCGCCCATGGCTTCGCGGCTTTCGATCGTGGCGGAGCCCAAATGGGGCAGCACAACGACATTGTTGAGCTCCAGCAAGCGCGGATCCACGGCCGGTTCATGCTCGAACACATCAAGCCCGGCGCCGGCGATGCGCCCGGCCTGCAACAGCTCGATCAGCGCTTCCTCGTCGATGATTTCGCCCCGCGAGGTGTTCACCACGTAAGCTTCTGGCTGGAGCAGGCTGAGCCGACGACGGTTCATCAAATGATAGGTCGCCGGCGTTTTCGGGCAGTGGATGGAGAGGATGTCCACCCGCGCGAGCATTTGGTCGAGGCTGTCCCAATATGTGGCCTCTAAGCTCTCCTCAATCGCGGGGCTGACGGGACGGCGGTTATGGTAGTGGATTTGCAGCCCGAACGCCTTGGCCCGCCTGGCCACGGCCTGGCCGATCCGTCCCATGCCCAAGACGCCCAGCCGCTTGCCGCCCACCCGCCGGCCCATCAGCCATGTGGGTGTCCAGCCTTGGAATTGCCCCGCGCGCAGGGCGTTCGCCCCCTCCACCAAGCGTCGCGGGGTCGCCAGGATCAGCGCCATGGTCATGTCCGCGGTGTCCTCGGTCAGCACGTCGGGGGTGTTCGTCACGGTGATCCCGCGTTCGGCGGCGGCGGGGACGTCGATATGGTCCACGCCAGCGCCGAAATTGGCGATCAGCTTGAGGCTGTCGCCGGCGTGGGCCAGCAAATCCGCGTCGATCCGATCGCCCAGGGTCGGCACCAGCACGTTGGCCCAGCCCATGGCGTCACGCAAAGCGTCGCCCTCCAGCGCGCCCTCGCCATAGTTCAGCCGCGCTTCGAACAATTCGCGCATGCGCGTCTCCACCGGCTCAGGCAGTTTGCGGGTGACGACGACTTTCGGTTTCGGTGCGGCCATAACGCTTGCAGGGACCTTGTGCGAGAACGCGACCGGTTTTAGCAGGGCTGCGGCGGCCGCGCCAAGCCGCGCCGGTTCGTTAACCTCTGTTTCAGGGGCCTCGCCTTATTATGATGAACGAATAGTTTCTTGAACGAACGTCAGTACGTGGAACAGGGAAGGCGCATGATCGGCCGGGCCGCCATTATCAGCTTGGTGTTTTTCGCGGAAATCGGCGCCGCGGTTGGGGTGGGCCGCGCTCAAACCGTCCAAGCGGCGCCGACCCCGTCGGGCCAGCCCGTGCCCCGATTTGAAAGCCTGCGCTTTGACGACGTGAATGGCCGCGCCGGGCCCAGCATCGATCACCCGATTGAATGGCGTTATCGCCGCGCCGGACTGCCGTTAGAAGTGATTGCGGAAACCCAGTCCTGGCGGCGGGTGCGCGATCCGGATGGCGACCAAGTCTGGGTGCATCGCCGAACCCTCCGCGCGCGTCGTACAGTCAGCCCGGTGAGCGCGCGCGCGTCCGTTCACGCCCGGCCGGACGAAACCGCCCCGGTGAAGGCGTGGCTGGCGACCGGCGCCATTGCGGATGTGGAGCGCTGCGAACGGAATTGGTGCTTGCTGGCCGTTCAGGGCCTGCGCGGTTGGACCCCGCAAGCGGGGTTGTGGGGCTTGTATCCCGGCGAGACGCTGGGCGAGGACTAAGTCCTGGCCCCGCGCTGGTCGTCGGGCGCCGCCTCTTTGCCCGTAACGGGCGCCGTCAGCCGGATAAACACGTCCACCGCCGCGATGACGCGGCCCTCCGGCGGGGCGGGCAGCGCATCAATGCTCACCGCGTCCAGGGGCACATCGATCAAAGCGCCCGTCGCCTCGTCATAAAAATGATGATGCGGTTCGACCTGGGTGTCGAAAAACACCCGCCCGCCGTCTGTTGAGACCTGACGCAGCAGGCCCGCGCGGGTGAACGCGTTCAGCGTATTGTAAATCGTGGCCAAAGACGCGGCGCGCCCCACATGGGCGTGAAGCTCCTCCGCGGTGACGTGTTTGGACGCGCCGTCGAACAACCACGCCGCGGCGGCCAACCGTTGCCGCGTCGCGCGAAGCCCAGAGTCTTCTAACAAGCGGCGCAATCGCCGCGGGTCGAGTGTGTCAACCATCGTGCGCCTCTCCAAAACGGACGCATGGAGCGCTCTTGAGCCGCCAAAGAGCGCATGCTAACGCTCCGCAGACGCGTTGCAAAGTTGCTGTTGGCGAAACGGGGTTAAACTCCTTCCGCTGACCAATGATGTCTCCAATGTTGGCCGCAGTGCGGATACGGCGCAGCGCTTTATCCTTGGCGCGGACGCGCTTTCCGATCGCAGAGAGTGTGCGCATGTCTGATCCTCGTCGGCCCGACCGCCCGCAGGCCTTCGACATTGAGGGGCTTTTGTCCTGCGGACGGGGGGACATGTTCGGTCCGGGCAATGCGCAGCTGCCTTTGCCGCCCATGCTGATGACCGACCGGATCACCCATATCGCCAGCGAAGGCGGGGCGTTCGACAAGGGCCTAGTGGTGGCGGAGTTGGACGTTCGGCCGGACCATTGGTTCTTCACCTGCCATTTCCAAGGCGATCCAGTGATGCCGGGCTGTTTGGGCCTGGACGCGATGTGGCAATTGGTGGGATTCTTTTTAGCTTGGGCGGGCGCGCCGGGCCGGGGCCGCGCGTTGGGCGTGGGCGAGGTGAAGTTCTCCGGTCAGGTGACCCCCGCGGTGCAAAGGCTGCGCTACACCATCGATTTGAAGCGAGTTATTCTGCGGCGGTTGGTTTTGGGGATTGGAGACGGCACGATGGAGGCCGACGGCCAACCGATTTACACGGCGAAAGATCTGCGCGTCGGCTTGTTTAAGCCTGACGCCATGGCGGAAAACGGGGGCTGAGCATGCGCCGGGTCGTTGTGACAGGTTTAGGCGTGGTTTCGTCGATCGGCGATAACGCCGAGGCCGTCGCCGCGAGCTTGAAGGCCGGGCGTTCGGGCGTCGTCGCCGCACCGGATTATGCCGAGCTGGGCTTTCGCTGCCAGGTGCACGCCGCGCCCGCACTCGATCCGAAAACGGCCGTGGATAAGCGCGCCATGCGGTTCATGGGCGATGGGGCGGGCTGGTGCCACCTCGCACTTGACCAAGCCATCCAAGACGCGGGCTTGGATGAGGCGGCGGTGTCCCACCCGCGCACGGGCCTGATTGTGGGCACCGGCGGGCCGTCCACCAAAGCCATTGTCGCAGCCGCCGACATCACACGCGACAAGGGCCCCAAACGGGTGGGTCCGTTCGCCGTGCCAAAGGCGATGTGCTCCACCGGTTCGGCGACGCTGGCGACCACGTTCAAGATTAAAGGGGCGAGCTATTCGATCAGCTCCGCCTGCACCACTTCGCTGCATTGCATCGGCCATGGGGCGGAACTCATCCAATGGGGCAAGCAGGATGTCGTGTTCGTCGGCGGGGGCGAGGAACTCGACTGGACGCTCTCGGTTTTGTTCGACGCCATGGGTGCGATGTCGTCGAACTTTAACGCAACACCGGAGCGGGCCTCGCGCGCCTTCGACAAAGATCGCGACGGCTTTGTCATCGCCGGCGGCGCGGGCATGCTGGTGTTGGAGGATTACGAGCGGGCCAAGGCCCGGGGCGCGACCATCTACGCTGAGATCCGCGGCTATGGCGCCACCTCGGATGGCTATGACATGGTCGCCCCCTCCGGGGAAGGCGCCGCGCGGGCCATGGGCTTGGCGCTCAAGGAGGCTGGGCTCTCCACGGTCGATTATCTCAACCCCCACGCCACCTCCACGCCCCTGGGCGACATTAAGGAGTGCGAGGCGGTTAAGCAGGTGTTCGGCGACCAAGCGCCCCTGATCTCGGCGACCAAATCGCAAACCGGGCATTCGCTCGGCGCCGCGGTCGTGCAAGAGGCGATCTATACGCTTTTGATGATGCGCGACGGCTTTGTCTCACCCTCGCTCAATCTCGATGAGATGGACCCCGAAATCAGAGCGCTCACCTTGCCCATCGTCACGGAGACCCGTGAGGCGACCCTCAACACCGCCATGTCGAACTCGTTCGGCTTTGGCGGCACCAACGGCTCGATCATTTTCGGCCGGGTTTGAGCGCGATGGCCAGCTAACGTGGCCAATCCCAAAACCGCCGCCCTAAGCGCTTGCGCTCGCTTGAGCCAGACGCTCGGCTAAGCGTGCGCTCGCCGGTTCTTTAACGCTTTCAGACCGCAGTTGCCCACAGGCCGCAAGGATGTCACGCCCGCGCGGGGTGCGGATCGGGGAGGCGTAGCCCGCCCGATTGAGTACGTCTGCGAAGGCTTCGATCGTGTCCCAGTCCGAGCATTCATAGGCCGAACCGGGCCAGGGGTTAAACGGGATGAGGTTGATTTTCGCGGGCACGCCCGCGAGCCGCTTCACCAGCGCCTTGGCTTCAGCGAGGCTGTCATTCACGCCTTTGAGCATGACGTATTCGAAGGTGACGCGCTTGGCGTTGCTTAAGCCCGGATAGGCGCGGATCGCCTCGAACAAGGTGTCGAGCGGATATTTCCGATTAATCGGCACGATTTCGTCACGCAGCGGATCGGTCGTCGCGTGCAATGAAATCGCCAGCATGGTCCCCGCCCGCTCGCCCAGAACCGGGATCTGCGGCGCAACGCCGGCGGTGGACACCGTGATGCGTCGACGGGAAATGGCGATCCCGTCGCCATCAGAGAGCACCTCGACCGCTTTGACCACGTTATCGAGGTTATAAAGCGGCTCGCCCATGCCCATGAAGACGATATTGGTGATGGCGCGATCTTCGTTCGAGGACGGCCAATCCTGCAAATCATCCCGCGCGATGAGGATTTGAGCGACGATCTCCGCGGCCGTAAGGTTACGCACCAGCCGCTGGGTGCCGGTGTGGCAAAAGGTGCAGTTCAGCGTGCAGCCCACTTGGCTGGAAATGCACAACGCGCCCGCTTTGCCCACATCGGGAATGAACACGGTCTCCGCCTCCGCGCCCGGGCCAAACCGAATGAGCCATTTCCGCGTGCCGTCTTGGGAGACCTGGGCGGAGACGACCTCCGGGCGCGCCAAGCTCGCCCGCTCGGCCAGATCGGACCGCAGCATTTTGGAGACATCCGTCATGGCGGCGAAATCGCTGACCCCGTAATGGTAGATCCACCGCCAAAGCTGGCTCGCGCGCATCCGCGCTTTCTTAGGCTCAACGCCGAGCGTCTCAAGCGTCGCCGCAAGCTCGCTTCGGGTCAGCCCGATCAGCGATTGCGGACCGGTTGGAAGCGCCGCGGCGGTGGCGGCTGACAGATTCAGGGTGACGCCCAAGGGGCTCTCCTTCGCAATTCAGCCCTCGCCATAGCGAGAAATCGTCGCGCCGTCATCCGCAGGTTTGCGCCATTCGGTTTAGCGCGGCGCTGACCCCGGAGAGCGAAAACTGATACGCCGTGCGGGTGCCGCGCGCCGACACCGCCTCCACGCGCATGGTCGAGCCCGCGCGCATGGCCCGGATCAGGTTCTGTTCGTCCCGGCGCGCCTCGATAAACGCCTCGCTTTGGTCGGGGAACATGTCGAAGCGGTCTGAGCCAATGCGCACCGTGGGCGTCGCGTCCGGGCGCAAAGGATAGCCGACGAACAGGCTGGGCTGCTCGCTCGCCACGCCTGAGCGCCAAGTGGAGACGAGAAAGTACACATCACCGTGTCGCACCGACTTGGGCGCTTTGTCCGAGGCTTCTGTGAGCGCAAAGCACACCGGCTCGCCGTCCACGACCCGTTCGAGGACCGACCAGTCTTGGAATTGACCGAGCACCGCGGCGTCGGGGGATTGTGCGCGCGCGGCCTGCGAGAACGCCGCGGCGAACGCAGCCAGGGTGAGCGCTAAAATCTGTCGTCTCATAAATCGTCTCCGGGGTCGAAAGGGACGCGCCCGCGCAACGGCGTCGATCGGCGCGCCCGAGCGTCGGGTTGATTTCGCAGGCGCGATTTGCCTTGATCAGAGCTTAAGCGGCGCGCCGCTCGTCGTATGACATGGACCTTTAGCCGTTGACCTCCTCTTTAAGCGATCACCCAACCGGCTTGGATCGCGAGCACGCGGCGGATTTGCTCGAAGCCGTGGCGCAACGCCAAGACCGGGCCGCATTTGCGGAATTGTTTGGCTATTACGCACCACGGGTGAAATCTTATTTGATGCGTCTGGGCGCCGCCGAGTCCGTCGCTGAAGAATTGACCCAAGACGTGATGGCCACCTTATGGCGGAAGGCCGCGCAGTTCGACCGGGCTTTGGCCTCGGTGTCGACGTGGGTGTTCCGCATCGCGCGCAACCGGCGCATTGATGTGCTGCGCCAAGACCGTCGAGCGGTATTGGACTTTGACGATCCCGCGCTTTACGCCGAGCCCGAACCCCAGCCCGACGAGGCGCTTAGCGCGGCTGAACGCGAAACGCGGGTGCGCGCCGCGCTCACGGATCTGCCGGAGGATCAAGTTGCGTTGTTGCGGTTGGCGTTTTTCGAGGGACGCACCCATGCGGAGATCGCTGAGACGACCGGGATCGCCCTGGGCACGGTGAAATCCCGGCTGCGGCTGGCGTTTGGAAAGCTTCGAAAGAAACTTGATGGCGAATTGTAAATCACCTTGGACAGATTTGAGTTGCGCCAGCTTGACGGTCCGGGAAATCGCTCAATATCCTTTCGTCGAGCGGTAGGATAGGTTGAAGCGCCTCGACTGCGGCGCTAAATCACATTCGAGGACGGACGCGAGCAAACCCATGTTTGAAGGCGCATTCGAAGATGAACTGACCCAAGCGTGCGCGTCGGGCCGAGCCAACGCCGCGCTGCGGTTGATGTTCGACACCCGGGCGGCGCTAAACGCGCAAACGCGGGTCGACCGGCTAATCGCCGACGCGCTGGGCGGCGCATTCTTGGACGCCCATCCGACAACGCCTGTGCAAGCTTCGGCTGACGCCGTGCTCGCCGCTATTGACGCTGCGCTTGAAGGTGATGACGACCATATCAGCGCCGCCCTGAACGCCGGCGGCGATCTGCAGACATTGTTGAACTTTCCTGAACCCTTGCGCGGCGCGGCCTTGGCGGCGGCGGAGCAAGGGGAAAGTCTGGCCCCGGCCGGGCCGGGCATTCGGCGCATGACCGTCATGACCGACGGCGCGATGAAGGCGGAGATCCTTTACATCGAAGCCGGTCGGGCGACGCCGACCCATTCTCACCGGGGGAAAGAATACACCTTGGTGTTAGAGGGCGGTTTCATCGCGGGCGGCGCTCATTTCGGACCCGGCGAGGTTTGCGTCGTCGGCGAGGAAACGACCCACCAGCCGAAAGCGGACCCCGATCATGCCTGCGTCGTGCTGGCGGTGACGGACGCTCCCTTGGCGTTTTCTGGCATGCTGGGCATGGTCCAGAAGCTGTTTCCCAACAAGTTTTAACCCACGGGCCCGTCGCGTCACCCCGGCGCGCCGCAGCCCATGGGCGGATCAAACGTCGCCGCGCACACCGTGCCGTGGGGCGTGATCCAAGCGCGTTTCATCCCGGCGCTGAGATAAGGCGTCACGGGGGCGCCCGTGTCGGCGACGGCGATCAGCCCGCCTTGCCCGCCCAAGCGCTGCATGTCCAAGAGCGCGCCGGCCGCCGCCTCGCCTAAGCCCAGTTCGGCGTAAGCGACCCGAGCGGCCACGTCCGCAGCGACCGCCGCGCGGATAAAAAACTCGCCCTGACCGGTGCAACTGACCGCAACCCGATTATCCGCCCAGGTGCCCGCCCCGATGAGCGGGGTGTCGCCCACCCGGCCCGGCAGTTTTGCGATGACGCCGCCTGTAGACGTCGCCGCGGCGAGGTGGCCTCGGGCGTCCCGAGCGACCGCGCCCACAGTGCCCACGCCCAACGCGTCGGTCGCCAAAGAATCTTGCACCGAAGGAGTGTAATAAGCCGCGGGATCAGGGATCGTCGCGAGCCCCTCGGACCGCGCGAACTCACACGCGCCCGCGCCAGCAAGCATGACATGGGGCGTTTGCTCCATTACCGCGCGGGCGGCACGGATCGGGCTTTCAAACCCTTCAAGGGCACACACGGCCCCCGCGCGGCGCGTGGCGCCGTCCATGATCGAAGCGTCCAGTTCGAATCGGCCTTGGGCGTTGGCGCACGCGCCTTTGCCCGCGAGATAAAGGCCCGACGCCTCCATGTTCGCCACCAGGGTTTCGACCACATCCAAGGCGGCGGCGCCCGATTGCAGCGCCTCCCAGCCTCGGGCGGCCAAATCGGCAAGGTGAGCCTCTTCGCGGGTGTAGTCCCGACCGGGTCGCGCGCCGGCTCCGCCATGCAGCGCCAGCGCTGGCGTGTGATGTTGCGTCATGCCCATCGCGGCTCGCGCGCCGCGCCCCCTTCCGCTTAAATTGTCGACGACCATTCAACCTTAGAAAGGCGCCCCCATGAAGGCGATGCTCAGCCGCAGCCCCGGCGGTCCGGACAGCTTGTCCCTGGAAACCCTCGAAACGCCCGATCCCGGCCCCGGCGAGGTCCGCATTGCGGTGCGCGCCGCGGGCGTGAATTTTCCGGACACGCTAATCATTGCGGACCGCTACCAGTTCAAGCCGGAGCGGCCGTTCGCGCCCGGCGGCGAAGTCGCCGGCGTCATCGAAGCGGTTGGACCCGGCGTCGAGGCCGTCGCCGTGGGGGACCGGGTATTGGCTGTGCTGCTTTACGGCGGTTACGCCAGCCATGTGGTCTGTCCGGCCGCCAGCGTGACGCCAATTCCTGCGGCGATGTCGTTCGAGCACGCCGCCGGGCTCGTCCTCACCTACGCCACCATGTGGCATGGGCTGGTGGACCGGGGTCGCTTGGCGGCGGGCGAGCGGGTTCTGGTGCTGGGCGGCGCGGGCGGGATTGGCGTCGCATCGATCCAAATCGCCAAGGCCCGAGGCGCGGCGGTGATCGCCGCGGTCTCCTCGGACGCGAAAGCCGCGACCGCGCGCGAAGCCGGCGCGCAAGAGGTGGTGGTCTATCCCCCTGGTCCACTGGATAAAGCCGCCCAGAAAGCGCTCTCCAAACAGCTTAAAACCGCGTGCGGCGGCCAAGGCCCGGATGTGATCGTTGATCCGGTGGGCGGGGATTACGCCGAGCCGGCCTTGCGCGCGATCGCGTGGCGCGGGCGATATCTGGTGATCGGCTTTCCCGCCGGCATACCGGCGATCCCGCTTAACCTGCCGCTCTTGAAAGGATGCGACATTGTCGGCGTGTTTTGGGGCGCGCACTTGATGGCGGAGCCGGACCGACACCATGCGAACATGACGGCGCTGTTCACGCTTTACGCCCAAGGCGCCATCCGCCCCGATATCCAAGAGACCTGGCCGCTGGAGCAGGCAAGCGAAGCGCTCACGCGGCTTGTCGACCGCACGGCGCGAGGCAAGATCATTCTGACCGTTCCCGAGTCCTAGGTGTTTAGTCCCATGGCGTGATGGGATCGCCGCACGGTGTGGTTCATCATGAAGGAAAGGCATGTGGGACAAGGTGTACATGAGTGCGCCATGACCACGTACGCGGTGCGAAAAGCAATACAGCGATCGAAGGCTTCGGTCTCGGAGCTCGCCGAGCAGTACGGAATAAACCAGAAGACCGTTCGCAAATGGCGCGCCCGTCAGAGCGTGGAGGACGCCCCCATGGGTCCGAAAAATCCGCGCTCGACGAGCTTGTCGCCAGAGGAAGAGACGGCTCGCGTCGCTTTTCGAAAGCACACGCTCCTGGCGCTGGATGATTGTCTGTACGCGCTGCCGGACAGCATTCCGCATCTGACGCGCTCCAGCCTGCATCGCCTCTACCAGCGCCATAGCATCTCTCGGCTGCCGGACATGAAGACGCAGGCGGAGCCGAAAAAGGCCTTCAAACCCTATCCCATCGGCTATTTTCATATCGATATCGCCGAGGTGCGCACGGATGACGGCAAGCTACATATGTTCGTCGCCATCGACGGAACCTCAAAATTCGTCTTTGTCCGACTTGAAGACAAGGCCAATCACAAGACGGCCTTAGCTTTCCTGGAGGCTCTGATCGATGCCTGTTCCTACAAAATCCATACGGTGCTGACCGATAACGGCATTCAGTTCACCTTCCCGCCACGATACGCCGACGGGCCGACGGCGCGATACATGACGCACATGTTCGATATGCGCTGCCGGGAAAACGGGATCGAACACAGGTTGACCCAGATCGGCCACCCCTGGACGAACGGCCAGGTCGAACGCATGAACCGAACCCTCAAAGAGGCGACTGTCAAACGCTATCACTACGCGTCAAACGACCAGCTTCGCGAGCACCTCGAAACCTTCGTCAACGCCTACACCTTCGCCAAGCGACTCAAAACACTTGGAGGCCTGACCGCCTTCGAATACGCCAATTAATGTTAGACCGAACAGCCAAAACAATTCATCCACAATCCTACCCGGCACTTCCCGCGACTGAACACCTAACGCAGCGCTTAATTAGACCGCTATTTTAAAAGCCGGCTATTTGGTTATCAGACATGCGGCAAGACCTGTATCAAACCGATCGACGAAAATAAAAGTCCTAAAATATGCGCCATAATAGCGCGACGTGCAAATCGATCAGCACTCTTATAGAATCCATAGAATTTTGCCTCTTTCTTAAACATTTCAAAAATTTTTCCATTATGACGGACATACCCCATAATAAATGCGAACATACATTTCGAAAACATCAGAAATAACATAATTAAGCTTATAAACTCCAGTTGATCCACTGAGTTAGCCATACGCCACCTCTTCAATTAAAAATTCGCACCCTGATGTGATCAGGGCGCGAACCCAATCAATAACGATCGACGACTTCCACCGTATAAGTATTTATCAAACCGAGATGACGCCAAATCATTCCGTCGGTTCCGGCCTGGAGATACGACCTTTTTTAGAAAATATTACGTATTTACTGCCAAGAATGGCTAAGAGTAAGCAGAAAATAATGTCAAAAAAAGAGAATATTTTCGGCGAAAAAATATAATTAAATAAAATTTTCACTAGCACCGCCGCCATAGAGTATATCACAAAACTGAAAACAATTTTTTTATTGACCATTTGCCAGCTCCTTCGAAGAAGACGCGGGGCGATAGCCCCGCGCTAAATGACTACGGGATCATATCCTCAACTTCCGTCAGAACCCCTAGAGCTGCGCCCGCAAAAAAACCGCCGATTCCTAGTGAGGTGGCCGCCGGACCACAACCGGCCCCGCCAAGAAAAAACGTTGTTGCCGCCCCTCCTGCGCAACACGTGACGAGGCCCGTTACCCCCCGCCAACGCACGATCAACAACTTGCCTAATGTCAAACTCTGGACCGTCTTCCGCTTCGATCGAGGCGCGCGAGCCTGGCGTGGGTTCGCCGCCGCCTCCGAAGCCGTTTCCGCCGCCACCCGCAACGCTGCCCATAAAACCGCCGGAGCCAAAGCTGCCTGGACCACTATCTTCGGGGCAAATTAACGTTGTGTTCGGCGCGCCGATCCATTCGCCCTCGGAATTGACTGAACCCGAAGTCGCAATAACGCATCCCCCACTCACCACATCCATTTCGCCCAATGTTAAGTCTCGCATTATTCGCTCCTTTCGCGATCAGAAAAAAGCGGCCCGGTACTTTGTAATAAACGCGATAGAGTTCAAATAAATCAATGCGCAGCCATCTATAAGCAATATAGTGTAATTACTAAGACGAATGTACAAACTATAAAAAACCATCTAGAGTTAATAAGTATTTATGTGTAACTACACCGCCGAAAAAAGCAGCCCCTGCTCGAATCATAACTACAAAATAACGCCGTAAATTTTCTCTTTCTAAATTCGGAAATTTCAATATATCCGTATGCACAGATAAAAATTCTAAACCCAGAATTATGAACCAAAATATAGTTATATAGAACATAAAATATTTACTGTAAAGCTGAGAGGAATAAATTAAACCGAGGATAAAGAAAGTAATTATACAACAAGCCAATATAATTCGAAAATTTCTGATGCTCGCCATGATTTTCTCCACAGTAGAAAGGAGCAGCCACGTGGGCTGCTCCGTCTATTAGCTATTCCCCCGATTCTCCGAAGTAAGAGAGAACAGGTACCGCAACGCTGGCGCCACGCACTACGGCATTGACTGGAGATAGTGCCGCCGCAAGACCAAGCCCGAAGACCGCCTCATCAACCAAAATTCCGTTATTATTAATATCTAAGGCGTTATGCGCGGCATTGCCGACAGCGTCGACAGCGTTCGGTAAATTATTCATTGAATGCACAACCTGCGCTGATCCCGGCATAACGGATGCTTGAGGAGGAACAAATCCAATGGCGTCATCAACCGCGTCCGAAGCTGTAAAACCGCCACCGCCGTTAAAGCCGGGGGATCCAAATCCTCCATTGCCGACAGGGCCTGAACCGCCAAACCCGAATCCGCCGCCGCCACTGACCCCTGAATTACAGCCCACGCTTTGCTGCGACGTTCCGATCACCCGACCCTCGGCGTCCAAGGTTTGCACCTCGACATTGACGCATCCCCCACTGACCACATCCATTTCGCCCAATGTTAAGTCTCGCATTATTCGCTCCTTTCGCGATCAGAAAAAAGCGGCCCGGTACTTTGTCCCAAACAGACTCCCAAGCGAGATGGGGCCGCAACGCATCCCGCTTTCGCGCTTTGGCTGCGCCCCATCTGACGTGG
>JBHJGU010000149.1:0-2711 GCA_050331475.1 Maricaulaceae bacterium | reverse complement strand
CCCCCCCCCGGCGCCCCCGCGACGGACACCCGCCACGCTGATCCGCCGCCGCCCGCGAAGAAGCCTGGCCTTTTGGGCCGTCTATTTTTCTTGATTATCGCCGCTCTGTTCGGCGCCGCCTTGGCGATTTTGGCGCCGCGGTTTGCGCCGGATCTGGTTGATCAGGTCACTGCCCTCGCGCCACCCCATCCGATGGAAGCGCGCTTGGACACGCTGAGTGCGGAGCTTGAGGCGTTGCGGACGGACCCCGAGCAAGCCGACACCGCCGCGGCCTTCAGCGCGCGATTGGAGGCCTTGCAGTCCAGCCTGACTGAGCAGAGCGAGACAGCCTCTGAAGAGTTAAGCGCGCGCGACGCGGCCGTGGGCGTGCTGGCTGAACGGATCACGACCCTGGAGACCGCACACGCCGATCTCGCCGCGGCGTTGGAAGCCGCCGAGACCGGAGAAAGCCTCGACACCTCAGCGCTGGAGGCCGCCATCGCCCGCGCGGAGGACGCTGCGCGCCGGTCGGAAGCCGCCCAGACCACGCTCAGCGGGCTCGACGCGGACGGCGAGGCGACCGACGTGGCCGGCCTCGCCGCTTTGGCCAGCCAAGTCTCTGACCTGTCAGAGACCCAAGACCGCCTGCGCACGACACTCGACGCTCTGGCTGAGCAGACCGAGGCGATCGCGACGGGGGGCGATGGGGTCGACCAGCTCGCCGCGCTTGAAGCCTCAATACGAACCACCCTCGATGGTGTCGTCGAAGACGCGGCGGCCGCCCGCGCCCAGGCTGAGACGACCGCGCAAACGGTCCAAGCTCAGGATACCCGCCTAAGCGCGCTCGAAGGCGCCGCCAATGGCGGCTTAGGCGCGACAGACGGCCTGGGTCGCCTGGCCTTGCTGATCAGCGTGGCGAGCACGGGCGAACCTTTTACTGACGCCCTCGCCGCGACGCGCGCGATCTATCCCGAAGACGCCGACCTCGCCGCTTTGGAGGCGGTCGCGTTTGACGGCGTGCCTTCGCGCGCGGCTTTGGCGTTAGGTCCCATCGGCGACGCCGAACCGCCGGCTCCAGCCCCCGCGGCGCCGGGCACAGATGCGGAAACCGCGCTCGACGAGGGTGAGCCCCCGGCCGACGACGCGGAACCGTCGTCGGACGCGTCCCGCCCGCCCGGGTGGGCGTTTTTCCTCGGCGCCCGCCCGGCGGACACCGCATCGGAGCGCCCAAAACGGTCCGGGGACGTTTGGTGGAACACCTTCGTTCGCGTTCGCACAGGGGCGCGCCCCTCCGCGCGCGCTGTCGGTGCGGTGGCGGACGGGCTGGGGCCCGCCCGCGCCGCCGTCCTGGCGGGGGATTTCGAGGCGGCGCTGAGCGCGGCCGCGGCCGCCGCTGACCGACCCGGCCTTCAGGCGTGGCGCGAGAGCCTAAACGCGCGCGCCGATCTTGAGGCCCGATTAAATCGCGCGCAGGCCCGCGCGCTCGCCCAGGCGGGAGGAGTTTCGCCATGATCCGCTTTGCGTTTTTCCTGTTACTAGCGCTCGCGCTCGTCGCGGCGCTGTTTTACGTCGACACCGCTTTAGGCTGGATCGACATCGGCCTGGGCGGTAATGTTTACGAAGTCCGGTCCGGCTTTTTGATTGTCGGGGTGATGCTGGTGTCCCTGGCTTTGGTGCTGGTCTGGCGGCTTGCCGCGGTGATCTGGTCCGCGCCCGCGCGGTCGCGGCGCGCGCTCGCACACGCCCGCAACGCCCGAGGGGCCGAGGGTGTGGAGACCGCCTTGATCGCCTTGGCCGCCGGTGACGCCGCCCACGCCCGCCAAGCGGCGATCAAGGCGCGCAAGCAGCTCGACAACCCCCTCGCCGCCCGGGTGCTCGCCGCTCAGGCCGCCGAAGCTATGAAGGATCGCCCCACCGCAGAGGCGGAATTCGCAAGCCTGCTGGAGTCGGAGAAAGCGCAAGTCGCCGCCCGACGCGGGCTAGCCGCAGCGGCGGCGGAGAAAGGCGACACCGCGGCGGTGATCGCGCATGCGAAATTCGCGTTCGAAGCCAACCCGGCGGCAAAATGGGCGTTCGAAGCCTTGTTCGACGCTCAGGTTTCCGGCGCCGCCTGGGAAGAGGCCTTGGCGAGCCTGACATCGGGCGAAAAACACGGCCATATAGCGCACGACGCCGCCAAGCGCCGCCGCGCCGTGCTTTACGCCGCCCAAGCCGCGCGGGAGGAAGATCTCGCGGAGATGGACAAGGCCTTGATGGCGGCGGAGAAATCCACCCAAGACGCACCAGGCTTCGCGCCCGGCGCCGCCCTAGCCGCTCGTCTGTTTATGATGCACAACAAAGGCTGGCGCGCGGCGGGCGTTTTGGAAAACGCCTGGGAAACTGCGCCCCACCCCGCCATCGCCTTGGCGTATCGCGACCTTAAAGAGAACGAGGCGGTCAAAGCGCGCGTTAAGCGGATGATGGGGCTGGTGCAAATTCAGCCCGAGCACCGTGAAAGCCGGATTCTCGCCGCCGAACTGCATTTACTCGCCGGCGAAGGCCCCGCAGCCCAACTCGTGCTCGATAAGGTGCTCAAGCGCGAGGAGCCCTCGGCGCGGCTGTGCGGGCTGGCCGCCCAAGTCGCCCAAGCAACCGGTGATCTCGCCGCCGCGCATGAGTGGATGCAACGCGCCCGCGCGGCGCGGCGCGAACCCGATTGGTCGGATGTTGATCCCGAGGGCCCCGCTTACGAC
>JBHJGU010000148.1:0-11873 GCA_050331475.1 Maricaulaceae bacterium | reverse complement strand
GCCGCCGTGATCGACCCGCATTACCACCCCGCGCCGTTGCCCGAAAACCCCGCGGCGTAACCGGGGGTTTTTGCGGCTTGCCACGGGGCGGCGGGCGGGGGCGGCGCCCGCGCGGTCATTCCTTACGCCACCCGGTTGCGGCTTTTGCCGAACTATCTGCAACAATTGGAGATGGAGTCTAACGGCAAATCCGTGGGGCCCACGGGCGCGCCCGCGGCCGCGCCGACTTGCGCGGTGGTGTTCGGCGCGGAAGGCACCAACGCGCAGCACGCCTTCTTTCAACAACTCCATCAGGGCCCCGACGAAGTCCCGGTGGATTTCATCGCCGTGACGAACCCGGATGAAGGCGATGCGCACCGCACACGGCTGACCTTGGCGAATTGTTTCGCCCAATCCGAAGCGTTGATGGCGGGCAAAACCACCGCCCAAGCGCGCGCTGAGCTGGCTGACACTGGCCTGAGTGACGCAGCCCTGGACGCGCTGGCGGCCCAGAAAACGTTTCCAGGCGATCGCGCGTCCACAACGATCCTGCTCGATCGCTTAAGCGCGGAGAGTTTCGGCGCTCTTATCGCGCTTTATGAGCACGCCACCTTCACCCAATCTTTGGTGTTCGGGATCAATGCGTTCGATCAATGGGGGGTGGAGTTGGGCAAAGCGCTCGCCACCCACATCGCCCATGAACTTGAGGGCGGGGCGGCGGGGGTCCATGACGCCTCCACCCACGCCTTGATTGCGCGCGCGAAAGCGGCGCTGGCTTAGATCCGCGGTCACCTCCCCGCTTGTCCGGCGCGGCGCGCCAGGCTAGACCGCCCCCGTTATGGCGAGCGCAAAGAAACAAAAGACCTTTCGGCCCAAGGCCCGACGTCCGCGCGGGCTCGAGGACAAGACCGCCGAGGTCATCGCCGCCGAGCGCGGGCTGATCGCGAACGCGTCTGCGGTCTACGAATCCTATGGTTTCGCGCCGCTGGAGACGCCCGCCTTTGAATACGCCGACGCCTTGGGCAAGTTTTTGCCCGATAGCGACCGGCCGAACGAGGGCGTTTTTGCGTTCCAAGATGATGACGCGCAATGGATGGCCTTGCGCTATGATCTGACCGCGCCCTTGGCGCGGTTCGTCGCCGAGCGCTATGACGGCCTGCCCAAGCCATTTCGCCGCTATCAAACCGGCTCGGTGTTTCGTAACGAAAAGCCCGGACCCGGTCGATTTCGCGAATTCCAACAATGCGATGCGGACAGTGTTGGCGCGCCGGGGCCCGCTGCGGACGCTGAGATGATCGCGCTCGCCGCAGAGGTAATGGGTGCCGCGGGTCTGGCCGAGGACGAGTACGTCGTTCGGGTCAATGACCGGCGTTTGCTGGATGCGGTTCTGGCCCAATCCGGTTTGCCGGACACCGAGGCGGGGCGGGCACAACGGCTCGCCGTGTTGCGCGCCATCGATAAGCTCGATCGCCTAGGGCTGAGCGGGGTGGAGGCGCTGCTCGGCGCGGGTCGGAAGGACGAAAGCGGGGATTACACCAAAGGCGCAGGTCTCGATCCGGCTGGGGTGAAACGAATTCTCGACTTTGTCCAAGCCGGCGGGGAGAGCCGGGCGGACACCCTCTCAGCATTGGCCGGTCTGGCGGGCGCGGAGGACGCTCTCGCGGGGTTGGCCGTCATGGATACGTTGCTGAACCGGTTAGGGGTAAGCGACCGGCGCGCGGCGTTTGACCCGTCCGTCGTGCGCGGATTGGCCTATTACACCGGGCCGGTGTTTGAGGTCGAGCTGCAACTGGAGACGGTGAATGACCGTGGCGAACCGGCAAGGTTCGGGTCCGTCGGCGGGGGCGGTCGGTATGACGACCTGGTCGCGCGGTTCAAAGGTCAAACCGTGCCCGCGACTGGGTTTTCCTTCGGCGTCACCCGGTTCTCCGCAGCACTCGCCGCCCTGGGCCGTTTAGGGGGAACCGAAACGGCCGCGCCGGTGGTGATCCTGTCGCTTGAGGCGGACGCTTTGGCGGACTATTTCAGCCTCGCCCGCGCGCTGCGCGACGCCAGCGTGCCCGCGGAGGTGTATCTCGGCGGCGCGGGCATGAAAACCCAGCTGAAATACGCCGATAAACGCGGCGCGCGCCTGGCCATCATTCGTGGCGAGGACGAACGTCAAGCGGGCCAATTGACCGTGAAGGACCTGGTTTTGGGCGCCGAGCTCGCCAAAACGATCGACGACAACAAGGCCTGGCGGGAGGCCCAGCCGGCCCAAGTCTCGATCCCGATGGTTGACCCTACGGACCCGACCGAACAAGTCCGCGTTGTCGCCGCCGTACGCGAGATGCTTGATCGCGGGGATAAGCCTTGAGTGAGACGGCGCACAGTCAGGCCGCCTTTGACGCGGTGCGTGCGGTGTTCGCCGAGGCGCGTGCCGAGGACATTGATCCGCCGTTTTTGCTGCCAGCGTCGATTCTGCTCGACCTTTCGGGCGAGGCCATGCGCCAAAGGCTGTTGATGATCGCGGACACGCCGGGGCCAACCATGTGTTTGCGCACCGAATTCACTGTGCCGGTTTGCCGGGCCTATCTGGCGCGGGATGGCCGCTCAGCGCGGGCTTATCGCTATGACGGCGTGGCGTTTCGCGCGGCCCCGGCAGATGGCTCGCCCCAGCAAATCCCGCAAATCGGCTTGGAACGGTTCCGCGACCCCGACCCTCTGACCGCAGAGGCGGAGACCTTCGCCCTGGCGATCCGAGCGGCCCAAGCGGCGGGCGCGGGCGGCGGCGTCTTGCATTTGGGCGCAAGCGGGCTGTTCGCCGTTTTGCTCGACGCGTTCGGCTTGCCTGAACCCTGGGGCGCCAAACTCAAGCGCAATTACGCCCGGCCACGCGCGTTCAAGGCCGTTCTACACGCCGCCGCCGCGCCGGCCACGGCCGCTGTGTCGCCTCTGGGCGCGGCGTTGCGTGGCCTGAGCCCCGACCAAGCCGAGGCCGCTTTGGACGAGCTGATGGCGCTCTCAGGGGTCACCCCTGTGGGCGGACGCAGCGTGGCGGCGATCGCCGCGCGGCTGACCGAACAAGCCTTCGAAGTGGACGCGCCGCGCCTCGCCGCTGAGGACGTCGAAACGATAAACGCGCTTGTCAGCCTCGAGGGCGCGCCAGAACCGACGCTCAAAGCGTTGCAAGCGCGCGCCCCCGAGACCCCGGCTGTCGCCCAGGCGTTTGAAACCTGGCGCCGACGGTTAGCCGCATTCGACGCCGCAGGTTTGGCGCTCGACCGCGCCCGGTTCAGCCTCGGTTACGGGCGACATTTCACCTATTATGACGGCGCATTTTTCGAATATCGCGTCGCAGAACTCGGCTCAGAAGCGATTGTCGCCGCGGGCGGGCGTTATGATGGCCTGGCCAGTCGTTTGGGGGCCGCCGAACCGGCGCCGGCCGTCGGCGCCATGGTGCGGCCCGACCGCGCGGCCAAAGCCGCCGCTTGCCGCGCGCTAGCCCGCGAGACGCGCCCATGAGCCCGGCGGATCGGCTTATCCTGGCGCTACCGTCCAAAGGCCGGCTGCAAGAGCAAGCGCTAGAGTATTTCGCCGACTGCGGACTAAGCGTGCGTAAGACCGGTGGGGAGCGGGGCTATTCGGCGGATATGCCGGGCGCGGCCGATGTGGACGTTCGCTTGATGTCAGCGAGCGAAATCGCCGGAGCGCTGCAGGCGGGTTCGATCCATCTCGGTGTGACCGGAGAGGATTTGCTGCGCGAAACCGTCGGCGCGCTCGACGGCGTTATCGGCTTGATCAAGCCTTTGGGATTTGGGTTCGCTGATCTTGTGGTCGCAGCCCCGCAGGGCTGGGTCGATGTGACGACCATGGCGGATCTTGACGAGGTTTGCGTCGCGCATCGCGCCCGGACCGGCCGGCGGTTACGCGCCGCCACCAAATACCGAACGCTCACGCGCCGGTTTTTCGCCGACCATGAAATCAGCGATTATCGGATCGTGGACAGCCTAGGCGCGACGGAGGGGACGCCGGCGGCCGGAGTGGCGGAGGTGATTGTCGATATTAAGACCACGGGCCGAACCCTGGCGGCTAACCATCTCAAAATCCTCAATGACGGTGTAATCCTCAAAAGCCAAGCCCAACTGGCCGCCGCCTTGACGGCGCCTTGGTCAGCCCCGGTTTTGAGCGCCTTGGAGCGCTTACTCGACGTGATCGAGGCGCTCGCTCGGGCGCGGCGGGGCCAAACGATCCAGGCTCGCGCGCCGGAGACCCAGCCTCAACAGACCATCGTTGAGACGCTGATCTCTGACGCGGCGATCACGACCATAGACGCCGGCGCCGTGAGCGGGAGATTGACGCTGTTCTGTCCAACAGCCGGCCTGGCGACAGCGTGCCGCGCCCTTGAGCAAGCGGGGCTGGGTCCGGTCCTCGCCCAAGACGCCCGCTATGTTTTCGCCTCGCCCAACCCGTTATGGCGGGCGTTTCGGGTGGCGGCGGGCGAAACCGCCTGACTCTGAGCGTTGACAGAGCGGTGAACGTTTGTTGACATCTCAAACAGTTATTGGACGAGGGTTCGATGACCGACGTTTCGGGGAGGAGACGTCTCTGACCGACCGACTGTCTTAAGGACGGGCTGGCGCTGGATCGCCAGCCCGCTTTTTTTTGGGGCGTGCGTCTAAAGCTCGAGCGCCGCCTTCATGGCCCGTTTTGTCTCGCGGCTGACATCGTCCAGGTCGTCGATAAAGTCTTCAGCCGCATCAGCGTCCGCTCCGGCGATAATGACGGTGTTTTGCTCGTCTCCGTCGCCCACCACCGTGACCCGTTCGCCGTTATCGCCGTCGGTTCGAATGAACACGCCGCCGCTTTGGCCGGTCCGCAGCACCACCTGGTCCTCGCCGTCGCTGATACTGATCGACACGTCCGACTGAATATCGATTTCGCTGTCGCCGTCTTTGATGGTGATCGAAATATCTTTACCGGAGGCGTCCGCGCCTAAGGCTCGCTCCGCCTCGCGCGCGTAGGCCTCAGCGTCCGCGATCATGGCGCGAAGTTCGCTGCGGCTCAGTTCGTTCTCTCGACCCCGGCCGTCGATACGGACGCCGGTCATCGCGCCATCGGACTCCCGCGCGACAGCCGCGTTTGTGTCGTCACCGCTTTCAACGACGTACAGTGTGAAACGCGGCTCGGCGATGGCCGCGGCCGACACGGCGATTGCGGCGCTGACCGCGAGTGCGCCTTGAATGATTCTGACCATCCCAGAACTCCCTTATCGATGCTCGATAAGGTATGCCCGAAACACCGCTCAAGAACACGTGAATTTATCGTAATACGATATCGCGAGCTCCGCTCGCTGGGCGCAGCGGATCACCGGGTTCCGAACCGGTCCCGCAAGACGCGATAGACGGCCCGCACGGTCATCATCTCGCCACCCACCGGTCGACCGGGACGGGTGTGACGGTTCCAGGAATAGACGTCGAAATGGACCCAGGGCCGATCCTTGACAAAGCGCTGCATGAAGAGTGCGGCCATGATCGCGCCTGCAAAAAACCGATCGCCCATGTTTTTCATATCCGCCACGGCGCTGTCCAAATCCGCCTTGTAGGGCGCATAGAGCGGTAAGCGCCAGACCGGATCCTGTTCAGCGACCCCGGCTGCGGTTAACTCGTCGGCGATGGTGTCGTCTGTGGCGAAAAACGGCGTCATCTCAGCGCCCAGCGCCACACGCGCCGCGCCGGTGAGGGTGGCGAAATCCAACATGAGCGCTGGCGCGCGCTCCGCGGCGAAGCTCAGCGCATCGGCGAGGATGAGCCGGCCTTCCGCGTCGGTGTTGTCGACTTCGACGCTCAGGCCCTGGCGAGAGCGCAGGATGTCCCCGGGCCGGAAAGCGTTCCCGCCAATGGCGTTTTCAACGATCGAGAGCACCAGGTGCAGCCGGACGTTCAGCCCGGCGTCCATGATCAGACGCGCCAAAGCGAGGGCCTGGGCGGCGCCGCCCATATCCTTCTTCATCAGGCGCATGCCGTCGGCGGGTTTCAGGTCGAGCCCGCCGGAGTCAAAACACACCCCTTTGCCGATGACGGCGAGGCGTGGCGCGTCTTCAGGGCCCCATTCGAAATGAGCCACCCGTGGGGCTTCCTCTGCGGCGCGGCCCACGGCGGCGACCATGGGAAAGCCCGTCTCCAACGCTTCGCCCTGAATGATCTCCGCCTCAACGCCATAGCGCTTAGCCAAATCGCGCGCGGCTTGGGACAGCGCGACCGGCCCCAAATCCCCCGCCGGGGTGTTGATGAGATCGCGCGCGAGCGCGGTTGCGTCTAAAAGACGGCCGATTTCAGCCGGGTCCACGCCCGGGGGCGCCACCAATCGCGCCCGCCGCGCCGGCGCGGATTTGAACCGGTCGAAGCGATAGCCGGCCAACCCACAGCCATAGGCGACCAAGCTGGGGTCCAGGCCCTCAGGAACCGGATCAAAGCGGTAATCCCCCGCCGGCAGGGTTTCGGCTAACGCGGCGACCGCGAACGGATCCGCCCCCTCGCCAAGCCCGAACAGGATTTGGGCGAGGGCGCCGTCGGCGTCCGGAATAGCGAGGATTTGGCCCGCCCGGCCGTCAAACACCATCGCTTGGGCGAAGGCGCTCTGAGCTTCGGGCAGCGCCGCAATCATCGTCTCGGCCTGGTCCGATCGGATGGCCGAAATTGGAACCCCATGGCCCTCAGCCTTGACGCAGATCAAATCAGACGATGCGGGCACAAGCGACTCCTTTGCGATGCGGCGCCGGGACGAGCGCCAAAACAGCCTAAACGAGCCGTTAACATAGACCGGGCGATAAGGGGGTTGAAACGGCAGGGAGGATCGCCGATGGGCGCGCGACGCAGTTTAGGGCCGGCGGGGCTGTTGGCGCTTATGGCGACGGCGTGCGCGACCACGGACCCGGTTTTGGAGGAGGTCGGCGACGCCTTGGCGCAGAAGTCGATCGCGCCCGCGAGCGCGGAGGCGCGCGAAGCGGTGGGCCGACTGGATCTGTTGACCCAAGCGACGTTTTGGGCGGACGAATTTGACAAGAACCCTGGCGACCTTGAGGCCGCGCGGAACTTAGCCCGCGCCTTGCGCGCGATCGGCAGCCATCAGCGGGCCGTGGAAGTGGCCCGCCAGAGCCTCGCGCTTTACCCCGCCGACGTGGAACTGACCCGACAGCTCGCGCTGGCCAGCGTGGCGTTGGGCGCGGGCTTGCCTGCGGTGGATGCGGTGCGCGCCGCCTTGGCGGTGTCGCCCAACGACCCCGGCCTGATGAATGCGTTGGGCGTGGCTTATGAACTCGCCGATCGGCCCGCCCTGGCGCGTGCGAGCTATGCTGACGCGCTGCGCTACAGCCCCGCCCACGCCAATGCGTTGACTAATATGGGGCTTAGCTATCTGATCGGCGGCGATCCGGAAGAAGCGGAGCGTTGGCTGCGCCAAGCGGTGGAGGCCCCGGGAAGCGGCGCACAGGCGCGTCAGAACCTCGCGCTGGCGGTGGGGCTTCAGGGCCGGTTCACCGAAGCTGAGCAAATCGCGGGCGCGGACACCGCGGCCGAAATCGCCCAGCGCAATATCAACGGTTTGCGTGATTTGCTGACCCAGCCGGCGAGCTGGACCGCATTACGCGACGGCGCGCCGTAAACGCCCGGATCAGTCGCGCCGCTGCACGCGGTGCGACCGTCCGCTTGGCCTTAGGCTTTACGCCGCGCGAATTTGCTCCACAAAGTCCTTGGCTTCGGACCGCAAGCGGTGGGCTTGCTCGCCCAAAACGCTGACCAAGTCTTGGGTTTCTTTCGCGCTGTGGCCCGTCTTCTCCGTCTCCGCGCGCACTTGACCCACATTGCGCGAGGTTTGCTCGGCCATGCCCGCAATGGATTGGGTCGAGCGGGCGATATCGCCCAGCGCGGCGTTCTGGCTTTCCACCGCCGCATTGACCCGGGCGGCCATGCCTTCGAGCTGGTTCACCGCCGCGGCGATCTCGGCCATGGCGGAGACCGTGGCTTCCGTCGCCCCAGAGACCCCGTCGATATGGCCTTGAATGTCTTGGGTCGCCGTGGCGGTCTGAGCGGCGAGCTGTTTCACCTCGGTGGCCACCACCGCGAAGCCTTTGCCCGCCTCGCCCGCGCGGGCGGCCTCAATGGTGGCGTTCAGCGCAAGCAAATTCGTCTGCTCGGCGATGTCGGAGATCAATTGAACCACCGCGCCGATGCGGTTGGCGGCCTGGGACAGGGCTTGGACGGCCTGGTCGGTTTCACGCACCTTCTCCGCAGCCGCCTTGGAGGCTTGATCGGCCGACGCCATATCGTCGGCGATTTCGCGCGCTGCGCCTAAGGCGGCCTGAGACGCGCTGGCGGTTTCATCGATCTCCTGGCGGCTTTGCTGGGCGGCTTGGTCGGCGTCCTGGGCTTGAACCCCGGCGGTTTGAGCGGCCTCGTCCATGGTTTTGGCGCGGGCGTCCAACTGGTCGGCGGATTGGCCGAGCCCGTCAACCAATTGCATCACCCGGCTTTCGAATGAATCCGCCAAAGCGTACAGGGCGTCGCGCTTGTCTTGAGCGGCTTGGGCGGTTTGAGCGTCTTGCTCGGCGCGTAAGCTCGCAACCTGTTGGGCGTTGCGTTTAAACGTCTCCACCGTGCGCGCCATGGCGCCGATTTCGTCGGTCCGCGCCACATAAGGCACGGTGACGTCCAGATCGTCAGAGGCGAGCCGGGTCATCACGGCTTCGGTGTCTTGGATAGGGCGGATGATTTGGCGCTGACCCATGCGCAAGACGAAGGCGGAAATCCCTAAGCCCGCCAGCAACGTCATAACGCTCATGGCGGTGACAATGAAGCCGACGGTCTTGAACACCGGCTCAACGAACAGGTTCGAGCTATTCTTAAATCCCTCCATGGCCGGGTTGAGGGCGGCGACCAAGCCCGCGGTGTCGATCTCGCCGGAGCGATAGCGCGCAATTTGCGCCAAAGCGCGATCGGCAATGGCGATGTCGTCATAGCAAATCTCGATTGCATTCGCGGTGCCGAGCAGGGTCATCACAAGCGTATCGAGGGGATTAACCAGCTTGATCACCGTGGCTGGCTGGAGTCGAATATCCTTGACCAACCGCGTCAACATGGCGGCGTCCGCTGTGTCGCCCGTGTCAACTAACCGCTGGAGCTCGGCCTCCAACTGGTCAGAATAAATATAATGTAGCGAATTTACTTCGTGGAATTTGGCGCCTTTACCGAGCATCCAATTGGCGAACACGGCCACGCCGGTTAAGGCGAACACCAGAGCGGAAAGCATTTGCATACGGCGCATCAAGGACATGGGGCGACTCCTGAAACCGATCTCAAGCGGGCGCGAGAATGATCACGCGCACGTGTTTTTATGCGCCAAGCAGATCGCTGAAACGTGATAAGATTCCCTGAATCCGATCGTCGACCGGTTCGGATCAACCGCCTTGCGTCCAAGCTGTGGGGGCGGTATACGCCTCGCTTCGCGAAATGGCCCGGGCGGTTAGCTCAGCGGGAGAGCACTACGTTGACATCGTAGGGGTCACTGGTTCGATCCCAGTACCGCCCACCATTTTCAGGGACTAAGCTGGCCGCTCGCATTCACGGGCCACGGTTTCATCACTCTCGTCGCTAAACGCGCGTCAATCGCGGGTCCGGTTCACGTGTTCCCAGACCTTGGAGATCACCACCGAGCCTTCGCCCACGGCCGCGGCGACCCGTTTCACGGAGCCAGCGCGCACATCGCCCACCGCGAAAACGCCGGGACGGGAGGCGGCGAAGGGGTTGTCTTGGCCCACATCGGGGCCGGTTTTCACGAATCCCTTGGCGTCAAGCTCCACCAGTCCGGATAGCCAGCCCGTGTTCGGCGCCGCGCCCACCATGATGAAGGCCGCGCAGCACGCCATCTGGCGCGTTTCGCCTTTGGCCTTGTCGCGCACGGTGATCGCGTTGAGATCGTCCGCGCCGTGCAGGGCGGTCATTTCGGTGTGATAGTGCAGGGTGATGGCGGGGTCTGCCTCTAACCGGCTGGAGAGGTAAGAGGACATGGATGCGGCCAGGGAGTTCCCACGCACCAGCACATGGACGTGGCTGGCGGAGCGGGAGAGGAACATCGCCGCCTGACCGGCCGAATTGCCCCCGCCGATCACGACGACCTCGGCGTCGCGGCAATAACGCGCTTCGGTGTCGGTGGCGGCGTAATAAACGCCTGCGCCTTCGAAGTCCGCTAGCCGATCCAGCGGCAGCCGGCGGTATTGCACCCCTGTGGCCACCACGATGGCGCGGGCGCCCACCATGACCCCGTTATCGAGTGTGGCTTTATACAGGCCGTCGGGGTCTTGGCTCAGCGTGGTCACCCGCCGGGGCATGGCGAAATGGGTTCCAAACTTCATCGCCTGAATTTCACCGCGCCAGACCAGGTCCGCGCCGGAAATCCCGGTGGGGAAGCCCATATAGTTTTCGATGCGCGAGGAGGTTCCGGCCTGTCCGCCAATGGCGAGTTCTTCGACCACCAGCGCCTCAAGCCCTTCCGCGCCGGCGTAAACGCCGGCCGCCACGCCGGAGGGACCACCGCCGACGATCAACACATCCACCACCGAACCGCAGGTCAGCGCCAGGTCTAACCGCAACAGCTTGGCGATCTGATCCGGGCTCGGCGCGTCGAGCACTTGGTTATCGCCAAACACCACCACAGGCTTGTCAGGCGAACAGCCCAGCCGGTCACACAGGGCGCGCGCTTCCGGAGAGCCAAGCTCCAGGGTGGTGAGCGGAATCCGGTTGCGCCCGGCAAACGCGGCGATGCGGCGCAGCTCGCGATTGGCGTCCGCGCCAATGACGGTGAGGCTGGAGTTGCCCTGCTCGAGCATGCGCCGGCGACGGGCCGCGTAGACCGTGATGATGATGTCGCTCATCTCCGGGATTTTCGCCATGAGATCGAGCATTACCGGACGGTCCACCCGAAGGGCCCGGGTCGGCTGGCAGGCGCGCAAGGGCAGAGTGTTCACCCCACCGCTTAAAAACGCGATTTCACCAGTGAATTGAGACGGCCCTAGGGTCGAGGGCACCCGGCGCTCGCCGGTGTGGGGGTCCGCGACCTCGATCTCGCCTTCTAGTACATAGAAAAACGCGTCCATGGGCTCGCCGACGCGCGCAACCAGATCGCCAGGTTCGAACGTGACTTCCTCTCCCGCCGCGCGCAACGCCTCCACATGGGCGGGGGACAAGGGGGTGCGCACCATGACGCGTAGGTCTTGGGCTAGGGATTCCATAGGGCGTCCTCCAAATTGCGCCGGTCGGTGTGTTTGAGCCCAACCGGCGCGATTTGGCGAGCGGTCAAAGGATCGCGAACGCGTCCGTACTTATCAGCATGTCTAGGTCGCGATCCATCGGCGCGCCGGCGCCGGCCAAAGCGTCGGCCAAGCTGAACTCATTGGCGAGTTGGCTTTGTTGGCTCGCATCGCCGCCGGCCACCCCGAAGGTCAAGGTCCCCGCCTCCAAGGTCTCGCCTTGGCCATTGCGGCCGGCGAAGACGGCGAAGTCCAGCGTTACGGTTTCATCGTCCAGCTCAACACCGCCTCGGAAGTCCCCGTTGCGGTCGCCGAACAGCGCGTAGGGCTCGACATTTTCCATCCGGCCGCCGAGCCCGGGCGCGGTCAGCTTGACGCTGCCGATGGCGACACCGTCATCCTCCGCATAGGCGATGATCGACACCGAGCGACCGGCCACCAAAGCGGGGTCAATCTCTTGGCCGTCCAATAGTCGGGTCAACAAGAAGTCCGTTTTCGTGTCCGCGAGGTAGAAATCTAGCAACGCGCTGCCATCGTCGGGGCCAGGTTCCGGCTCCGGCTCAGGTTCCGGCTCCGGCTCAGGTTCCGGCTCGGGTTCCGGCTCCGGCTCAGG
>JBHJGU010000147.1:0-19539 GCA_050331475.1 Maricaulaceae bacterium | reverse complement strand
TCTCTGAGTTGCGAGTTGTTGGGGGGGGCTTCGGGCCCCCGCTTTCTTTTTGGCGGTTCCACAACGGGGTCGCGTCCGTGGGGGGAAGCGCTTGCCCGGCGGCCGATTGAAAGGCATCGTGCGCGAGCCATGACCGCCGCTCCCGCACTCACCCCACCTATCGCTGAGACCGAAGCGCTCGCCGCCGCCGCCATCGACCCGGGGCGGATCGGCCAACGCTTGCTCGCCAAAGGCGCGATTACGCCGGCGGACATCGATAAGGCATTGGCGTTCCAGGCCGATTATGGCGGACGCCTGGGGCAAATCCTCTTGCGGTTGGGCGCCGTCGGTGAAGCGCCGCTGATTGAGGCGCTGCAAGATCAGCTCGGATGGCCCGTGTTCGACAAGGCCGCCTTGCCCACCGACGCAGGCGTTTACGCCGACGCAATCGGAGCCAGCGACGCGCCGGCCCATTGGTGGGCCGATCGAGAAGTCGCCCTCTGGCGGGATCCGGACACCGACGCGGTCATCTGTCTGGCGCGCGATCCGTTCGCATCCGACCTGCGCGAGACCCTTGATCTGGCGTTCCCCACCGGCGTCACCTTCGCGTTGGCGCGCAGCCAAGTGTTGGAGGCGGCCTTAGAAACCGTTCGAAAGCTCGAGGCCCCCAGCTTGGAGGCCACAGGCGATCGGTCGCTCAAGGAGCTGGCCGAGGAAGCGCCCGTGATCGATTTTGTGAACACCATGTTCGCCCAAGCCGCCGAAGACGGCGCGTCGGACATTCATATTGAACCGCGTGGTGAGCGGTTCGTGGTCCGGTTTCGGGTCGACGGCGTGCTCAGCGATCGGATGGAGCAACCGCGCGCCCGGTATGACGCCATCGCATCGCGCATTAAACTGATTTCCGGCATCGACATCGCCGAGCGCCGCTTACCTCAAGACGGTCGCCAAGCCGCGCGTTTAGGCGGCAAAGACATCGACATGCGCGTATCGACCTTGCCGGGCATGGGCGGTGAGTCTCTGGTGCTTCGCCTATTGCCGAAGGAGCGCGAACAACTCACCCTCAAAGCCTTGGGCATGAGCGCGCGCGACATGGCTCGGTTCGGCCAGGTGGCCCGCAGCCCCCACGGCGTGATCCTGGTGACGGGGCCCACCGGATCGGGCAAATCGACGACGCTTTACGCCACTTTGCAGGAAATCAATGACGGCCATCGCAAGATTGTCACCGTTGAAGACCCGGTCGAATACAATGTGCCCGGCGTGTTCCAGACCCAGGTTAACGCCGATATCGGCATGACGTTCGCCCGCGCCTTGCGGTCGATCTTGCGCCAAGACCCCGACGTGATCATGGTGGGGGAGATGCGCGACGGCGAAACCGCGCAAATCGGCATTCAGGCGGCGCTCACCGGCCACATGGTGTTCTCCACCCTGCACACCAATGACGCCATTTCCGCCGTGGTGCGCTTGGTGGATATGGGCGTGGAGCCGTTTTTGGTCGCCGCCTCCACCCGGGCGATGGCGGCGCAACGTTTGGTGCGGAAACTTTGCCAGCATTGTTCCGTCAAAGGCGCCAATCCAAAGGCTTACAAAAAAACCTATGCGGAGCTCTTGCTGGACGGCTCGGACGCCAAAGCGAATTGGCGCGAGCCCCGGGGGTGCGAGCATTGCGGCGGGACCGGGTTTAAAGGCCGTATGGCCTTGTTTGAGTTTGCGGAAATGACTCCTGAATTGGCCCAAGCCGTTCACGACGAAGCCTCGCGGGCGGATCTGCTGGCGCTGGCGAAGTCCCAAGGGTTGCGGACGTTGCGAGAGGATGGGTGGTTGAAGGCGCGCGCCGGGCTCACCTCCTGGCGCGAAGTCCTACGGGTGACCGGAGACGCCGAGCCGGACCCGGACGCCGTGTCGAGCTGAGATCATGGCGGTTTTTCTGTACGAGGCCTTTGACGGCGATGGCCGCTTGGCGAAGGGCCGCGTCACCGCACCCAGCCAGCGCGAGGCGGAGACCCAACTGGAAGCGCGCGCGCTGGCGCCGGTTTCCGTTGTGCCCGCGCCCGCCGCCGACGCCCCCAAACGCAAGGGCGACATTCAACTTTTGCCCCGTCGCGCGCCCTCCAAACGCGCGATTGCACTGGTGATCCGCCAACTCGCCGTTCTCGTGCGCGCCGGGCTCAGCCTTGATGAAGTCGCCGAAGCGCTGGCCGAAGCTCAGCCCCATCCCCAATTGCGCGCGCGCCTTGAGGCGTTGGGCCAAGACCTGCGTCGCGGGGAAACGTTTTCGAACGCCTTTAAGCGCGCCCTGCCCAAAGCGCCCGGCTATGCGGCCCAACTGGCGGAAATGGGCGAAGCGACCGGCCAGTTAGGCACTGCGTTGTCCGACGCCGCGGACCAGTTCGACGCGGAACTGGCGCTGCGCGAGGAAATCCGTAACGCGTTGAGCTATCCGTTGTTGCTGGTGGTCACGGGGATCTCGGCAGTCGCGTTCATCTTCGTGGTCGTCGTCCCCCAATTCGCCGATCTGATCGAAGGCGATGTGAGCGCGGTCCCGCTTCTGTCCCGGGTCGTCATCGGCTTAGGCCTTGTGATGACTGAGAACGCGGCGGCGTTCGGGGTTGGCGGGCTGCTCGCCGTCGCCATCGGGGTGGTGTTGGCGCGCCAACCCGTCGTAAGGCGAGGGTTTGACCGCGCATTGTTGGCGGCGCCGGGCTTGGGCGCGATGCTGCGGGCGGCGGAGACCGGACGATGGGCCAGCCTAACCGCGGCGTTGTTGACCAATCGCGTGCCGCTGCTCACCGCGTTGGACATGGCGCGCGAAGGCGTGCGCTACGACGTTATGCGCGCGCCCCTGGCGCGGGTCTCGCGCGCGGTCCGCTCCGGGGCGGCGTTGTCCGACGCGCTGGACAGGGAAAACGTGTTGGACCGGACGGCGGTGGACCTCGCGCGAGTGGGGGAGCGAGCGGGCGCTTTGCCGGATCTGCTGCGCCAAGCGGGCGCGCTCTACGCCGATGAGGCCAAAAATCGGACCCGTCGGTTGGTGGCGCTGATCGAGCCGCTGGCGATTTTGCTGATTGCGGGGATTGTCGGCGTTATTGTCATCGCCATTATGCTGGCGCTGACCAGCGTTTATGAAATCGCTTTATAAGACTAACCGTCCTTGGAGGAGGTGACGATGAAAAGCACGATCCATGACGCGCGTCGGCGCGCGGAAGCGGGCGTCACGCTCATCGAAATGCTCATCGTTCTCGTGATTATCGGCCTGATCGCGGGCCTTGTTGGGCCGCAATTGTTCTCCCAGGTTGACCGCTCGCGGTCGATCGCGGCGGAGGCCGAGATCCGCGCCCTGAAAAACGCGCTGGACACCTTGCGCTTGGATATCGGCCGATACCCCACCACGGAGGAGGGCCTCACCCTGTTGATCGAGCCGCCCCCGGACAATGCGGTGAATTGGTTTGGACCATATCTGGAGCAGGACGACCCCCCGGTGGATCCCTGGCAATCGCCCTATGTTTATGAACGCGACACCGAGGATGAGCGGATCATCTACCTCTACACACTCGGCGCGGATGGTCGGGTCGGCGGCAACGGCGCGGACGCGGATATTGGCGATTTGCCGGGCACGGTCTCCAGCTAGGGACCGGTATGGCGCCGCGCGCGGAAGAGGCCGGGGTGACCCTGATCGAAGTCTTGATTGTTTTGGGTTTGATCGCGGTGGCGTCGGCCCTGGCCGTCCCCGCTTTCGGTCGACTGCAGGACGCGGCCGCGGCCCAGTTCAGCCTGGCTGCTTTTGAGACGGATCTGGCGCAATTGCGACTTGACGCGCTCACATCAGGGCGTCCGTTCTACCTCGTGCACCAACCTTTGGAGGCCTATGCCGGTTTTGCGCCCTTACCCGGCGTCGGGGAGCGGCGGGTCGAGGGCGTCGGCGGACGCTGGGTGGCGGTGTTGGACCAGCCGCTGCTCTATCGTGCGGACGGGCTGTGCTCGGGCGGTCGGGTGGTTCTGACGGCGCCAAGCGGGCAAACGCTGAGTTATGTCCTCGACGCGCCGTTTTGCCGGGTCGAGCCGGCGCTCGACGCGCCGCCGCCAGCGCCGTGATCACGCAGCGCTCTCCCGCGCTGCGCACAGCGTCAACGGGATCCGACGTCCCGGCGCTCGTGTCTCCGAAGCGCTATGCCTGAACTGCCCGAAGTCGAAACGGTTCGAAGAGGCGTGGCCCCGGTTTGGGAAGGCGCTCGGCTGATCCGGGTGGAGGCACGCCGGCCCGACTTACGGTTTCCCTTTCCGGATCGGTTTGCGGATCGATTGACAGGAACGCGCATAGAGCGGCTCGAGCGGCGAGCCAAATATCTGCTTGCCCGGTTAGGGAGCGGCGAGACGCTGTTGATGCATTTGGGCATGTCGGGGCGGTTCACCATCACGGGCGCGTCCGTCGCAGCCCGCCCGGGGACGTTTGTCCACGGCCGAGCCATTGACCCCAAACATGACCACGTCGTTTTTGAGACGGCGGACGCTCGGGTGACCTTTAACGACCCGCGACGGTTCGGTTTTATGGATTTGTTTGCGCAAGACGCAGACTGTCGATATCTCCGAGGCCTGGGGCCGGAACCGCTGAGCAATCAGTTCGACGGTCCCGTCTTGCTCGAAGCCGCCGCCAAACGCCGATCGCCGCTCAAAGCGATCCTGCTCGATCAGAAGGTCGTCGCCGGCTTGGGCAACATCTATGTGTGTGAGGCGCTGCATCGGGCGGGTTTGTCGCCTGTTCGCCAGGGCGTCGATTTGGTTGCCGAACAGGCCGATCGGTTGGCGCAGGCGGTTAAGGCTGTTTTGACCGAGGCCATCGCCGCAGGCGGATCGAGCTTGCGCGATTACGCCCAGGCGGACGGCTCATTGGGGTATTTTCAACACGCGTTTCGGGTTTACGGCCAAGCCGGCCAACCGTGTCCGACCCCGGGCTGCCCCGGCGTGGTGGAGCGAAGCGTGCAGTCCAACCGGTCGACCTTCTCATGTCCACTCTGCCAAGTGTGATCCGCCATTGGGCGCGGACGGCTCGGCGCGCTCTGGCCGCTGCTCTGCTCGGCATGGTCGCGCCCTCAGCCAGTGCGGCGCCGGCGCTCTATGTTTTTGACGATCCCAGCTCGGGCGGCGTGATCTGGCTGTTCCCGGTCGTTCACGCCTTGCCTGCGGGTTTGGACTGGCGCACGCCGGACATCGCCAAAGCCTTTGACGCCGCGGATATCGTGGTCTTGGAAACCGATCCCCAGGCGTCCGCTCAAGCGGAGCGGCCATTGCCCCCGCCGACGCGCTCGGTCCGACCGTGGACGGAGTTGTGGCCCGACGATTTGAAAACGCGCTTTCGCATCCGCGCTCAGGCCGAACGACTAGATGCTGACCGGCTGGCCCGGACGCGGCCGGTTTTCGCCGCCCTGGCGCTGTCCCCCCGCTCGCCCTGGCCCAGTCGCGCGGGTTGGGGGATTGAAGCGGTCTTGGCGGATGCGGCGCGCACCGCTCAAAAACCCGTTCTGGATTTGGAGCCCGCTGATGCATTTCGTCGGCGCGCCTTAGGTCTGAGCGATGCCGAGGCGCGCGACTGGTTGGCGTTGATCTTGAACGAACCGGTGGGGTTCGCCGAGCGTTTGGCCGCGGCGTGGACGAGCGGCGATGTTGAAACGGTCGAACGCTTCGTGGTGGAAACGCCGCGTGACCGCGCGCCGGGCGCCTTCTCGGCGCTGGTGACCCAACGCCACGCTTCCTGGATCGCGACGCTAAAGGCGCAACAAGACCAAGGGCGACGATTGTTTGTCGCGATCGGCGCCGCGCATGTTTACGGCCCGGATGGGCTGCGCGCCGCTTTGCAGGCCCCGATCCGCGCGGAACCCTGAGATTCAGGCGGCGCCCCCGGTGACGAGCGGCGCGGTTCTGGGCTATGGAGTCTGCGTGACGAGAGGAGGCGCGCGGTGACCGTTCGCATTCGCAAGAGCGCTTTGGCGATGACGCTCGCCTTCGCCGTTTTGGGGCCGTCGCTAAACGCGCGCGCGGAGACGTTTTCTGACACCGTTGAGGATTTGCCGCTCATGACCGGGCTCTCGGAGAGCGATCAAACGGTGGTCTTCGAGACGCCTCAGGGTCGGATCGCTGAGGTGGTGGCTCACGGCGCCGTTGAACGCGCGGAGATCGCGGTGTTCTACGCGCAAACCTTGCCTCAGCTTGGCTGGCGGCTTCTGTCCAAGGCGCCGTTGGCGTTTGAACGCAGCGGTGAACGCCTCGCGGTTCGCATTGAGCCGAGCGCTCAGGATGGCCAATCCTGGGTTCGCTTCCATTTCACGCCTGCGGCCCAATAGGCTGGCGGGCCGGCACGGCAGTTTCGCCATCAGGGGACGGACATGGCTTACAAAATGATCGCGGTGAAGATCGACGGCGCGGTGGGCGTCATCACGCTGGAGCGCCCCGAAGCGCTCAACGCGCTTTGTGCGGAGCTCACCACCGAACTCGCCGACGCTCTAAGCGCTTATCAGGCGGATAGCGAAATCGGCTGCGTCGTGCTGACCGGTTCGAAAAAGGCTTTCGCGGCGGGCGCGGACATCAAGGAGCTTCAAGGGCGGGGCTTCGTGGACATGTACCGCGAAGATTTTATCGGCCGGGCTTGGGAGTCCGTGGCGCGCTTTGAAAAGCCGATCATCGCGGCGGTGTCCGGATACGCGTTGGGCGGGGGGTGCGAAATCGCCATGATGTGCGACTTCATCATCGCCTCGGAAACGGCGAAATTCGGCCAGCCCGAGATCACCATCGGGGTCATGCCCGGCGCAGGCGGCACCCAGCGCATGCCGCGTTTCATCGGCAAGGCGAAGGCCATGGATCTCTGCCTGACCGGACGCATGATGGACGCCGCAGAAGCCGAACGTTGCGGGCTGGTGTCCCGGGTGGTCGCTGTGGATGATCTTATGGACGAAGCCATGGAGGCGGCCGCCAAAATCGCTGCATTCTCGCGTCCGATCACCATGATGACGAAAGAGGCGGTCAACGCCGCCTTTGAGACCACTTTAGCTCAGGGTGTTCGCTTCGAACGGCGGGTGTTTCACGCCATGTTCTCCACCGAGGATCAGAAGGAAGGCATGGCCGCGTTCACGGAGAAACGCACGCCACATTTCAAGCACAAGTAAGCAGGGAATTCGGTTGACGGGTTCGCCCGCGCTCGATAAACATCGCGTCCTTCATTTGGCGAGCCGCCGACATGCCGCAGCTTTTGCGTGCGGTCGGGGCACCGATAGCGGATACATCGTTTATGGCGAATACATCGTCGGCGAAGAAAATGGTGCGAAAAATCGAACGTCGCACCACGGTCAATACGGCGCGCCGATCCCGGATGCGGACCTTTATCCGTAAGGTGGAAGAAGCGATCGCAGCGGGTGACGCCGCCGCGGCGCAGTCCGCGCTAAAAGTTGCACAGCCAGAGATCATGCGCGCCGCGTCAAAAGGCGTCATTCATAAAAATACTGGGTCAAGAAAGATTTCACGCCTTTCCCATCGGATTAAGACTATGGCGAACGCCTAGTTAATTTTTTTTGGTCAATTCTATATTTTAAAAAACCGGGCATCGCCCGGTTTTTTTGTATGTCAAGACTGGAATGTCGCCGGTTCTCGTCCGATACTCAGGCTGTCAGACGGTCGAGCTCGGATGGTGTTCAGCCGCCGCTCAAATCGGCCCGTCAGAGCCCTGTCCAAACGGTGGATAGGTCAATAGCGGGTCGAAATAAAAAAAGGGGCGTTCCAATGTGTTACATTTGTCAAGTGAATTCATCCCTCAAAGTTTCATCTGCGCCCATTGACCGCATGCGACGGGTCCGTGACACTTCGACTGTGAGGTTTTGTCGCAGTTAGCGGGCATCTCAACTGAAGCTCGGGTCTATCGGGCCCGGGCGATCCAAACATTCATAAGTATACATCGACTCCTCAAATGGCGGTTTGAGGAAAAAGGGGAGCTTTGTTTGCGTTATGGTGACGATAGGGGCGATAAAAGCTGTGGCGGACGATAACGAGTCTTGCGATTTGGCGATTGTTTGGTCCGAAGCCTGTCGCGAGTTTGCAAGGACTGCGGGGCGCGACGCGGTGCGAGCGTGGCTGGATCAGGCGCGGGTCGAACGCCGCGACGGGGGCCAAATCTGCCTCGTGCTGGCCAGCGATTTCCACCGAGCTCATTTAGAGGAAAAATACGGCCGCGATTTGCGGGCGATGTGGTTGAAGCACGATCCTTTGCGTCGGCATCTGACCTTTGTCGCCCGGCGCGCCGTTCGAACCGAGCCGGCCAAAAGCTCGCTGCGGCCCGCGCCGGTCAATCGCTTAACGCCCTCCGCGCCGCTCAAAGAAGTCACCCGCGGTCGTATCGCTGGGCAGACATTTGATCGGATGGTCGTAGGGGCGTTCAACGAACTTGCGGTCGCGGCCGTCAAACGCGCGGTCCTCAATGGGGGCGGGGCGTTTAATCCGCTCGTCATCAACGCGCCGTTTGGTTACGGCAAAACCCATTTGTTGAACGCAGCCCGGCGGTTAAGCGAAACCCAGGGGGAGGCGGGACTTCTGCTGCGCGCCGAAGAGTTCATTGATCAATACCTCAGCGCTGTTCGCGCCGGTCCGGACGAAGCGCGTGGGCTCGCCGCGTTTCGCGCTCGGTTGAAGTCGGTGAGTTTGTTGCTGATCGACGACCTCCACGTCTTAGCGAAAAAATCCCTGCGCAGCACGCAGATCGAATTGCTCCACGCCATGATGGCGCTTGTCGACGCCGGCGTCCAAGTAGTCGTCACCCTGGACCGGCCCGAAGACGCCGTGCCGGAACTCGACGAGCATGTGAAATCTTTTCTCAAGGGCGGTTTGTCTTGCGATATCGGGCCGATGTCGACCGAAGACGCGCGCGCGATTTTGCGTCGCGAGCTTGAAGACTTCCAAAAGGAATGCCCAGGCGCCCGCGCGGATGACGCCGTCTTGGATTTGATCGCCCAAGCCTCAGCCGCAAGTCCGCGCGACGTGATCGGCGCCTTCAATAAGGTGATGGCGCGCACGGCGCTCATGAACCGGTCGGTGACCTTGGGCAGCGCCCAAGACGCGTTGCGGGATGCGCTGCGCCGTCCCCGTCGCTTAACGGTTGAAAGCATTCAAAAACAGGTCGCTAATCATTACGGCTTGTCTATGCCAGAACTGCTTTCAAAACGGCGAACGAAAAATATCGTACGCCCGCGTCAGATCGCGATGTATTTGTCGAAAAAGCTCACGACGCGATCTTTACCAGACATCGGCCGACGGTTTGGCGGAAAAGACCACACCACCGTGCTTCATGCTGTGCGGAAGATCGAGGACCTGATGGCCAGCGATCCAACCTTCGCCGATGAAGTCCGGGGGCTGCGCAGTGATTTGGACAGCCCTGAGTCAAATTGATGGGACTGGCCGGCGATGACGGGCGCTGAGCGCGGGCGAATTGCGATGCAGCGCATGGACGCGTTAAAAACTGCGGCTGAGCCGCAAAAAGAATCGGGTTTTACTCGAATCTCCGCTAGTGTCGGGTCCCCGTTGGGCTGAAAGCGGCGGGACGGGGGAGGCGTTAAGGCGAGACCGGACCCATGAAGTTAACTGTTGACCGCGCAGCGTTGTTAAAAGCGCTCAGTCATGTTCAAAGCGTGGTGGAGCGCCGCAACACAATCCCGATTTTATCGAACGTGTTGATCACCGCGGCGGCGGATGGGGTGTCGTTCACCGCCACCGATTTGGACATTGAAATCATCGATAAGGCGGACGCAGATTTGGGCGAGCCCGGGGTGGTTACCGCGCCGGCGCACACTTTGTACGAAATCGTCCGCAAACTGCCCGATGGCGCGGAAGCGACCCTTGCGACCGGCGCCGATGAGGCCCGCTTGACGTTATCGGCGGGGCGGTCGCGCTTCGCTTTACCGCTGCTGCCTCCCAGTGATTTCCCCGCCATGACGGCGGACGATTTTAGTCATACCTTCCAGCTTGAAGCCGAGACGCTAGCCCGCTTGATCGACAAGACGCGCTTTGCGATTTCGACCGAAGAAACCCGGTATTACCTCAACGGCGTGCATCTGCACGCTTTGGCGGGGGAGAGCCCGACGCTGCGCGCCGTTGCAACCGATGGGCATCGGCTCGCGCTCGCGGAGACCGCCTTGCCCGAGGGCGCCGCTGGTCTACCGGGGGTGATCGTGCCGCGCAAAACCGTCGCCGAGCTTCGTCGATTGTTAGACGACGCAGAGGAGTTGATCGATGTCTCGGTGTCGGACGCAAAAATTCGCTTTGGGCTGGGGCGCGCGGTTTTGACCTCCAAGTTGATCGACGGCGCGTTTCCCGACTATGAACGGGTGATACCCAAACAGAACGACCGTGTCATGGCGGTAGACAATAAAAGCTTTGCCCAAGCTGTTGACCGCGTTGCGACGATCTCGGCGGAGAAATCCCGCTCGGTGAAGTTGACTATGGACGATGATACCCTGACATTTACAGTCAATAATCCAGAAAGCGGCCAAGCCACAGAAGAAATGCAGGTCGATTTTGGCGGCGAACGCTTGGATATTGGCTTTAACGCGCGCTATTTGTTGGACGTCACCACTCAGGTCGAGGGTGAAGAAGCGGAGTTCCGCTTCGCGGATGCGGCCTCGCCGACCCTGATCAAAGATCGCGGCGATGACCGGGCGCTCTATGTCTTGATGCCGCTTAGGGTGTGAGCCGGTGTTCGTTCAGTGTTCAGTCGCTGACGCTTTCGGAGTTTCGGAATTACGCCGATGCGCGGTTCACATTCGACGCCCGCCCGGTGGTCATTGTCGGGCCTAACGGATCTGGCAAAACCAATCTTCTCGAGGCGATTTCCTATCTTGGCCCCGGACGCGGGCTTCGCGGCGCGGGCTTGAGTGAGCCGGCACAGTTTGGCGGATCGGGCCGTTGGGCGTTGCACGCCGCGGTGCTGAGCGGCTCGGAGGAGCGCCGGATCGGGGTGGGCCTGTCCCCGGGGCCGCCGGCGAAACGTGCGGTGCGGCTGGACGGTGAAAACGCCAACGCCTCCGATCTTGCCGCGCTGGTCCGGCTGGTTTGGCTTGCGCCGGCGCATGATCGGCTGTTTGCGTCGCCGCGGTCCGACCGGCGGCGGTTTTTCGATCGGTTGGTTCTCGCGTTCACCCCCGATCATGGCGCGCAGGTGCTGGCGTACGAAAAAGCGCAGCGCGAACGTCAGCGCGTGTTGGACGACGGCCGGTGGGACCCGGTTTGGCTGGACGCGTTGGAGGCCGAAATCGCGCGACGCGGCGGGGCGATTGCGTGTGCGCGCCGTGATGCGTTGATCCGGCTTCAGGCGGAAATCGATCGCCGGCCCGATACGGTGTTTCCCAAAGCGGATTTGTCCTTACACGGCCCCGATGGCGCCGCCGCGGGGGCTGCCGACGATCCGAGTGACGTGCAGACGCGGTTAGCGGACGGGCTCGCCGCGTCGCGTCGGACCGATGCGTTAGCCGGACGCATGGCGCTGGGGCCGCATCGGGTGGATTTCTCCGCCGTGCATCGCGCCAAGCAAACACCGGCTGCGCGGTGTTCGACGGGCGAGCAGAAAGCGCTTTTGTTGGGCGTCGCTCTGGCGCAGACCCGTGCGGTCATCGCAACGGAGGCGGGGCCCGATCCCTTGCCTCTGTTCGATGAGGTCGCCGCACACTTGGATGCGGACCGCCGTCATGCGCTGGCCGACGAGCTTGTGGCCCTGGGCTGTCAGGCCTGGCTCACGGGCACGGACGCCGAATTGTTCGCTGGGTTCGGCGAACGAGCGCAAACGCTCCGCCTCGGTCACGCGGTGAGCGCCGAAAGCTCGGGTTAGAGCATGCCCTCGCGTAGCCATTCCAAGGCTTCCGTTAAGGACGGCGTCGCCAGGACGCGCGCCCCGGCATGCTGGGCGTAGAAGCAAATCATCGTGGTTTGCTGATCATCATACTCAGCAACAACGGCTAAACGCGCCCGATGCGCTTGCAGTAAATCACCAAGGCGGACGCCGAACGTCTGCGCCATAGAAAGTTCTAGAGGCATCGAAAACTGGCGTTTATCCACTAAAATATTAAGATGACGCTGATCAAGCGCCAATTCAATCATGTGTTGCGACACGGCGTATATCGATCGCGATCGACATTTCGGCGCTAGACAATAGACGCCGTCCAGGGTCTTGGTCTCAATGCACGTCCGCATGTCGATCATGGCGTTTAAGGAGCCTCGCGCTTAACGTCACCGCCCGTTTGTCCCCAGCACTGTGGAAGACGTAGGCCATTGGCTCCATGATCGCGAGCACGCTGCGATCAACTTCAATAAAGTGTGACACCGTTATGTCATCGGCGAAATCACACAAGGGTGAAATTAAAGCGGCCCTAAAAACGATTCGTCTAAACTTTCAGGCTGATAATCTGGTCCCAGCGCCCGGAACCGAGCGATTGTCCAAGGCGATAATTGCGCGCGCGTTTGAGGGCCGCGCCGAGGGCTCAGCCCACCCAATCGCGACGCCAGGCCCAGCCGAGGTTCGAACGGCGCAAACGCGTCTGGCTTCAGCAATGCGCGACGCAGATCCGGGTCCACAGTCAGGCCCGCTTGGCCCGCTTCATCTAGCATCCAGCCCAACGCGCAGTCGGAAAGTCCCCGATGGCGCCGATCGCCGCCGCCCACCGCGCCGTGATCGCCCGCAAACCAAAGCTCTAGAATGTCGCCGGTTGTCCGCTCGGTCGGGGCGAGCATGGGGGTGGGGGCAAAGGCGTCGCGTCGTTCCTCGAGGGCCAGCGCGTGACGGGCGGTTTGGACATAGGGCGTGATCCGCGCATCGAGAAACTCATAGCGCGCTGTCGAAAAGTCATTGAACGGCAGGAACGGGATGATGTCGGGAACGCCCAGCGCGCCCACCGTGTCCCAACAGCCTAAGAATCGGATCAGGGGCGGTAAGGCGCCGACACCCGTCGAACGGCGAAACGCGCACGCTGCAGCGTCGTCCGCGTCGGGATCGCGGTAGAGCGCCAGCGCCTCTGGGATCGCGCTGAGGCAGCCCCGGCGCACCAGCCCCGCTTTGGCGATCATGCCCGCGAGGCTGCGCGCGGTGTAAGCGCCGCGGGAAAAGCCGAACAGGAAAATCTCATCGCCGATCTGATAATTCAGGGCGAGAAACCGGTAGGCCTCGCACACATCATAGTCGAGCCCGCGGCCAAACGCGCCGCCTAAAATCTGATCGGTCAAACCGGCCGTGCCGACGCCCGGGCCGTAATAGACAATTTGCGGCGCGCCTTCGGCGTCTTGGGGGGCGATCAATTGAGCGGTGCGGCGCACATTGGTTGGCGTTTCGGTGGACAAGGACTGCCAGGTGCCGTCCGCGCACACGATAAGCCGTTTCATGGCGCAGCCTCCGCGCTGGATCACCGATAGGCTTCGGATATAGCGCGCGGAGATTGCCGAGACTTTACGCCAGGCGCACACAGTTTTGCGATCAGGTTAGAGGGGGCGGCCGGCGTTACCGGCCCCCGTCGCGTTGGGCGGTGGTGTTTCCGCATGTCCAGCGCTGCGACCTGTTTCGCCTCTCCCCTTTTGGTGAGGAACCGGCTAGAAACAGGGGATGACGGACACTTCGAATCAGCCGGAATACGGCGCGCAATCCATTAAAGTTCTCAAAGGCCTGGAAGCGGTGCGCAAGCGCCCGGGCATGTATATCGGGGACACCGACGACGGCTCAGGCCTCCACCATATGGTCTATGAGGTGGTCGACAACGCCATTGACGAGGCCTTGGCGGGGTATTGCTCTGAGGTGACGGTCACCCTGCACAGTGACGGCTCAGCCTCGATCACCGATGACGGCCGCGGGGTGCCCACCGAAATCCACCCGGGCGAGGGCGTGTCTGCGGCTCAAGTGATTATGACCCAGCTCCATGCGGGCGGGAAGTTCGACCAGAACTCCTATAAGGTTTCCGGTGGCTTACACGGCGTTGGCGTCTCGGTGGTCAACGCACTTTCTGAATGGCTTGACCTGACGGTTTGGCGCGGCGGGTCCGAGCATTTCATGCGCTTCCGCCATGGCGAGCCGGAGGCCGACCTGAAAGTGGTGGGCGATGCGGGCGGGCGCACGGGCACCCATGTGCGGTTTCTGCCCTCCACGGAAACCTTCACCATGACCGAGTTTGACCGCGCGACGCTGGAGCATCGCCTACGCGAGCTCGCCTTCTTGAATTCCGGGGTCGCGATCCGGTTTGTCGACGAGCGGGGACCGGAGCCTTGGTCGATCGAGCTGAACTATGAGGGTGGGGTCGCCGCCTTCGCCCAGCATTTGGATCGAAATCGGTCTGTGCTGATCCCCGAGCCGATTTTGGTGCGCGCGGAGCGGGACGGGGTTGTCGTGGACGCGGCCTTGCAGTGGAATGATGGCTATCATGAAACGGTGCTCTGCTTCACCAACAATATTCCCCAGCGCGATGGCGGCACCCATTTGGCCGGCTTTCGCGGCGCCCTGACCCGGGTGGTCAATGCCTATGCGGCCGACACCGGGCTCGCCAAGCGGGAGAAGGTCTCGATTACGGGAGATGATGCGCGCGAAGGCCTGACCGCCGTTCTGTCCGTCAAAGTGCCGGACCCGAAATTCTCCAGCCAGACCAAAGATAAGCTCGTCTCCTCAGAGGTGCGTCCGGCGGTGGAGGGGGCCTTGGGCGAAGTGCTCGGGCGCTGGTTTGAGGAAAACCCCGCGCCCGCCCAGGCAATCGTCAAGAAAATCGTCGAGGCGGCGGCGGCGCGTGAAGCCGCCCGTAAAGCCCGCGAGCTGACGCGGCGGAAATCCGCCCTGGATGTGGCCTCTCTGCCCGGAAAGCTCGCGGATTGTCAGGAGAAAGATCCCGCGAAAAGCGAAATCTTCCTGGTTGAGGGGGATTCCGCGGGCGGCTCGGCCAAGCAGGCCCGCGATCGGGAAACCCAGGCGGTGCTGCCCTTGCGCGGTAAAATCCTCAATGTGGAGCGCGCGCGGTTCGATCGCATGCTCTCGAGCCAAGAGATCGGCACGCTGATCACCGCACTCGGGGCCGGGATCGGGCGCGACGACTTTGATCCTGATAAGCTGCGCTACCACAAGGTGGTGATTATGACAGACGCGGATGTGGATGGCGCTCATATCCGTACACTGTTACTGACGTTTTTCTACCGTCAAATGCCGGAGATCATCGAGCGCGGGCATCTCTACATCGCCCAGCCGCCGCTCTATAAAGTCACCAAAGGTAAGTCCGAACGCTATGTGAAAAACCAAGCGGAAATGGACGATTATCTGCTTGATGAGGGGGCCTCGGACGCGGCGCTGACCCTTGCAGACGGCGAAGTCGTTGTCGCGCAAGACCTGCGCCGCATGGTCGAGGAAGCCCGCGCATTCCAAACTTTGATTGACCGGTTGAAAGGCCGCGCGCCCGTGGGGCCCTTGGCTCAGGCCGCGCTCGCCGGCGCGCTCGAGGTTGAGGCCGCCGCGGACGCCGCTCAGGCCGCGGCGGAACGGCTCAACCATGTCGCCGAGGAGGGTGAGGACGACTGGACTGGCGAGTTCGGCGTCGACGGCGCAATCGTGCTCGCTCGCGAGGTGCGCGGGGTGCGTGAAGCCGTCGTGCTGGATCAAAGTCTGCGGGCCTCCGCGGACGCGCGCCGGCTGTCTCAATTGGCCGCGACCCTTGCGCCGGCCTATGCGGGGCCGGCGGTGCTCGCTCGGAAATCCGCAGCGCTCGACGTTTACGGGCCCGATAGCCTGTTGGCTGCGGTGTTTGATGCGGGCAAGCAAGGCATTGAGGTGCAGCGCTATAAGGGCTTAGGCGAAATGAACGCCGAGCAATTGTGGGAAACCACATTGGACCCCGCGGACCGCTCGCTCCTTCAGGTCAAGATCAAGGAAGCGGACACCGCAGATCAACTGTTCTCTAAGCTGATGGGTGATCTGGTGGAGCCGCGCCGGGAATTCATCACCGATAACGCCCTTGAGGCGGAGGTGGATATTTAGAGCCGCTTCAATTTCGTCCAAGTCGAGACGCGGCTCTAAGTCTCTGGTGTGTCGCGTTTTCGAACCGCAAACCGCTTACGCTTATGCTGAAAACGCTCCTAGCTCGGAGTGGTAGGCGCAGCGCCGGGCGAAGACCGCCGGTTTGGTTTTTTGTGAGCGGCGGAGGCTCGGCCCCTCATTGCAGCGGCGGCGGGCCTTCGCGCGCATCCACCGCGGTGGCCGGGAAGTCCGCAAACACGCCGTCGACGCCCAGCCGGAACAGCCGCTGAATTTCGGTCGTGATGTCGACCTGGTCTTCCGGCGGGCGGTCATCGCGCAGGGTCCAAGCGTGGACCACCAGGCCCTCCCCATGGGCTTGGCCGGCGAACCGGGTGGGTTGGCCCGACGGCGTGACGATCAAATCCTTCGCCGCGCCAACGCCCTCCGCGTAAGTCGCGATCTGGTCGAGCGGAATGTTTGGCTCAATCGGCGCGCTGGGGTCCAACCAAGCGCGCGGCACGACCAATTGCACCAGCGGACTGTCGATGGCGGCGTTGAGCCGTTCGAGGGCGCCGGGCTCAAAACACTGCACGAAGATCGCGCTGTCCGCCTGGTCGAGCTCGCGGGATCGGACGGTCTCAATAAACACCGGCACTGGGTCGACCCCTTGGGCGGCCAAGGCCGTGGGCGCTTTAAGCTCCGGATAGACGATGATCGTCCGGCCCGTTTGAGCTTTGGTGGCGGCGATCAGGTCAAGCACTTCGATAAAAGTGGGGATGGAAAATTGGCCGTCATAGGCGGTTGAGCGACCCTCAAAGGGCTGAACCGCGCGCAAGGTTTTGATTTCGGCCAGTGTGAAGTCTTCCGCCCACCAATCGGTGCGGCTCTGCCCGGTGATTGGGTCCGTTTTGGTCACCCGACGATCGGCGAATTCCGGACGCTCGGCCACATCCGTCGTGGTGGACAAATACCGATCATGCCGCGCGATCAGCACGCCGTCTTGGGTCATCACCAAATCGGGCTCAATGGCGTCCGCGCCCTGGGTAATGGCGAGCGCATAGGCTTCCAGTGTATGTTCGGGCCGCAGCCCGGAGGCCCCACGGTGGGCGATCACGATTGGCGGTTTTCCGCCTAAGGTTGGGTACTGCGCCAGCCGACTTTCCGCGTTCGCAAAGCTCGCCATGACCAGGCTCCCTAACACCGCCGCCCAACCGATGCGCATATCTTTGGCCCCTAATCCGCTCTTTGGCCCCTAATCCGCCCGCGCGGCCCGATTACTCGTCCGCCGCGGCCGCAGCCCAGTCTCCGCCGCGTTTCAGCGCTGCCTCGACGGGCTCGCCGTCCTGCTTATAGATCACCCCGCCTTTCATAACGAAATCCACCCGTTGCAACAGAGCGGGATAACGAAGCACATCGCCTTCAACCGCGATGATGTCGGCGAACTTCCCTTCGGTCAGCGATCCCATGTCGGCGTCCACGCCCATCATCACCGCGGGCCAATACGTCGCCGCGCGGATCGCCTCCATCACCGGAATATCCATGACCCGGGTCCAGACGTCGATTTCGTTCCAGGTGGATTGGCAATGGAATTTCAACGGAATACCGCTGTCGGTGCCGATGAGCAGCACCACCCCGGCGTCGCGCAATTGGTGGACTTTCCGTTTCAGTGTTGGCTGACGCGCGGGCGTAATCTGGAAATAGCCCAGCCGTTCGGGTTTCTGGATCGAGGCTTGAATGTCCGCAATGGTGTCGGGTTTCAGCCCGCGCTTCCAGCAATCCTTATCCAGATGTTCGTTGTTCTCCCGCACATAGGTGTAATTCCAAAGCCCCTCCACCGTCGGCGTCCAGAAAAACGGGCCGCGGTTCATCTGTGCGGTGCGCTCCTTGATCGCGGCCATGACGTCGGCGGGATACTCCGGCGCCGTGGCCAACCCGGTGTGTTCGAAATTATCGACGCCGTATTTCAAGCCCAGGCGGATCTCATCGGGGCGATGGCTGTGGCCGACGACGGGCAGACCGCGGGCGTGCGCCGTCTCGATCACGGCTTCGATCTCGGCCTCCGTCATTTCGTCCTGATCGATGAGCTTGATGATGTCCATGCCGGCGTCCGCGATCGTCGTGACTTTCGTGCGGGCGTCTTCGGGGCCGTCCACGCCCCAACGATAGGCCTCCGTGCCGGGATAGGGCTCATGTTGGATAAAGGGGCCGGAAAAGAACACGCGCGGTCCGTGAATGTCGCCGTCTGCTAAGCCTTTCTTGACCTTGACCGAATCCTCAAGCGGCGCGCCTAAATCCCGCGCGGCGGTGATCCCGGCCAACAACAATTGTTCCGCGGAGGCGGGCATGATTTCGGTAGCGAACCGATCCTTATAGGTGGGGTGCCAGTGGGCGTAGTCGGCGTGCCCGGTAATCATGAGGTGAACGTGCATGTCCCATAGGCCCGGGAGCACGGTCATGCCTTCGGTGGAAATGACGTGGTGGCCCTCGGGCGGCTCCAGGGTGTCCATTGAGCCGACGGCCGTGATGCGTCCATCCTCCACCAGAATGACGCCGTCGCGGATCGGCGCGCCTTTGAGCGCGTCAACAACCGTACCGCCCACAAGCGCGTTTTGGTCGTGCGCGTCAGCGCGCGGGGCCTGAGCGAGCGCGGCGAGTGACGCCATAGCGATCACGAACCCTTGGCGTTTCACGATGCAAGCCTCCCATCTTTTGTGTTCCGCAAGGCTTGCGGGGCGGCGCACGCTTGCGCAAGGCGACCCTTTGACCGGGTCAGGCGGCCGCGCGCTGAGCGAACGTAAGAATAAAATTATTCGCCGGCATCGGAATGACTTCGTCGGCCGCGAGCCCCGATTGCTCAGCCAAGGCGTTGAGCGCGGCGGTGTCGCGTAATCCGAATTCCGCGTTCTGGGCCTTCAGCCAAGCGTCAAACTCGGCGTTGGATGGGGCGGTATGTTCGCCGTCACGGCGGAACGGTCCATAGAGCAACAAGCGGCCGTTCGGCTTGAGTTCGCGCCCAGCCCCGGCGAACAACCCGACCGCGGCCTGCCAGGGGGCGATATGGACCATGTTGATCGACACCACGGCGTCAAAAGGTCCGCGTCCCGCCACCGCCCAAGACTTTGCGCGGGCGTCAATGTCTAACGCCGGGGCAATGTTGGCGATTTCCGCATCCGAACACCACGCGGCGATTGACGCGCGCATGGCCGGGTCCGGATCACTGGGCAACCAGGTGACCCCGGGTAACGCCTTGGCGAAGCTCGTCGCATGCTCGCCCGAACCCGATCCGATTTCCAAAACAATGGCCGGGCTCGGCAGCAGACGCTGGAGGACCTCCAAGATCGCCGTCTTGTTTCGGGAGGCGGCCGCCGCGAGGGAAAGCGCCCGGGCGGGATACTACCCGCCATCAATGATAAGACCCCAAGAGGTTTATGGGTAAAGCCGCTATTGGATTGGGTCGCCGAGGTCATCAGGTATTGCAGCCGGCCATCGCGCTGCAGGCTGACGAGTGCGGCCGTGGTGACGGGCTGATCGACCAGGCCCAGCGCCTGGGCCCGGTCGCGCTGGTTGGC
>JBHJGU010000146.1:0-13498 GCA_050331475.1 Maricaulaceae bacterium | reverse complement strand
CCCCGGGGGTGGGCGCGGGCGCGGGGGGGGGGGGGGGGGCGGCCGCCCCGCCCGGCGCGCCCCCCCCGGGGGCCCCGCCCCCCCCGACCCCGCAATCCCAGTCGATGTGCAATCCGAAGTCGCCGCCGGTCTACAGGCTGCGCCCATCCTCACCCCGGAAAAGATCTATGCCTGGGCGCGGGACCCCTATCGCCGGTGGGTGGCTCGCGCGGCGGCCGCCCATGCGCCGAATGCGGGCGCGGTGTTGTTAAGGTCTTGTGCGATCGCTTACGCCCTGCAGGGAGCGCCTGAAGGTTTGAGCGATCTGAAGGCTTTGGCTTCACGCCTGTTGCCGGCGGACGCCGCGCTGCGCTTGGTCGACGCCTCCAGCCGCCCTAGCCGCTTCGCCATCGCCCAAGCGCTCTTGGCGCTGATGCGGCATCCGGAGATCCTGGGCGAAACGCGCAGCCAGCAAGCCGCCCGCAAACTCGCGGCACTGCGACGCGAAAGCTCGGCGGCCCGCGTCGAACCGATCCCGCCCCGGCGGGTGCAGAATAACGGTTGAGCCTGTGGCGCGATCATCGTCGCCGCGCTGGATCATTTCATGATAGATCGCTATCGCCAGGCGCTCTACTGCGCGGCGGCCATGCGGCGTTCGACGACGAGGGCCAAGCCTTTGACCAACTCGCTTCGCGCCGGGTCATAGCTCTGTTTAAAGCTCATCAGCTTTTGCATCGCGGCGATATGAATGTGGATGACATCGCCCTCCATCGCCCCAGATGCGCCGCAAGCTTCGATGTATTGGACCAGCGAGTGCGAGGCGTCGACAAGCAAATCATCGCCGCTTTGCAACGCGATGTCTCGGGTTTCCTGGCTGCGATCATAGACCTGGCGAATTTGGGCGCGGTCATTGACGTCGAGGTCGCGGATTAAAGCGGCGACGCTGGCGAGGTCCTTTTTCAGCAGTTTAACGGCTTGATCGGCGGTACCGTCGGTGGCGGCATCCACCGGGTCGGACAATCGGCGCATCGGCCCATGGTAATCGATGTTTGTCCGGCGACGCCGGTCCGGACCCACATATCCGCGCGAGCGGATGAACTCGCGCGGCGCGGTCGTCACGGCGATGAGGCGTTGGCGCACCGCGTCCGGGGTGATGGGCTTAATCACGAACTCGCTGACCCCCGAGTCACGCGCGGTTTCGATATCGGCGATATGGTTGCGCGCGGTTAGCAGGATGAACGGTGTTTCCGTGTTCGGGCTATCGGGGGCGCGCCGGAGCCAATGGACGAGTTCAAGTCCCGTGATCGGCTCCATGTTCCAATCGCTGATGATGGCGTCCGGTTGCCAGGCTTTGGTCTGAGATTGGGCCGCTTCGCCGTCTTTGGCTTGAAGGATTTGCACAATCCCAAACCCCCGCAAGATCTCTGTAACGAGCGCAAGCGTAAAGGCGTTGTCATCGACGACAAGCACGCGCAATCGGGTTAATGTATGTTGATCCGCGTGCATTAATCGATCAGCCGGCTAAACCAGATCGATTTACTATCGCAACAGCGTTAAGTTGAGGTGAAGGCCAGGATGCGATCAACCGGCGATGTTTTGGGCCAATCGTTTGGTGACGATCTTCGCGAGACCTTTAACCAAAGCGTCTCGCGCGGGGTCTTGGTGATCGTCAATCGCCAACAGTCGCGATACTGCGTCTAAATGGATTTTAACAATATCGGCTTCGAAAAGAATAATATCTTCACTAGCTGCTACATATTCATCGAGTGAATCGATGACTTTGTCAATGTCATCATCAAGTAAAGCATCTGCAGACGTACGAACCGATCGTATCGCCGTTTGAATACGGCGGATTTGCTTGACGTCGAAAGGGTCCACCTTTTCGCAAACTTGAGCCAAAGCCGCGATTTCAGTTTTAAACTGTTCTTGACGCGGGTCCTCCGTGTCTTCGGCCTCCACATTGACCGGATCGGTTAGCCGCCGCAGGGGGCCGCGATAAACGGTGTCCTTGCGCCGACGGCGGTCCGGACCCACATAGACGCGCGCCCGAATAAACGGCCGTTCGGACTCCAACGCGGCTCGTATTTTTTGTTGAACAGCTTGGGGCGTCACCGGTTTAACGATGAAGTCGTAGACGCCGTAATCACGCGCCTGTTCAATGTCTTGGGCCATATTGCGCGCGGTTAATAAGATCACCGGAGTTTCGGGGTTGGGACATTCGGACGAGCGTCGGATCCACTGGATGAGTTCTAATCCGTTGACGGGCTCGATATTCCAGTCCGTGATCACCAAATGCGGAATCCACGTCTTAATTTCGGCTTTCGCCGCCTGCCCGTTCGCCGCGCTGAAAATCGCGTTGACCCCCAGTGACTTAAGGATCTGAATCGTCAAAGACCGCATAAAGCTGTTGTCTTCGACCACCAGTATCCGGGTCTGGGCAAGTTTTCGGTCGAATGCGTCCATGGAACAATCTTGGGCTACCCTGAACCATCGTTATCACCAGACCCGATTAAGGTGGGGTGAACACTGACGCTTTGGGCCTATGACAGCGATCACGCTTGCTCACAGAGGCGGCAGAAGGCCCTGAAGCCGCCCCAAGGTGTCGGCCTCTCGCGCCGGCTTGTCCCAACGCAGCCGGTTGAGCCGGGGAAACCGCATGGCGAGACCCGATTTGTGCCGCGGCGAGCGGTTGAGCCCCTCAAACGCCACCTCCACCACCAGTCCATGGTCGGGCTCTGCACGCACCGCGCGCACCGGGCCGAAGCGCTCAACGGTGTTGTCGCGGACATAGGCGTCCAGGCGTTTGAGCTCCTCATCGGTGAAACCGAAATAGAATTTACCCACGGGGGTGAGCGCATCGCCGTCCCAAACCCCAAACGTATAATCCGAGTAATAGCTTGAGCGTTTGCCGTGTCCGCGTTGCGCGTAAAGGATCACCGCATCCACCACGTAAGGATCACGCTTCCATTTAAACCATGGCCCTTTGGGCCGGCCCGGCTCATAGACGCTGTCCCAACGCTTGAGCATGACGCCCTCAATACACCGATGGGGTGGTTCGGCGCGCAAACGGTCCAACCCGTCAAGGCTGTCAAAGCTCACCAGCGGGGATAGGTCGAGCCGGTCCCGCCCGGACTCGATCAGCGCTTCGAGCCCCGCGCGGCGGTCGCGGAACGGCCGGCCGCGCCAGTCCTCCGCCCCGACGACCAAGGCGTCATAGGCGCGTAAATGCGCGGGATGGGTGTCGAGGAGCTTTTTCGACACGGTTTTCCGGTTCAGTCGGTGTTGCAAATCGGAAAACGGCGCCACTTCGCCTTCGCGCATCACCAGAAGTTCGCCGTCGAGCGTCGCCTCCAAATCCAGCGCGGCGATTAGGTCGGGGAAGGCGGCGGAGATGTCTTCCCCTGTGCGGGTGTAAAGCCTCCGCACGCCGCCGTCCTGGGTGGCTTGAACGCGCACCCCGTCCCATTTCCATTCCGCCGCGTAGGCCTCAGGCCGGATCAGGTCCGGGTCCACCGCCTCGGGGTCCGCGCGGTCGGCCTTTTTCACCAGCGGCTGGGCCAGCATGACTGGCCGAAAGGGCGCGCGCGCGGCGGAGACCGGTTTCTCCGCTCGCCCCTCCAGCCAGGCGAACAAATCCTCAAACGGCGGGGTCAGCCCGTGCCAGAGTTCCTCCAGGGCGGTGACGTCCTGGCCGCCGAAATCCGCCAGCGCCTGTTTGGCGAGCCTTTCGGACACGCCGACCCGAAGCCCGCCGGTGACAAGCTTCAAAAGCGCCCAGCGCTCGGTTCCGGTCATGGCGTCCAACCAGCCTTCGATCAACGCGGACGCTTGAGCCCTGGTGGCGCCGTCGAGCGCCTCGATCACCGCGCTCAGCTCCGGAGCGCGGTTGGCGCCGGGACGCTCGGGCCACACCAGCGCAATCGTCTCCGCCAAATCGCCCACATAGTCATAGCTCAGCGCGAACAGCTCAGCGTCCATGCGCTCTGCGATCAAGGCGCGCAACAAAGCCGGCTTGGCGGATTTCAGCTCCAGCCCGCCGGTGAGCGCGGCCAGCGCCCAGCCCCGCTCCGGATCTGGCTCTCGGGCGAAATGGTCTTTGAGCAGGGCCAGTTTGGCGTTGCGCGCAGGTGCATAGAGCAACCCTTCGAGGAGATCGGCGAACGGGGTCATACCGGCGCGTCAGCCTCGCCGGAGCGCCCGGCGCAGGGCGAAACCGCTAAGCCAGATCGGCGGTGCTTGCGGGGCCCGACAATGTCACGACCTGCTGCGGAAAGGGGATTTCCACCCCCGCCGCATCGAGGCGTTGCTTTAAGGCTTTCGTTAGATCCCACTTCAACGCCCAATAATCAGTTGCCGCGCACCAAACCCGCAACACAATGTCCACGGAGCTGGCGTTCAGCGTGTCGACGAAGCACTGCGGCGCGGGATCCGCCATGACCCGGGCGTCCGCTTCTGCGGCGTCCAGATAGACCGCCATGGCTTTATCAATGTCCTCGCCATACCCGATACCGCACGGAATATCTAACCGCCGCGTCCCGTGGAAGGACACGTTCGTAATGGCTTGACCCCAAATCTGGCCATTCGGCACGATAATCCGCACATTGTCCGGCGTATCGAGCTCGGTGGTGAACAACGTCAGTTGTTTAACTGTGCCAGAATAGCCGCCGACGTCCACGAACTGCCCAGTCTTAAAGGGGCGGAAGATTAACAGCATGACGCCGGCGGCGACGTTTGAGAGCGTCCCTTGCAGCGCCAAGCCGACCGCGAGACCGGCGGCGCCGAGCACGGCGACGAGGCTGGTGGTCTGAACGCCGAATTGCTCCAACACGGCGATGAGGGTGGCGACGATCAGCAAATATTTGCCGATGCTGGCCAAAAACCCGGCGACCGACGGGTCCATTCGGTCGACTTTGCTCAACTGGCGTTGGAGGATGCGACCTACGGCGCCGGCAATCCAAAAGCCGACGATGAGTATCGCGATGGCGCCGAGGATGGAGAGCGCGAGCGACACGCCCTCCGTCATCGCATAGCCATAAAGCATCTCAAGCTGTTCGGAAAAGTCCATGACCCTGTCCCCCTCGCGTCATGTTCTAAACAGTATTAACGCCCTATGACGTCGCCGTTGGCAATATAAAATAAAGACTGACCTGTTGCGCGGTCAGAGCACGCGAAAAAATTTCAAGGGTTTGAGTGTGAGGGTGTTTCGTAAAAGGCCACTGATGTTTTTTTATATTATGCGGTTAAGGGCTCGTCCGCTGTGCGAGAGGGTCAAGCCGCCCATTGAAATGGCGACTTAATCCCCCTCATCCTCGTAGCCGACCAGCCGCAGCGGCTTCGCCGCGATCCCGTTCAACTGGGCCCAGCGGGCGAGCGCGTCCTCGCGTCCGTGGGTGATCCACAATTCGCCGGGCTGAAGCTCTAAGACCGTGCGGGTCAGCTCGTCCCAATCCGCATGGTCGCTTAGGATCAGCGGCAGCTCGACGCCGCGTTGCTTGGCCCGTTGTCGCACGGACATCCAGCCGGAGGCGAAGCACACCACCGGATCGGGGAACCGGCGCGCCCATTTGTCCGCCATAGCCGAGGGCGGGCCGAGCACGATCTTGCCGGCGAAATCTCGCTTCGCGCCGCCTGCGCGGCCCTTCTCACGCACGGTTGCGGGGGCTAACGGTCCCAACGCTACGCCGTGGGCTTCGTAAAGCTGGCACAGCGCGTCGAGTGCGCCATGAATGTAAAGCGTTTCGTCATAGCCCGCCGCGCGCAGAAGCGCGATCACCCGCTGCGCCTTTCCCAGGCTGTAGACCCCCACCAAATGCGTGCGCTCCGGACTGCGTCGAACCGAGGCGAGCAGCTTGGCGATTTCCTCCCGGTCGTCGGGATGGCGGAACACCGGCAAGCCGAAGGTCGCCTCGGAGATGAAGACGTCGCAGGCCACGGGCTCAAAGGCTGCGCAGGTCAGGTCTGGCCGGCGCTTATAATCTCCCGTCGCGACGATGCGGGTTCCGCCATGGGTGACCACCACTTGAGCGGAGCCGAGCACATGGCCCGCCGGCGCAAACCGCACCGCGACCCCGTTGATCCGCACGGTTTCGCCATAACGCGCGGCTTGGCGGTTGGCGGTGAAGTCCTCGCCATAGCGCGACGCCATGATGGCGAGTGTTTCCGGAGTGGCCAGCACCGCGCCATGGCCCGCGCGCGCGTGATCGGCGTGGCCATGGGTGATTACGGCGCGATCCACTGCGCGAACCGGATCGATAAAAAAGTCCCCGGGCGGGCAGTAAAGCCCCTCGGGCCGGGGATGGAGCAGCGCGTCAGGTTTCATCGTTACGGGTTTGACCTTTACCGTTTCCGATTGACAAGCGCGCCGGTCCATTCTGTTATATGAACGTTGTTCAAATCGAGGTGTCCCATGGCCGACAAAACGCTGATTGAGTTCGTCCGCGACGCGTTAAGCCGTGGCGCTGAGCCCGACGCGGTGCGCAAGGCGCTCGAAGACGCAGGCTGGTCGTCTCCCCAGATCGACGACGCTTTTAGCCGCTATTTGCTCACGCCGTTCGGAGTGCCCGCGCCCAGGCCGAAGGCCTACGCCTCCGCGCGCGAAACGTTCCTTTATGCGATCCTGTTTGTGCTCTTAGCCATTTGGGTGTTTGGCCTAGGCGGTGGCTTGTTCACCTTGATCAATATGTTGGTGGATAGCGATTACAGCGTTAACGCGTTTTCTCCGAGCGAGGACGACCTGACGAGCTTGCGCCAGGCGATCGCCAGTCTGGTGGTTAGCTTTCCGCTATTTTTGACCTTGGAGTGGCGGGTCGGGCGCGCGCGGCGGCGCAATCCGGGCCTGCAACGCTCAAAGGTTCGCAAATGGCTGATTTACATCACCTTGTTCATCACCGCCACGATCTTGGTCGGAGACATGATCACCGTGGTGTATCGTTTGCTGGATGGCGATGTGACCTTGCGGTTCTTGCTCAAGACCGCCGTTGTCTTTGGCCTCGCCGCTGGCGTGTTGTTATTTTATCTGCCGGAGGCGGAGACCGATGAAGACGCCGTTCACGCGCATGTCAAGCGTAGCGCTCGACGAAATCGGATGTTCGCCATCGTGTCGAGCGCGATCGTCGCGGCCTTCGTGATCCTTGGCGTTTGGCACGTGGGCACGCCGGCCGCGCTCGTCGATCTACGCCGCGACGATGCTGTGCTAATGCGCCTGGCCCAGGTGGCGGCGGCGGTGGAGTGCCATGTCGCGGTTCACGACGCCCCGCCCGCCCAGTTGAGCGATTTGGGAGCACAGGCGTCTTGGGGCGGCTTATCGGATTCGGTGCAAGCATACTGCCGAGACAACCGGCTGGTTGACACCGATCGCATCGACGCTGCGCTCACTTATGAGCCACAGAGCGCGACGGCGTTCCGATTATGCGCCGATTTTCGTTTAAGCGCGGCTCAAGCCCGGGATTTGCGCGGGCGACCGCTGCGGTTCTCCCTGCGCGAGGGGCGCGATTTCGACGGCGACGGACCTTACAACGTTGTAGTGGATGCAGATTACGCCGCAGGCTCTAAATGCTTTGACTTCGAAGCCCGCGATCTCGCCAGCCATGTTGACGCGGATTAGGGCCTCGAACCTTTATTAGAGCCTCGCTCTTGCGCGTGGCGAACGCCAAATTTCGCCAGACGCCGTCCGTTAGTCCATAGCGCCTCGTTGGCTTAATGGGGAGGCCGAGATACTTGGGTCAAACAGTCTGTCGGAAATCTCGAACCGCCAGAACTGAGTCAATGATAAAAAAGATCAAGCGTCAGTGCGATCTTAGAAATTTTAACTTCGACGGTTTAATTGTAAAATTCCAATAATAAGATTATTATGGCTGTGTATTTATGAAATTGATATTGAGCGATTGTGCGTAACTTTCATGTGTCTGGTCACACAGTGGTTTTTTGATAAAAGTATCGAATTTACCTGAGATATTTAAGAAAATTTTTCACTTTAAATTCCAAAAGAATACTACGAGAAAAAATTTTTTTATTTAATCATAAATAACCAAGCGTCATTGCAAAGCAAACAGCTTGCGAAAATTATAAATAATGTTTTAAAATAGATTTAATTTCTCTTTTGATGTTCTCTTTATGCCGCATTTCCGCACAACTCGCGACCCACGCTAGGGTGCTGCGATCATTAACCCTGTTCGGTCGAGAAATTTGTATACCATCTTGTTTTAATTCAATTTTTACGCTTTCGTTGATTTGGGTTAAATTGCTCACTTTAATATTAGACGACTGCAAAATTCCTTCAGCCCAAATTTCACCCTGCTCTTGGATAACGGGATCATCACTATGTACTAAGCAACTGGCCATGACATAATCGTTAATTTCAAGTTCAATTTGAGATAAATTGGTTAAATCATTGCATGAAGTAAAAATCATCGTGATCAATGGCAATACAATATTTTTTTTTGGCATTTATATCAATTCCCAAAATTCAGCTTGCGTGGTTTGAGCAGAGGTTCTTTCATCTCTGTACCGACTGTAATCGTCATATGGCGGCTCACGATATTGCACCCCGTCCCACAAAGCGATATGACCGCTGGCATTGCTCCACCCGGTAACACTAAAAGCAATGACGCCTTTTTTTCCAATGAAATTACTATCAAATGGGTTAGTAATATCTTTGGAGGGCTTGCCCAATGTGTGTAAAATGTATTTTCGAAACTCTCTTACTCGAAATATTATTCTTGAGCCGTCCGCTGTCCCCAAAGTTTCAATGCCCCCAAACGGAATAATTTTTGCCCCCGCTTTGTTGAAGGCGACGCTCAGTCTTGTTGCACAAGTATTCCCATTTGGTCCGAAGCCTGGAATATCAATATTTTTTGCCGCTACCCGCCAAGCCAGGTGTGCAACTCTTTGAGGGTTGGATAATCTTTGTGTGTAGGAAAGTTGTCCCACAATTTGTGAAATAGAGGTTTCATTAAGATTTTTCTTTTCGATTTCGAATTAACGAGATCATACGTGTGCAGCAACGCTACACCTGCCATAAGATTGCGATCGAGAATAGCTGCAAATTGGTCTTTCGCGAAGTTGAGTCCTAAGTCTGATTCCGGCGTCAAGCCCCCAGCGCACCAACGCCCTACTTGGCGCGGCGCCCCCGGGGCGGCCTTTAGCTCGACCCCATCACGACGATCGCGGCGCCGCCGGACGCCGCCGCGGCTTGGGATTGCTCGACCCGAGACACCAAATGCCCGGCCAGTAAGCCTTGAACCGGGTTTGGCGCGATCAAAGCCCGGGACAGCGGCCCGCGCAGCGCCGGCCGAAACGACGCACTCAACCGAGGACGCAGATTGCGCAGCGTCTCCTCGGCTTGGATCGCCGCATGGCTGGCGAGCTGTGGCTCCGCCAAAGCCGCAAGCCGGACCAGGTCCGCGGGGCCGAACTTGCGCAAATAGCCGTCTTGGCGGCGCGCCTCTTGTAACTGCGCATAGCGCTGGGGCAGGGCGGCGAGCGTATTCGGGTCCGCATAGGCGATGGCCGGACGCGCCAGGCGCGCCTTGCGACCGGTGACCCCAGCTTGATCGAGCGCGCTGTCTGCTGCGCTCAGCTTGTGCTCAAGCGCGCTTGCGCTGACCCCTTCGACCAAAAACGCCGCCGCCCACAGGCTCAAAACCGGCTTGTCACCCCGCCACCAACGCGGTCCCAAAACCGCGAGCAAGTCGTCCAGCCGGTCTTCGCCGCCCAGCCCGCCCGCGCGCACGCCTTGGGCCGCCAGCAACCGCCGCGCTAGCTGAGGTGCGCCGCGCCAGGTCTCATACCCCTCCAACACCGCGGCGCCGGACCGACCGGCCGCGGCGGCGCTTGCGGCCACGCTTATCCGGGTGAGCGTGTTAAACCGCCAACCGCTGGCGCGCAGGGTTTCAAAGACGTCGAGCGTTTTCCGCGCAAGGTCCGTGGGCGAGGTGTCCTCCGGCGCCGCCAGCCAGCACAAAGCGCCCAAACGGGACGCGATCTTGCGTCGTTTGGGCAAAGCGTCGGCCAAGACGGCGTCGTAGTTCACAAAACGCGCGGCGCGGGCGTCGAGGTCGGTTCGGGTCACGCGAGGGCTCCTTCGCTACTCAAAGAATATGATATCAAAAGTATATCATTATTGTTATCGTAGTGCAATAAGAATTTCGGAATGCGCACAAAAAAGGCGGCGCCGAAATGGCGCCGCCTGGGATTACGCGGATGTGTAAAGATCGAAGCGCTTATTCGTAGCCGCCGGTCGCGCCGCCGCCTCCGCTGTTCAAGTCGCTTAAGTCCAGCCCGGTGTGCTTGGCGATAAACGCCCATTCATCGGCGGTCTCTTCGATGATCTTGTCCGTGGGCTTACCGGCGCCATGGCCGGCGCGGGTTTCGATGCGGATCAATGTGGGCGCATCGCCCTGCTGCACCTCTTGCAGTCGGGCGGTGTACTTAAACGAATGCCCGGGCACGACCCGGTCATCGGTATCGGCGGTGGTGACCAGAACCGCCGGATACTCTTTTTCTTCAAGGTTATGGTAAGGCGAGTAGCCGCGTAGCACTTTGAACATCTCCGGATCGGCCGGATCGCCGTAATCGTCGACCCAATAGCGACCCGCGGTGAACTGATTATACCGCAGCATATCCATCACCCCGACCGCCGGCAGCGCTGCGGCGAACAAGTCGGGGCGTTGGTTGACCACCGCGCCGACGAGCAGACCGCCGTTAGACCCGCCTTGCACGGCGATATTGTCTTTCGACGTCCAGCCCATCTCGATCAGATGCTCGGCGGCGTTGATGAAGTCGTCGAATACATTTTGCTTGTTTTTCAGCCGGCCGCCGTCGTGCCAAGCTTTGCCGTATTCACCGCCGCCGCGCAGATTGGCCATGGCGAAGACGCCGCCCATGTCGACCCAGGTCAGTCGGCTGACCGAGAAGCCCGGGGTGAGCGAGATGTTGAACCCGCCATAACCATAAAGCAGGGTTGGCGCGTCGCCATTGGGCTCCACGTCCTTGCGGTGCACGATGAACATCGGTACCTTCACCCCGCCCGTGGATTCATAGAATTCCTGGCTGACCACGTAGTCGTCCGGGTTGAACAGGGTTTCGGTTTCTTTGAAGACCGTGCTCTCGCCGGTGGAAATGTTATACCGGTAAAGCGTCGGCGGTTGGTTAAAACTGGAGAAGCTGTAAAAGGTCTCCGGATCATCCGGTTCGCCGCCAAAACCGCCGGCCGACCCCACCCCGGGCAGGTCCACATCACGGACGAAGACCCCGTCCGTGGTGAACACTTTCACAACCGTCTTAGCGTCCTCAACATAGCTCAGGATCAGCTTGCCGCCCACATGGCCGGCGCCGCGCAAGGTGGCTTCGGTCTGGGGCACGAGTTCGGTCCAGGCCTCTTCGGCCGGGTTGGCGATGTCCACCGCGATCAACCGACCGCGCGGCGCGTCGCGATCGGTGAAGAAAATGAATTTTTCGCCCAGATTGCCGACATAAGAATAATCGTTTTCAAAGTTGCCGAAGATCAACTCGGGCTCCGCGTCGCTCTTCAAATCTTTGATCAGAACTTCATAGCGATTGTCTGTGCCGATCGACGCGGTGATCACCAGATAACGGCCGTCATCGGTGACGAAGCCACCCATATTGTGCTCAGGATTGTCCGGACGGGCGTAGACTTGGGTGTCCTCGCTTTGATCCCGTCCCAGCGCGTGGAAATAGATCGACTGGTTAAAGTTCAGCGATTGGAACTCCGCGCCTTCTTCGGGTTCTGGGAAGCGGGAGTAGAAAAAGCCAGAACCATCTTTTTTCCAGCTCAAGCCGGAAAACTTCACCCATTCGATTTTGTCCGCCAATACGTCTCCGGTCGCCACGTCCAGAACCCGTACGGTGCGCCAATCCGAACCGCCGTCCTGGATCAGGTAGGCGACTTTCGAGCCGTCCGGGCTGATCGACGCGCCGGCTAACGCGGTGGCGCCGTCCTCTGACCAGCCGTTCGGATCGATCAGCACGCGCGGTTCGCCGTCCAGGCCGTCTTGCACGTAATAAACCGATTGGTTTTGCAGTCCGTCATTGCGGGAGAAGAAATACCGGCCCTCGCGCGCGGTGGGCAGGCCGAAACGCTCGTAATTCCAAAGCTTTTTCAGTCGCGCTTCGATCGCCTCCCGACCGGGCAGCGTTTCCAAATAGGCGAAGGTGGTTTTGTTCTGCGCCTCGACCCAGTCTGCGACGGCCTCGGAATTGCGCACGTCGTCTTCGAGCCAGCGATAAGGATCCTCGACTTTGACCTTGCCGTAGGTGTCAACCTGATCAACGGTTTTGCTCACCGGATACTCCAACTCTTGCGCGAACGCCGCGCCCGCCAAAGCGGTGGCGGCCAACAAGCCGAACATGGAACGCATCGCGTCACTCCCCTTATGGATGCTTGATTGGCGGCGAACGCTAGGGGGCGAACACGGCTGAGGCAAGCCGCCGCAGACGAACGTTACGGTGAGTTAAGGGGGGCCGAGGGTCCCAGTTTGGGCTAAAATTGCGTCGATTTTGAACGCTTGTCGTACTTCAACGCTAATAACCGCGGTTGGAACGTTTAAGAAGCGGGGGGCGGTCATGACGGCATGGCGGATCGTTATTGGGGCGGTGTTAGCGGCGGCGTTTGCAGAGATCGCGTCTGCGGACCGGTATGAGCGGCGGACCCTGCGGCTCGACGCCAAGGCGCGGGAGTTTTTCATCCACACCCCGGATCGGACGCCGCGGGGCGCCAACCTGCCGTTAATGCTGGTCTTGCATGGCGGCGGGGCTGCGTCCGCCGAAGGACTTCGGGAAAGTTACGGGTTCCGGCCCCTGGTGGAGCGCGGCGAGTTTATCGCCGTCTATCCCTCAGCCTTTAACAAAGCGTGGGCCATGGGCGGGGCGCCCACCGCCGATCGCCGCAACCCGCGTCCCGATCATGACGATGTGGCGTTTTTAGATGCGGTGATCGACGCGGTCATCGCCGAGCATCCGATCGACACGAGCCGGCTTTATGTCTCCGGCGCGTCTCGCGGCGGCTCTATGACCCAATGGTACGCGCCGCGTTCGCGCTATCGCTTCGCCGGCGCGGGTACGGTGATCACCTCCATGGTGCGCAGCATTGGCGAGGGCTTTAGCCTGCCCCAACCGCTCACCTGGGTGATGATGATCGGCGATAAAGACCCGTTCATGCCCTATGAGGGGCGCTCCGCGGATCAGCGCCGCGACGACATGCTGGCCGTGGACGAGATCGTCACCCTTCTCAATCGCGCCAATGGCGTGTCCGGGCCGCCGAGTCTGACCGCCGTGCTGGGCGACCCCGACGGTCGGCGCAGTTGCGGCAATGAGCTGCGCGAATGGCGTGACGCGGGCTCCGGCGCGGTCACGGCGGTCGTCCGGCTATATGGCGGCAGCCATGTCATGCCCGGCTCTTGGCAGTGCAAAGATTTCAACCACGCCGAGGCGATGTGGCGGTATTTCGCCGCCGCGGCCCCGCGGCCCCAGCCCGCCGGCGCCCAACGCCCGCCCCCGCCCA
>JBHJGU010000145.1:0-5288 GCA_050331475.1 Maricaulaceae bacterium | reverse complement strand
CGCTGGTGCCAACCTGCGATTTTGACCGGCTTCAAATCATCACCCACGGCGCGTCCGGGGTCTATGGCGCGGACGCCGTCGCGGGGGTGGCCAACTTCCTGACCCGCAACACCTTTGAGGGCGCGGAATTCAACTTCGAGTATCGTCCCCAAGTCGACCAGGGCGCCCAACGCGATCTCAGTTTTGAGGGATTATTCGGCGTCCAGGGTGACCGCGGCGGCGCGATCCTGGCGGTGAGTTTTCTCGATCGCACGGCGTTGACCTCCGAGGAGCGGCCGCTGTTCATACCCGCCTTCGCCACGTCGGGCTTCGGCAATCCTGGCGCCTTTGGGTTGAGCTTGCCCGTGGCGGCGGTGGACGCGACGGGGACGCCGCTGCAGAACCCCGACGGCTCCTTCGTCGTCAACGAAAGTGTTCCGGTGGGCTTCCCGCCCGGTCTCACGGACCCCGGCTGCTTGGACAATGGCGGCACGGCGGCGGGTCCCCTGGGGCCCTGTGGATTTAATTTCGGCGAGTTTTTCGATTTGGTGCCGGAGGAAGAGCGCATCCAGGGCTTCGCCAGCGGGTTTTATGAGCCAACGAATTGGCTGACGGTTCGCGCGGAACTCGGCTATGCGCGTAACCGCACGGAAAGCCGCGGCTCACCGACCAATCCCTTCCTGGCTTTACCCTTCTCCGTGGTGCCCGCCAACAATCCCGGGGCGGCGTCCATCCAGTTTCCGATCCTCGGCGGCCCAGATGGCGGGTTCACCTTGGCCGATGTGCCCTCAATTGTGACCGACCCCGTCACTGGCGAACAATCCATTCAAATCGGCCAAGCAAGCACGTTTGTAGGTCGTCCCATTGGGGAACTCTTGCCCGACGGTACGGAGTCCGAGGCCTCCGACTTTGACTTTGGGTCGGACACGTTTCGCGCCTCGGTCGGGCTCACGGCCGATCTGGGCGATTGGTCGGTGGATGCGGCCTTCACCTATGCGTTCAATGATTTCACCAATTTGGTGATCGACGCGATCCCGCAGCAATTCCTCAATGCGCTGAACGGCTTTGGCGGGATTGACTGTCCTGGACCGCTGGCGGGCGTCGCGCCAGGCGAAGGGCCGTGTCTGTTCTTCAACCCCTTCTCAACCGCGCTCGACGGCACACTGCCCAATGACCCGGCCGTGCTAGACAGTTTTATCGGCTTTCAGACGTTCGTGGGCGAATCCGAGCTTCAAGTCTTTGACGCGGTGGCGTCGAACCCGGATTTATTTAACCTCCCCGCCGGTCCGGTCGGCTTCGCGACCGGCTTCCAGCTTCGCGCGGAAAGCCTCTCGCGCGACTTCGACGCAGTGACCAACACCACCGGCTTCGCTCAACGGCCCCAACAAGATGATTTCGGCGGCAGCCGGACTATCCTGGCGGGCTTTGCCGAAGCGAGCATACCGATCATCGACACGCTGGAGCTCCAAGTTGCGGGACGGATCGAAAACGTCTCCGGCGGACCGGGCACGACGGCGAACCCCAAGGTCGCTTTGCTCTATCGTCCGCTTGACCAGCTGTCTTTGCGGTTCTCCTACTCCACTTCGTTCCGCGCGCCGTCCTTGTTCCAAACTTTCGGCGAGCAGGTGACTTTGGCCGCCTTCTTCGATCCCCTGTTTCCCGAAGCAGGCTTGAACTTTGTCAGCCAAGTCGCGTCAGGCGGGCCGGATATCGAGCCCGAAACCTCGCGCGCGTTTAACATCGGCTTCACCGCGGAACCGGTTCGCGGCTTAACGGTCAATCTGGATTATTTCCGGTTCGACTTTGACGACGTGATTATTGTCGAAAGCGGTCAGGCGTTGATCGACGCTGACCCGCTAAACCCCGACATTATCCGCACGGTCACCCCGACCGGGCCGGGCGCGATCTTGGCGGTGAATGTGGATTTCACCAACGCAGCCTCAGTCTCCACGGACGGCATTGATTTCCGGGTCAATTACGATTGGGACACCCGGTTCGGCGTGTTCAGCCCCAGCTTTGTGGGCACCTATTTGTTCAGCTATGATCTGGTGGATCCGTTTGCGGGCGCGATTGACGGATTGGGCTCGCGCAATGGGGCGAATTTCGGCGTACCGACCCCGCAATTGCGTTTCAATGCGGGCCTGGCGTGGACCAACGGCCCTCATCAGATCACCACCTTCGTGCGTTATATCGGCTCGTTGGAGAATGACGAGGCCGTGGCTCCGGACAGCCCGTTCGCCTTCGTGAATTTCTTGCCCGCGCAAGCGACTTTGGACGCTAATTACGCGCTCAATGTCAGTGAATTACTCGATCTGGACCGAAACGTCTCCCTGGCTTTTGGCGGCATTAATCTGACGGGTAATGATCCGCCCGCGGTGAATGAGGCGATCGGGTTCGAAAGCCGGGTGTTCGATCCGCGCGGTCGTATTCTGTTTGTTCGTGCGAATTTCGGGTTCTAGCCGAATGGCGGCCACGGTTGAGACTTTGATTGGGCGGGATCCAGCCGGCCGCTTGGTCATGGGCGGCCAATGGCGGCCCGCGGAATCCGAGGCTCGAACCCCGGTGATTGACCCGGCCCGAGAGACGCTGCTCGCCGAGGTCGCGGACGCCGGACCGGAGGATACCGCCACCGCGCTCGATCTCGCTGACCGGGCGCAAAAACGTTGGGCGTCGACACCGCCGCGCGCCCGCTCGGACGTTCTGATGCGAGCCTTCGCAGAAATGGCCAAACGCCGAGACGCCCTCGCCCAGTTAATCACGGCGGAAAACGGCAAGGCGCTTAGCGACGCTTATGCGGAAGTGGACTACGCGGCGGAGTTTTTCCGATGGTACGCCGAGGAAGCAGTGCGTGGGGCGGGCCGGTTGATGCCCGCGCCCAAGGGCGGTGGGCGTATTCTGGTCGTCAACCATCCCGTCGGGATTAGCGTACTGATCACGCCATGGAACTTTCCAGCCGCCATGGCGACACGGAAGCTCGCTCCCGCGCTCGCTGCGGGGTGCGCGTGCATCCTGAAGCCAGCACCAGACACCCCGCTCACCGCCCTGGCGATCGCCGATATCTTGCGCAACGCCGGCCTGCCCGACGGTGTCGTCTCCGTTCTGCCCACCACCCGGGCTGGCGCATTGGTCGAACCCTTGCTCGCCGACCCGCGTGTCCGCAAACTCTCCTTCACCGGCTCAACCGCCGTGGGCCGGCGCCTGCTCGCCCTCGCGGGTGAGCGAGTGCTGAATGTCTCCATGGAGTTGGGCGGGGACGCACCGTTAATCGTCTATGACGACGCGGATTTGGACCTGGCGGTGTCCGGCGCTATGACCGCCAAAATGCGCAATGGCGGCCAAGCCTGCACGGCCGCGAACCGGTTTTACGTTCAGTCGGGGGTTTGGGACACATTTGTGGAGCGCTTCACCACCGCCATGGCCGCGGTGACCTTCGGTCCCGGCGATCGCGAGGGAGTGGAGCTTGGCCCGCTGATCAACGCGGCGGCGCAAACCAAGCTCGCCCGCCTGGTCGAAGACAGCCGAGCGCGGGGGGGCGAGGTCGCGCTTGGCGGCGCTCCGCTCGAAGGTCCGGGACACTTTTTTCCGCCCACAGTGGTGACCGCCACCCACACCCTAGACCTGGTCGACGAGGAAGTGTTCGGCCCCGCAGCGCCGATCATGCGCTTTGAGGATCCTCAGGCCGCGATCGCCCACGCCAATCGGGTGGACTCTGGCCTGGTCGGTTATGTGTTCACCCGCGATCTCGCCAAGGGCCTACGGACGGCGGAACGGTTGGAGACCGGCATGGTGGGGCTCAATCGCGGCGTGGTCTCAGACCCCGCCGCGCCGTTTGGCGGGGTCAAACAAAGCGGGCTCGGACGCGAAGGCGGGCCAGAGGGCCTAGAGGCGTTTCAAGAAACCCAGTACATCGCCACGGACTGGGGCTAACACAACAGATCGGAGTTATCCTTATGGCGTTGCTACCCGCGAAAGATCGCGACATTGCGCTGTCGCTTTTCATTATGCGTGCGTTGATCACCGTCTTCTTTTTAATCTGGGTGGCGGACAAATTGTTCTCGCCCGCGACTTCGACCCGGGTGTTCGAAGCGTTTTATTTCTCCAGCCCGCCGGTCTGGCTCATCACGGCTTTCGGCTTGGCGCAATTGCTTGTTGTGCTCGCCTTTGCGGCCGGCGTGATGCGCACCGTCTCCTATGGTGCAATTCTGCTGATGCACGCCACCTCCACCCTGTCGACCTATGAGCGGCTGCTAGATCCGCTCGCCCGGCCCAACATTCTATTTTGGGCCGCGGTTCCGGTGCTGGGCGCGGTCATTGCGCTGTTCCTGATGCGCAAGCGCGATGTGATTTTGAATTGGGAGGGCCGCGCCGCGCGCTAGACCCGGCCCGGAGCGACGCCGGGCGAGCCATTCGCCGGCGCAAGGCTGTGATAGGGGCTGAGCACTTTCTGCAGCAAATCCACTAGCGTCTCCCGATCCGCCGGCGACAGAACGCTTAAGGCCGCCTCTTCAGCCGCGGCGCGCGCTTGGACGGCTTTTTCGATCTTATCCGATCCAAAGGCCGTTAAGCGCACCCGAACGCCGCGGCGATCGCTGGGGTCGGGCTCGCGCACGACGAGTTCCGCCCGCTCCATCCGGTCGAGTAAGGCCGTCAGCCCGCCCGAACTGATGGCCATGCAGCGCACCAGCATTTTTGGCGTCAACACATGCTCGGGCTCGGCGCGGCGCAGTTCCGACAAGACCTTGTAAAAATTCATGGTCAGGCCATAGGGTTCAATGGCTTGCTCCGCGACGCGCTCAAAATTCGCCGCCGCCGCCAGCACACGCAAAACAACATGCTTCTGCGCAAAGTCCATCTCTGGGGCGAGACGCTCCCACCCCTGAATAATGGCGTCGATTTGATCCGATGCGCCCGCGTCCACGCGCAAGCTCCTTTTCAGCGCTGTAACCTTTTAAACGATTGACAAGCTTTATGCCCCAAACCGGTCTGGGCTGGGAAAAACTTTCAATCACGGTTTCAAAAGCGCACGCAGAGAGGTCACCCGGCGGACACCGGGTCGGAATATCGCGAACGGCCACGCCAAGACGCCAACGTTGGGCGCCGGGGTCGATCCCAAATGAGGACGCGCCTTAGCCGTCCGTGTCAGCGTCGGGCTCAGGTTCGGGCGTGTCCGCGGCGGCGTCCTCGCTTTCCTCGCCTGGTTTCATTTTCAACGACAAGCGCCCGTCCGCGCCGCCAAATTAAATTCGAACCCCCGGGTCGCCGTCCTCCGCCCCCATCGAGCAAACTTTGACGCCGTCTTCGGCGTCGCT
>JBHJGU010000144.1:0-15529 GCA_050331475.1 Maricaulaceae bacterium | reverse complement strand
CACAGTGTGGAGCGCTCTATTAACGATTGGGTGGTAAAATGTCTTTCCCAATAAAAATAATCCCACTTATCACCGCCCACCCCCGTCCCCCCGGGGGCGCGCGCCCCGCCGGCGAGCCTGGCCGCGCTTTCGCCCCTGAAGCGCCCGCCCAGATCCGGGCCCCCGCCCAAACCGCGCCGACTTCGGCGATTGCCTCCATCGACGCTTTGATCGCGCTTCAAGCGGGCGGAGATTTTCGTGAAGCGCGCAAACGCGCCACCCAGCGCGCGAACTCGCTGCTGGACGTGCTGGAAGATATCAAAATTGGCCTGCTCGAAGGTGGCGTGCCCGAGGGTAAATTGTTGCTGTTGCTCAACGTTTTGCGCACGCAACGCGATGATGTCGGCGACGGCGCCCTCGACAGCGTGCTCGACGAAGTGGAGCTGCGCGCCCATGTGGAGTTAGCCAAGCATCAAGCGAATCGACACGAAGCTCACGCCTAACTCGTTAGAGATCAACAATTTTTCACGCCATCAATGCATTGAAGCCAAACCCGTCCGACACTATACTCCCGCCCACGTCGGGGAGGCGATAATAAAGGGAGTTCGACAATGAGTGTGGCGGAAGTCTTAAGCGTCGAGTTGCCATCGGGATATCATCCCACGGACGACGAAGCGTTCATGAACGTGCAAATGCGTGAGTTTTTTCGGCGAAAATTATTGGACTGGAAAGAAAGCTTGATTGCGGAGGGGCGCTCCACAATCGCGAATCTACAGGACAATATAGAAGTTCACCCAGATTTGACTGATCGTGCGTCGTCGGAAACTGAACGCGCGTTGGAGCTTCGGGCCCGCGATCGTCAGCGCAAACTGATCGGCAAAATTGATTCGGCCTTGCGTCGGGTCGATGATGGCTCCTATGGCTATTGCGAAGAGACAGGCGAGCCGATCGGTGTGGCGCGTTTGATCGCCCGGCCAATCGCCACCTTGTCGATTGAGGCGCAGGAACGCCACGAGCGGCGCGAGCGGACCCGTCGGGACGATTGATCCAGCCTCAGGCGCGCCGGGGCCGTCGAGAGCAGTGCGCGCGGCGGTTCGGGCTGTTCGATGTAGAGGCTGGCGGGCTTAAGAACCAATAACGGGCGACGCGCGGTCGGCTGTGACGGGCAGCACCGCGAGCGCTGCGAAGGCCAGCGCGTAGTAACAGAGAAACATATAAAACGCGGGTTCGATCACCACGACGAAGAAATCAAACGCTGAGAGGGCGAAAACCGCGACAGCGACAACAAAAACATCCAACAACGCCCATTTGTGCACTGCCTGGAGCCAAGTTCGTCCCGTTGCGGGTCCTCCTGCGCCCGCGCGCACAGCTAAGGCGAGGTTTAAGGTGAATTTGATCACCGGGACGATGACCGAAAAGCCCAGAATTAAGCTGGCGGGAACGGGTTTGCCGCCGTCATAAAGCTCTCGCACCGCGCTGAGCACGCTTTGTGTGGTTTCAAACCGCGCCGCGTCTTCGGGAAGGCCGCTGAGCAAATTACCGCCAAGCAGGCGGGCTAAGCGGATTTGATTGCGTTCCTCAGGTGGCGCTTGGGCTTCAAGATTATCGAAAATACCGTTCGCCAGATCATCGATCTGCAAGGTTACGGTGAGGATCGGCAGCAAGATCGCCGGCAGAAACACCGCCATGGACGCAGTCGCCAACGCCGCCGCCGTCCAAGCCCGTGTGATCCGAAACGCCATGATCGCCCCCGCGCTTGATTAGCGTGCGCTTTGATACCGAAGCGGGCGGGACCGGGAAAGCGCGCGATGCTCTGGCCGCTAAGCCGGGGTTAAAGCGCGCACATGGGCCAAGGTGTCCTGGGGTTCGGGACGGATGGTGTAGTCGTGATTGACGTCCGCATGGATAATCATCCCATCCGGTCCGACGACGAACCGCGCGGCCATGGGCAGGGTCCAGCTGTCGTCGCCGTTGAAGGCGGGCAGGTCGATGCCAAACGATTTGTAAATCGCCTGAAGGTCCTCGGGTAGGGTGAAGCGCAAGCCCAAGGTTTGCGAAAAATCGCCATGCGCGTCGCTGAGCACATCAAAGGGCAGATCGAGCTTTTTGTGGGTTTCGCGAACGTGCTCCACGGTTTGCGGCGAAATGGCCACCATATACGCGCCCGCTTCGGCGAAGTCCGGCGCCGCTTCGGCGAGGGCCTTGAGCTCAGTGTTGCAGTAGGGGCACCAATGTCCGCGGAAAAAACTCACCACCAGAGACCCGTTGGTTAAGAGCTCGGAAGCGCGCACGACCTGTCCGTCCTGGTTCGGCAGTGCGAACTCAGGCCATTTTGCTCCCGTGCGCGGGCCCCGGTCCGCCGTCGCCGTCGCTTTCATGGCCTCGGTCGCTTCGTTCATCACGGCCACGACCTCCGCAGGCGTTTTCTTTGTGAACTCCGCTTTGAACGCGTCGAGTTTGTCCTGCAGTTTCATGGCCATCTCCGTGGGGGTTCGCGCGCAACCATGGGATCAACCGGCTGGTCGATCAAGCCGATCGCAGACCTTGTGAACGCGTGGGCGACCCGGCTCACCGCCTAACCGGCGGCCTTAGAAGGGAAAGAGCACGTCAAAGAGTTCTTGGCCGTACCGCGGGCGCTGAGTATCGCTCAGAATGCCGCGTCCGCCATAGGACAGGCGCGCTTCGGCGACTTGGGTGAAGTCGATCGTGTTCGCCGCGGTGATGTCTTCGGGCCGGACAATGCCGGAAAAGGTCAGATCCCGAAGCTCATGGTTGACGCGTAATTGCTGGCGTCCGCCGATCACCAAATTTCCGTTGGGTAGAATTTGCGTCACGATCGCGGCCACGGTCAGCGCAATATCCTCGGAGCGGTCCACATTGCCGATGCCGTTAAGCTGGCTTGTGGAGTTGAACGTCGTCGCGCCTCCCGCCGTCAAGGCCTGGCCCACCGGTCCGGTAAGCTGCGCCGCCAAGCCCAGTACATCCTCCAAAGCGCTATCTTCGTTGGTAATCCGGTTTCGGATCGTCGTGTTCTGCAGTTGAGCTTCGTCTTGAATGTCAATTTGGACCGTCAAAATGTCGCCAGTCCGCTTCGCGCGCTGATCTTCGAAGAACTCCCTCGCGCCAGTGCGCCAGAGCGAATTGGCCGTGTAATGCTCCGCCGGCGGCGGGGAGACGGGGATTTGCACCACCCGCGGCGCGATCTCGACGCCCGGGTCTTCGATCGGCTCCAGAGGCGGGGCCTGGCCAATGTAAGACAGCCGTTCGCCCACAGCGCAGGCCGTGACCGACAGCGCCGTTGCGCCGAGCAACAAGAAGCGGAAAAGCTGTGACCGGGTCATGACGATGTCCTTGGGCGGGGTGAGGGCGTTCATGGGGCGGCGGCCAGGGTGAACCCGCCTACCAGCGGAACGCGCGCCTGACCCGGGCCGGTCACCTCAGCTTCGATCATACGGTTGGAGTTGAGATTCATCAGCCGCGCCATGTCTCCCGTCGCAGCGTCCTCAAGCGCGCGCGCCCGGGCGGTCAGGCGCATTCCGGCGGTTTCGAACACCACATCGACGAGGTCGTTTTTGGCGATCGTCACCGGCGGGCGCACGTCAAGCGCGCGCACCGGGGAGCCTGCGCGCAAGGTTCGTCGCGCCGCCATGCCAACCAGATCGGCGGGGTCTTGGGCCATGTCCGCGCGCAGCCGATCTTCGCGAACCTGGATCCACTCCAAATCACCGGCCTCAATCACTTGTCCCGATGGGATGGGCCGGATCGGCGCGGGCGCGTCGGTCAAAACAAAATACCGACCGGTCACGCGGTGGGGCTCAGCGCCGTCATGGGTGAGCACGTCGGCGGTAAAGGTCAGCGTGCGTGAGTTGACGGTCAGGGCCTGTAAGCGGAGCCCAACGGCGGCGTCCGCAGGCGCGTAAAATGTTTGTCCGCGCAACGCCAATTGCAGTTCAAGATCAGCGCCTTCACGGAACGCTAATTCACTGTGCAGAAACGCGGCGACGTCGTCAGCCGTGATCGTCACGGCCTCGCGCGCTATGCTGACGCGGGAGACATTCAGCGGGTTCGGCCAATCCCCGCCTAGCGTGTCGACCGCTTCGGACAATCGGCGCGCGCTGAGCACAAGGGTTTCGCCCGCTTCCGGTGCGGGGCCGATCACTGCGTCGGCCAGCGCGCCCGCGTTTTCGAATACATCGCCTAAAAGGATTTGCCCGCCCTCCGCCATTGGTGCGGGTTTTAAGCTTAAGCCTTGCGGGTCGGCGGCGTGTGCGGGCGCCGCCACCCCAATCAGCGCAAGCACAATCACGGTGGTGGACAAAGCCGCGGAAATCCAGCGCGCGAGCCGGTCGCAGCCGGAACAGAGTTTGGCGTAAGTCATGGCGTGGTCCTCTTAGACCCAAAAATCAACGGAGCTGGCCTGCGGTGGCGAGCATTTCGTCCGCGGTGGTGATGACTTGTGCGTTCAGGTCGTAGGCGCGTTGCGCCTGGATCAGCGTGGTGATCTCCTTGACCGGATCGACGTTGGAGCTTTCCACAAAGCCCTGGCGGATCGAGCCAAAGCCTGGTTGGCCTGGCGCGCCGACCGTGGCGGGGCCGGAAGCCGCGGACTCCAAGAACAGATTATCCCCGACCGCCTCCAAACCAGCTTCGTTGAAGAACAGCGCCAATTCGATCTGACCCAGGTCTTGGGGGTTAGGGTCGCCGTCCAGCACAGCTTGAACCTGGCCTTGATCATTGACGATGATATCGCGCGCGTCGTCGGGCACGTTGATGCCCGGGGCGACGACGAAGCCGTCTTGGGTAACCAATTCGCCATTCGCCGAGACGCCGAAATTACCCGACCGGGTGAAGGCGGTCTCCCCATTGGGCAATTGGATCGAGAAAAAGCCGGCGCCGGAAATGGCCAGATCAAAGGTGTTGCCAGTCTGCTGCAGGCTGCCTTGCTCGGTGATCCGATAAGTGGCGCCGGCGCGCACGCCCAAGCCAACTTGGACGCCGGTGGGCACAATGGTGCCCGCATCCGAGGACGCCGCCCCCACTTGCTCGATGGTTTGGTAGAGCAAGTCCTGAAAATCCGCCCGTTGTCGCTTGAACCCGGTGGTGTTCAAGTTGGCGATGTTGTTGGAGATGACTTCGACATTGAGCTGTTGGGCCAGCATGCCGGTCGCCGCGGTGGAAAGTGCGCGCATAGGTTAAGGTCCTTTTCTGACCGCAGCGGTTAGTTCGCACGGCCCAGACGCTGGATGGTGCGGGTGCGCAGCTCATCCTGGTCGTCTGTGAAGCCTTGGGCGGAGGAATAAGCGCGCGAGGCCTCGATCATGCGGGTGATCTCGCGAATGATTTCGACATTGGCCCGTTCGATGACGCCTTGGCGCACGCCGGGCTGCACGGCTGGATCGGGGTCAGCGCCCGCCGGCGCTTCATAAAGGTTGTCGCCGATCTTTTCCAAAGGCGACAAGCTCTCAAAGACGACAACGGCGATCTGGCCGACCTGTTGGTCGTTTTGTCGGATCACCCCATCGGTGTCGACTTCGACCCGGCCCTGTTCGGCTTCAAGCTGGATGGGTTGTCCCGCGGGGTTCAACACCAGCGCGCCCGATCCCGTCGCCAGGCGGCCTTCGCTGTCGAGTTGGAAGCGGCCATCGCGGGTGTAGCGGGTTGGGCCGTTGTCGGTCTCCCCGGTTTGCACGACGAAAAAGCCAGGCCCTTCAAGGGCGAAATCGAGCGTGCCGCCCGTAGTGTCTAACCCGCCCGGGGTGAAATCACGCACCAGGCCATAGTCATTGACGAAAGTGATGTCTTCGGGGCCGTCCAGCGCCTCGGCGGGCCGTTGGACAATTGGTTCGAACAACACCCGTTCGGCTTTGAAGCCGGTGGTGTTGGCGTTGGCGATATTGTTAGCGATCACGTCGAGCGCGCGGGTCAGGCTTTCCTGACGGCTCACATTGATCAGCGATGCATTTTCCATCTTTTCCCGCCGCTTGTTTCGGTGTGCGGTCGACGCCTTCGACGCCGGTCGATCACGGAGAGTTCAAGGGCTGTGCCAAGCGGCCACGCGTGGAGAATCAGAGGCTTGGCGTGTAACCCCCGGTGCGGTGAGGGCCAAGTCCGCCGAGCGAGAGGCGGGGGATCGGCAGATTCTGCCCCCTTCGCCGGCTTTGATCACCGAACCTTAACCACGTCCGCGGTTTTCTCGGCACGGTAACGGATGGGATCGAGGACGCCGATCATGGCCGAAGACGTGGAAGACGCCCCCGAAGGCGAGGACGAAGACGGCGCCGCCAAGCGCCCGGGCAAGCAATTGGTGTTTCTTATCGGCGGCGGGGTTTTGGCCCTGTTGATTATCGCCGTTGTGGCCCTGCTGTTTTTGGGCGGCGGTAAAGATGAGGTCGACCACGCCGAGGCCGATCACGGCGACGCTCACGCCGAAGACCACGCCCATGAGGATGGGCATGGCGACGGCCACGGTGAAGCTGCGGACTCCGCGGACTATTTCGTTTATTACGAGCTGCCCGATTTGCTGGTGAACATTCGCGACGCCGATGGCGCGGCGGCTTATCTCAAGTTGAAACTGACTTTGGAGCTGCGCGACTCCGGGTTGGTGGAACAGATCGAGCAGAAGCTGCCTCGGGTGGTGGACCGGTTCCAGACCTTCCTGCGGGAATTGCGCATTGAGGACATTAACGGCTCTGCGGGCAGCTATCGGCTGCGCCAGGAATTGCTGCGCCGTACGAACATGGCGCTCGCGCCCGCGCGCATTGAAGCGGTGCTGATCGAAGAAATGTTGGTGCAGTAGGCCCATGGCGCGCGTGCGGACCTCCGAAGGAGCGTAATCGTCGATGGTGGATGACGACGATCTTGATCAGGACGCGATGGCCGCCGCCTGGGAAGCGGAAATGGCCGGCGGCGGACTTGACGAAGGCTTTGGCGGCGACGCGCCAGACGGGGACGCGCTGTCCGCCGAATGGGAGGCCATGGTCGGAGGCGCGGAAAGCTCCATTGGGGCCAACGCCGCGGGCGCTGAGCGCATCCTCAATCAGGACGAGATCGACAGCCTTCTTGGCTTCGATATCGGCGATGACGAGGATAGCGATCGGTCCGGCATTCGCGCAATCATTAACTCCGCGCTCGTCTCCTATGAGCGCTTGCCCATGCTGGAGATCGTCTTCGACCGGCTCGTCCGGTTGATGACCACCAGCCTGCGGAATTTCGCCTCCGACAACGTTGAAGTCAGCCTGGACTCGATCACGTCTGTTCGGTTCGGCGACTATCTGAACTCGATCCCGCTGCCCGCCATGTTGGCCGTCTTCCGGGCGGAACAACTCGACAATTACGGCCTGCTCACCGTTGACTCCAATCTGATTTACTCGATCGTCGACGTACTTTTGGGCGGCCGGCGGGGCACGTCCGCCATGCGCATCGAAGGCCGGCCGTACACGACTATTGAGCGCATGTTAGTCGAAAGAATGATCGAGGTGGTGCTCGCTGACGCGCACGCCGCGTTCGATCCTCTGACCAAGGTGGATTTCACTCTCGATCGAGTGGAGACCAATCCGCGCTTCGCCGCCATTGCGCGACCCGCGAACGCCGCCATTCTCGTCAAGCTGCGGATTGATATGGAGGATCGCGGCGGGCGGATCGAATTGCTCTTGCCCTACGCAACTCTTGAGCCGATCCGGAAAATGCTGCTCCAGCAATTCATGGGCGAGAAGTTCGGCCGGGATAATATCTGGGAAGGCCACCTGGCGACCGAGTTGTGGTCAACCATGATGGAAGTGCGCGCCGTGCTCGACCAAATGGAGATGCCGCTCTCCAAACTGATGAACATGCAGGTCGGCGACACCATCATGCTGAACTCCAATTCAGACAGCGCCATCGAACTGCGCTGCGGGGACATCACGCTCACCCAAGCCCGTGTCGGGCGAATGGGGCACAAGATCGCTGTGCGCGCGGAGGAGCCTTTAGCGCCCGCAGCGCAGCATGCGATCGCCAAATTCACGAGCCAGGGGTGAGCGAACGATGTCGATGGCGAGCTTGATTTTCGAAGGCGTCGTGGCCGCTTTGCTGGTGATTGTCGCGGTAATGGCGTTGCGCTTGGACGCGCGATTGCGCGCGCTGCGCTCAGGCCAGGACGGGGTGCGCGCCTCAGTCGCCGAGCTCGCCCAAGCCACCGCCCAAGCCCAAGCCGGTATCCGCGCCCTGCGTGCGGCGGGGGAGGAAGCGGGTCGAGACCTGGAGCCGAAACTGCGCGCCGCGCGTGAACGAGCCGAGGAGTTGCGCCTGATGATCGACGCGAGTGACGCGCGGATCAATCGGATTGTCGAAGCGCGCGCCGAGCCTGCGCCCAAGCGGTGCCCTGAACCCGAGGCGCTCCGCCATTCTGCGCCTGAGCGAGACACTGACCGAGCCGAGCGCCTGAGCGCGCTGAGCCGCCTACGATAGGAGCCGACCATGTCCGCAGGAGTTCGCATTTTCGCCGCACTCGCTGTCTCCGCCTTGGGGCTTGGCGCGATTAAGGGGTTGCAGATCATCGGAGCGGCGCCAGAGGTGTTCGACGCCGCCGCTTGGGCTGCGGATGCGCCCAAAGCCGACGCTGCCGCGCCGAAAGATGATCATGGCGATGACCACGGGGAAGCCAACGCGGCCCTAGAGGAAAAACCCGAGGCCTGTGCTGCGCCTTCCGGTCCGCCAAGCCTCGCGGAGCGTTCGGGCTTGACCGCCTCAGAGCTCCGGGTGCTGCAAAGTCTATCCGAGCGGCGTCGGGAGATGGACGCGCGGTCCTCCGAACTCGACACGCGCGAGGCGCTGTTGTTGGCCGCCGAACAACGGGTGGAGGAACGCCGCGACGCCTTGGTGGAATTGCGCGATGAAATCAACGCCTTGCTCGGTCAGTTGGACGAGGCCGAAGAACAGCAGTTAGCCGGCCTTGTGACGACCTATGAAAAAATGAAGGCGAAAGATGCGGCGGCGATTTTTGCGGCGCTGGACCCGGATATTCTGCTCCGGGTCGCCTCTCGCATGAAAGAGACCTCGATCGCGTCAATCTTGGCGGAGATGGACCCCCGGGCCGCGGGCGAATTGACGGTGCGGTTGGCGACGCGACTGGACTCACCAGAAAGCGCGGCCGATCTGGCCGCTGCGCGCGAGGGATAGGGCTGCGATCATGGCCCGCGCGTCTCTCTTTCGTCTTGGTTTTTACGCACTCGCAGTGGCGCTCAGCGGACCCGCCGGCGCGGTGGAACCCCTGCAGTTGCGTGCAGAAACCGAAGACGGCCATTTGCGCGTGCGGTTTATCTGGCCGGAGTATCGGCGCGAGGATCCTCCAAAGATCGAAACCGAGGTGGTCAACACCGTCACCATCGTCCGGTTCGCGGAGGCGGTGAGTTTGGACACTGCGCAACTGACCGAAGATAACCCGTTTATCGCATTGGCGCGTTTGGACGCGGATGGTCGCGTCTTGCGTTTAGCCTTGCGCCAACCGTTGGACGCTGTGGCGCAGAGCTCGGGTAATGAAGCCGGTTTGGATTTGGTCGACCCGGAGGCGGGCGTCGAGCCGAAGCCGTTTTTCTCTTTGATCGAAGAGGCCGAACGGGCCGCTCAAGCCAAAGCCCGCGCCGAAGCCGAAGCCGCCGCGCGAGCGCGCGCCGCCGCCGAAGCGGCCAAAACCGATGAAGAACGCGAAGCTGAAGCCCGCGCCAAGGCGGAAGCCGAAGCCAGCGCCCGAGCGAAAGCCGAAGCCGAGGCGCGCGCCCGGCTGGACGCCGCCGAACGCTTGGCGCGTACACCCGCGCCGCTAAAGGTGGCCGCCTCGGAGACAGCCGACTATACCCGCATCCAATTCAATTGGGGCGAGGCGGTTGACGTGACGCTGAGCCAGTCCGGCGATCAGGCGACGCTGGTGTTCTCCCGCCCCTCGGAACCCGTGGATTTGGGGCGGATTCGCACGGACGCGCCGAAATTTCTCACCGCGATTGATCAAGCGATCGGCGAGACGACCACCACCTTCACCATCGGGCTCGACGGCGGCGCTCAAACGCGGGTCTGGCAAGACGGCTATCGTCATGTCCTCGACTTGTCCGCCGACACCCAGAGCGGGGAGCCGGTCCTAGACGCGCTCGCCAGTTTGGCGCCCCCGCCACCGCCGCCGCCAAAAGCGGAACCCAAAGCCGACGAACCGAAAACCGCTTTGGCGCGACCCGATCCGGTTCCGGCCTCAGGCGAAGTGCGTGTGGGCGCGGCGCCGTTGGGGTCGAGCTTGGAGCTGACCTTCCCTTGGGCGGCGCCAGTCGCCGCGGCGGCGTTTCGTCGGGGCGACTGGATTTGGTTGATTTTTGACGCCGAGGCCGAATTCGACTTGGCCGCCTTGCGCCTGGGCCATCGGCAGATCCGCTCGGTCGAGGCGCGACAAGGGGCGGGATGGTCCGCGGTGCGCATTTTGTCGCCGACCACCATCCAAGTCGAAGCGCGTCTCGATTTGGTGGATCAATGGAGCTTTGTGCTGGGCGAACGCCTGGCGCAACCGCCCGAACCGATCCCGCTGCGCGCGGATGCGGGCTCGGGGCGCGACGCACGACTAACCGCCTGGTTCGACGGCTACAGCGTCATCCGCCAAGTCAAGGACCCGGTGGTCGGGGACGCGCTCTGGGTCGCGTTGCTCGACGGGCCGCCGCGCGGGGCGCCGGCGCAACGTGACTATGCGGGATTTGCGATGTTGGCGACGGCCCAGGGTTTGGCCGCAGAGCTTTACGCCGACAGCCTGGCTATGACCGCGATCCCCCAAGGCGTCGCGGTGGGTGGACGCGGCGGGCTGGCCCTGACCCCGACCTTGGCGGCGCGTTCGGAGGCCCGCACCGCATGGCCCGGTTTTATCGACACTTTGGCCTGGGCGGGGGTGGAGCCGTTCGAAGAGGCCTATCAGCGCGAATTGCGTGACGCGGCGGCGAACAATGACGACCCCGAAGCGCAGGTAAAGCTCGCCCAATTCTTGATCGGCCATGGCTTGGCGGCTGAGGCGTTGGGTGTTTTGGCCAATGCGCGAGCCCTCGATCCGGCGCTGGGCGGGGACCCCGCTTTCCGAGCAATGCGCGGCGTGGCCCGGCTCAGTCTGGGCCGCAACGAAGCGGCGATGCGGGATTTGGACAGCCCCAGGCTCGCCGCCGACCCGGCGGCCGCGCTCTGGCGGGGGCTTTATCATGTCCACGAAGAAGACTGGCGCTCGGCGCGCAACGCTTTTGAGCAGGGCAAGGAGGTGCTCTACCTCCATGGGCCGCGTGAGCGGGCCTTGTTCCAATCCGGTCTGGCGAAAGCGGCCTTGGCGCTGAACGACACGGCCATGGCGAAAGACGCCATCGAACAGGCGCTCGCCGAAGATGTCGATCGCGAGATCCGCGAGCGCGCGCGTCTGCTCAAAGCACAATATGACGAGGCGCTGGGCGAGACCGAGGCGGCCCACGACGCTTATCGGCTGCTGGTCGACACCGCGAGCGAGCCGGTGCGCGCCGAAGCCATGTACCATGACATCCGCCTGGCGCAGGCAATGGGGCGTTTGAGCGCCCCCGACGCTATTGAGGCCCTGGAAAGCCTACGGTTTCGCTGGCGCGGCGACGACACCGAATTGAGCGTTGTCCACGAATTGGGCCAGCTTTACATCGGCCAGGGCGATTACAGCCGCGGGCTCGCCACCTTGCGGTCCGCAGCGCGGCAATTCCCCGATCGGCCGGGAACGCGCGCGGTCGTGGACACCATGTCGAAGACCTTCCGCGATCTGTTCCTCAAGGGTGATGCGGACGCGCTCGAACCGATTGAGGCGCTTGGGCTTTACTATGAATTCCAGGATCTCACGCCGATCAACGCGGACGGCGACCGGATGATCCGGCGGCTCACCGACCGTCTGGTGAGCTTTGACTTGCTCGACCCCGCCACCGAGCTCTTGCAGTACCAGATCGACAACCGGCTTGAGGGCGTGGGCCGGGCGCAAGTGGCCGCCGACCTGGCCGCGATCTACTTGATGGACCGGAATGCGGAGGCCGCCTTCCGCGTCTTGCGGTCCACCCGGTTCGCGGGGCTGTCCGACGCTTTGGTCGCCGAGCGTCGCCTATTGGAGGCGCGCGCCCTTGTGGAGCTTGGCCGGCACGATCATGCGCTCGAGCTCATCGCATTCGACCGAAGCCGCGAGGCGATGCAATTGCGCGCCGACGTCGCCTGGACGGCGAAGGATTGGGCGAAAGCGGGTCCGGCGCTGGCCGCCACTTTGGGCGCGCCGCAAGGCGCGGGCCTCGACCCCGCCACCCAGACCGACGCCCTGCGTGCGGCGATCAGCTATAGTCTTGCCAATGATCAATCGGCGCTGGACGCCCTGGCCGAGCGGTGGACGCCGGTGATGGATCGCGGCCCGCACGCGGAGGCCTTCCGGCTGGTCGCTAGCGGACTTGACGCGCGCGGTGTGCGCCTGCGCGATATCGCCGCCCAAGTGGCGGATGCGGACGGGCTGGACCGGTTCCTTGATGAGTATCGCAATCGGTTCGCTGAGAGCTCAGGCAGTTAAGCGGAAACCGTTTAGCTGAAGCTCTGGATGAGGCTGCCGGCCACAAGCCGCCAACCGTCGACGAGCACAAAGAAAATCAACTTGAACGGCAAGGATATAATGACCGGGGGCAACATCATCATGCCCATGGACATGAGGATCGAGGCAACCACCAAATCGATCACCAAAAACGGGATGAACAGCAAAAAGCCGATCTCGAACGCGCGCTTGAGCTCAGAAATCATAAACGCGGGCGCAATGACGTGGAGCGGCACATCCTCCGCGCTTTCCGGCCGAGGCCCTTCGGCGAGATCGACAAACAACAAAATATCTTCTTCGCGCGCCTCCGCCATCATGAAGGTCTTGAACGGCCCCGCCGCTTGCAGAAAGCCGTCGACTGTTTCCACCTCACCGGCCAGGAGCGGCTCAACGCCTTCTTCAAACGCGCGTTCAAAAACCGGGAACATGATGAAAGCGGTCAAGAATAAAGACAGGCTGATCAACACCGCATTGGGCGGGGATTGCTGCAAGCCCAAAGCTGTGCGCAACAAAGAGAGCACAACGATAATGCGGACAAAGCTTGTCGCCATGATCAGGACCGAGGGCGCCAGCGACAGAATGGTCAGGAGCGCGATCATCTGAACCACGCGCTCGGTGATCCCGCCGTCTTGGCCGAGATCGAGGGTCACCGACTGCGCCTGCGCGGGCGCGACGCCGAGCAGCACTACCGTTAGCGCAATCGCGGCCCACCGTACCCAAGTCGTGCGGATCATCGGCCCGTCTCCGCACGCGCGCTCAGCGGCGCGGGGCGGCTGGTCAAACAGGCCTCCGACCCAACGCCGAGCAGCAGAAGATGCTCTTCATCATCAAGCCGGGCCAACACCAGTCGACGGCGCGCGTCCAGCGGCAGGCTTTCGACGACGCGCAAGCGCCGGCTCTCGACCGGTTGGAGGCCGAACTTGCCGCCATAGCGGCGGGCGAGCAGTCCCGCTGCGACCAAGAGCGCGATTGTGGCGAGGAAGCCCAAGCCGAAACGGAGAAAATCGACGGTGTCCATGGCGCGCCTGTTCTGGGCGGGAAGGGGGCGAGCAAGCTCGGCCGCACCCTGGCGCCCTTCGCGTTAACGCGCCGTAAACCTTAAAAATCGGTTCGTTAGGCCGGGGTTAAGCCTTTTAGGTCGAAATTGCCTAGGCAAAAGGAGCCCTCGGCATGGATGACCTACCGACCCTGAACGCTTTGCGTCGCGCGCTCGACTTCTATTCCGAGCGTCAGACCCTGTTGGCGGCTAACGTCGCCAATGCGGACACACCCGACTATGTGCCCAATGATTTAGATCGCGACGCTTTTGCGCGAGAGCTCGACCGGCAGGTGGAGCGGCGCGCGCCCTTAAGCACGCGCGTCACCGACGACAAACATATCTACGCGGTCGGCGCGCCGCGCATCGATTTCACCCAAATCCAAGCCCCCGACAGCGAAACCACGCTCAATGGCAACGCGGTGGTGGTCGAAGAACAAATGGCCAAGGTCACCGAGACCCGGATGGCCTACCAATCCGTGGTCCAATTCATGGACAGCACGGTGGGTTTGTTGCGCGTGGCGACCAGTTCGCCTGGCCGCGGCTAGAGCGTTTTTAGCAAAAGTGTATGCGGTTTTGCGGTTCGAAAACGCGAAAAACCAAAGGCTTAGAGCCGTATCTCGGCTCAGACTAAATTGAGGCGGTCCTAGTGATAAAGGAGATTGAGCCATGAGCGATGTGGGCGATGTGATGCAGATTGCGGCCGCAGGGCTTCGCGCCCAAGCCGCGCGCATGCGGGTGGTGGCGGAGAACCTCGCGAATTCGGACTCCACCGCGCGCGAGCCGGGCGGCGATCCCTATCGGCGCAAAATCCCGATTTTCGAGTCCGTGCTCGACCGGGAAACTAATCTCAACCTGGTGCGCATGACCCGCGCGGCCTTGGACAAAAGCGATTTCGGGGAGTCCTATGATCCGGGTCACCCCGCCGCCGACGAGCGCGGCTATATCAAGACCACCAAACTCAAAGGCTTGATCGAGACCCTGGACCTCAGCGAGGCCCAACGCTCCTACGAAGCCAACATCAATGTCTATGAAGCCAGCCGGGAGATGCTCGGCGCCACGCTCGATCTGTTGCGCCGCTAACCCGTATCTGACCGTGATTGACACCGAGTGAGGAGCTGAGCCATGGCCGCCAACGCCGCCGCCCTGAACGCCATCACCGCCTATTCCGAAGCCGCCGGAGCGGCCGCGCCCGGCGCCGCCCAACCCCCAAGCACGGTGGATTTCGGCGCGCTCTTGGAAGGCGCCATCACCTCGACCGAGGGCGCGGTGCGCAACGCCGAAACCTTGGCTGTCCAGGGCGCTGTGGGCCAAGCGCCGCTCTTGGACGTGGTTAGCGCGGTGACCGCCGCGGAAATGACTGTGGAGACCGTAGTCGCGGTGCGCGACGAGGTGATCCGCGCGTATCAAGAAATCCTCAGAATGCCGATTTAACGGGCGCGGGACGTCCGGTCTGCATTTTTTGTCCCCGTCATGGCGAGGCCCTAACGGTCGCGACCACGCCGTCCTTCCACCGTCATGGCGAGGCCCGTCAGGGCCGTGGCAATCCAGGAAATCTTTCAACCCAGCGCCGCCGTCGCCTGGATCGCCGCGTCGGACCGAGGCCCTCCTCGCGATGACGATAAATTTCCGGCTCAGCACACGCCCAACCGCCGCCCTCAGAGCTTCGCCCGGAGCGGTTTTGGGTAAGGGTGAAGGCCGCGGAGCGCGTCCAAAGACCAAAGTGACTGCCCGCCTTACGACGGGCGGGAGCGGTCTTGCGACGCGCTCCACGGGAGCCGGATTTTGGGGCCTTGGGATCAGGCTGTGTGGTGCGTTACCCCGCCTCCTTGGGCCGCCCCGGCTTCGCCTTCGGACAGGGGTCCTCAGACGGGCCAGGAACCCTAGGGAGCTTCGCCCAAGCCCTCGCCCGGGTCAGGGGCCGTTAATTCCCCCTTACCGAGCGACCGTCC
>JBHJGU010000143.1:0-7305 GCA_050331475.1 Maricaulaceae bacterium | reverse complement strand
CCCTGCAAGCGGGTGGAAGATCCGCGGATGGGGCCCCAGATGACGACGACCGAACGCAGGCCCAAACCCGCAAAGGTCCCATTGCGAACGGGCGCCCATCCGCACCCCAACACTACCCCAAAACCAACACACAATTGCGAGCGGAGCGAAGCCATCCATGCGACGGCGACACTTAACTCAAAGGTTTCCTGGATGGCGACAGCTCTGAGCGGCCTCGCCGTGACCGCCGATAGACGATCGGTCCTCGGCCCACAAAAGCCAAATCGACAGTGACCAAGGTCCGTAACACGTTTCGCGGCCGCTAAATCTCGCCGTGAACCACGACACGCCCGCCCCTCATGATCCATCAGCGGCGGTGTCAACGGCGCATGACAGAGGCCCAGAACCGGAGCGACGGGCGATCGTCCCTTAAGGGTCCCCCTCGCCCGTCGCCGGCCAGTACCGTTGGTTCAGCCCAACAGCCCGGTCGAGTACCGATCGCTGGCAAGCATGACCATCATGTGAATGGCGAAGCTCGCGGCCATCAATACACCCAAACCGATCACGCCTTCGCGCGGCGTGATATACATCCAGATTTTATGCAGTTCCATAACACTCTCCTTTGAACGCTCTAGTCATCCTAAGACTCAGCGTTTTGTTAACACAGCTTTTGAATGACGTTACGCGCTCGGGAACCAGGGTTGCCAATTATAAACCAAGAAGTGCGCGATCAGAGAGACCACACCCCAAAATACAGTGCCGCGCACAAAGAACGCGTGCACTTCTTTGGCTTCGTCCTCGGTCAAACCCGTATGGTTCATTGCTGTTTCTGCCACTGTCTATGTCCTCCTCTTCAGGCGTCAACGAAACTCCGCGCGGCAGCGCCCGACAGGGCGTTCAACTGCACGGCCCCCGGAAATCCGGCCAAACTTGGCGTTCGTTCGCTGAACTTGGCCGTCCGGGTTGTTTGAATTTGGCGCAGAGACCGGTTTTGTCAATTTGTTTTGACAAAATGTAGCGTCAGTGACGGTTTACAAATTGCCGCAACGCCCGGGTACGGATGCGGGCGCGGCGGTGACATGGGCGATAAAAGCACCATATTGCGTCCAGACGCCGCAGGGAGTGCGCTGATGTCCGACCTTGTTCTCGCCTTTTTGGGCTTTCTCGCCGCGAATTTCGCCGCCGCTTCCTCGGGCGGCGTTTTCAAGCCTGGCGCGTGGTACGAGAATTTGGCCAAGCCGGGGTGGACGCCGCCGAACTGGGCGTTTCCCATCACCTGGTCGGTCTTATTCCTGATGAACACGGTCTCAGGCTGGATGGTCTGGCGCGCGACAGATGGCGAGCCCGGGCTCGCCCTTGGGCTTTACGCGCTCAGCTTGGGGATGAATTTCGCCTGGTCGGCGTTGTTTTTTGGCCTCAAACGCATGGATTGGGCGCTTGTTGACGTCGTCTTGTTGTGGCTGTCCATCGCGGCGGTCGCGGCCGTGTTCGCACCAATCAGCGTGTGGGCCGCGGCCCTGCAACTGCCCTATTTGATTTGGGTCACAATTGCAGGGGTCTTAAATGTCCGGCTCTTGCAAATGAACCCAAATGCGACGCCGGCGGGCGCGGCCGCTTTCGCTCAAAGCGGCGGACGCTGAGCGACTAGTCTGTTAACGCGGTTTCCAAATCGGACAAAAGGCTTTCAGCGTTACGCCGCAGGCTGGGATTTGGCGCCCAATCGCGAACAAATTTCAGCCGCTCTTGAGCAGCGGGGAAATCGCTCAAGCGCATGAAAAGCGTGGCCGTCAATAAGCGCAGTGTCGGATTTTGCGGCCAAAGTCGTTCCGCCTCAAGGGCGCTGTCTAAACCCGTTTGGAGGGTTTGCACCGTCGCCTTAGGGTTTCGGTAGGCCAGGCTTGCGCGAATAAAATGGGGGAGGGCCATGCCCGGCTCCATCGCGATCGTGCGTTCGGCCCAGGTGACACCGGCTTCATAAAGCGCGGGGTCGGCGAGGATCTCGGGATCGTCGACGGACCGAACTTCGTTATAGATCAACATGGCTCGGGCGAGCGGGGTGAAGGGGTCCGACCCATCCGCGGCTTCCGCGCGCGCCACTAAGCCTTCCGCCTTCACCAGATCGAAGTCCCAACTTTCCAGTTTCGACAAGTGGCTCAGAGCGCAAACATTATTCGGATCCATCCGCAAAACCCGCTCAAAGACCGATTTCGCCGCCTCATTGCCGGCGCGGAACCCGCGAAACCGGCCCACCTGGCACCACAGATCTGCTTTGGACACCGTCCCTAGGGTCCGCACCGTTGTCGACGGTGGCGAAGGCGCTGGAACCCGACGTTCGGGGAAGTCCCGATCGCGCACTTGGTTCCATAATGCTGTGTCAAATTTTGACAAGTTTACGCCCAGTGCCGCTCGGAGCGCTTTGACGTTATCATCGCGATCACGCCGGCTATTTAAATATCGATAGAGCACAGCGCGACCATCGGGTCGGCTCAAAATATTATGGATGATGAGCCAAGACTGCGCATGGTAATTCGTTTGGTCGAGCGCGTTAACATACACTTTCGATTGTTCGTTGGCGCGAATGATGTCGTCTAGCGGCGCAAGCTCAATCGGTGGCGGGCCAGACACAGTTCTTCGAAAGCCGCTTGTGGACAGACGGCCGTACCGGGGACCGCGCCGAACCGAGCGCTCTGTAGATAAATCATCAAGTCTGCGCTTGACCGGCCGGCCGACGACGAAATGGTCGCCGTCGCGCTCTGCGGTGGCGTAGTATTCCGCAAAGCCCTCATTGAGCCAAAGTGGAACCGGTTTGCCCGGCAGATCATTGACGACCGCATGGACGTATTCGTGTTGTAAGATTTCCTTGATGGTCGGCGCGCCGTTGGTCTGCGTCCTAAAATCTGGCGTATGTGACAAGTTTATCAGCATGAAATCGGTGTCAACGGTGCGGAAAAATACACCGGAGCGAGAGTTCTGGTCCGCAAACGCGCCGAAATCTGCCGCACGGCTGGGCGCCAAAATCGTCAATCGCGGCCGCACACCGCCCACGGGTTTCAGCTCATGGCGAATAAACTGACGAAAATCTTCCAGCTCAGAGAGCATGCGCTCGGCGTAGGGGAGGCCGACATCGGTGTAGAGCGTGAAATTCTCGCTGTCGTAGATACGCCAATCCCGCGGCGCGCCTTCAAACACGCCGTCGCTAAACTGCGCCTTTGCGGCGGCGCTGAACACCAGAGCGGCGCTAATAAGCGTAAGACACAGCGCAGCGCGGCTTAAGTTCCTGGACATCAGCGCTCCTTCCAGTCGACCTTTCCGTTAAAGGTAGGAGCGCGGGCGGCCGATTATGAAACAAGCCAGCTCAAAACGATGTGACGCGCCGCGATGACGATGTAAGCGCTGTTTAACCCTAACCACAAAAACCGGGCGCGAAGGATTGGGATGGGCGCTAAGTCTGCGGTTATGGCGATCTCTTCAGTGACCCAAGCCGGGCTCGGGCTTCAGACGGCGGCGGATCAATTCGCTCGGTCAGCGGCGGACGTTATCCAAGCGACCGCGCCGAGCAACCCAGCCGGAACCGGACCGGGTGGGCCAACCACCGCGTCCGACGCACGCGCCCGCATCGATGCGGTCCGTCCCCAAGATCCGACGAATGCGGTGATTGGAACCGTGCAGGCGCGCGCCGCATTTAGCGCAAACGCCAGCGTTTTACGCACGGCCGACCAGATTTCCGGAACACTCGTTGATTTGCTCGCCTAATCCGAAGCCGCGCTTGGCGCGCGATCGGTGCTAGTCAACCTGACCCAGACCCTGCGTGGGCGACCTTTCCCTGAGAGGACAAGCTCGATAAGCTCCGCATGGCGACGTTAGGGAAACGAACATGCGCAAGTTGCAGATCGACATGGTGTCGGACATCGTCTGCCCTTGGTGCTGGCTGGGCCTCAAGCGGCTGGATCGGGCGCTCGAGGCGTTCGATGACGTGACCGCTGCGCTGCAGTTTCATCCCCACGAGCTTGATCCCAGCGTGCCCGAGGATGGCGTGGAATACAGAGCGTACATGCGCGCGAAGTTCGGCCCCAGCGGGCCGTCAAACCGGTTTCAGCAAATGCGAGAACATTTGGAGGCTGCGGGTCCGGATTACGGGATCGATTTTCGGTTCGATACGATCACGAGACGCCCCAACACCCTGAATTGTCATCGTTTAATTAAATGGGCGCAAGGCCAGGGCAAAAGCCGCGCTGTGAAAGAAGCGTTATTCGCCGCCTATTTCCGCGATGCGCAAGATCTCTCCGACCCGGCGGTTCTAACGGCGGTCGCCAGCGCCGTGGGGCTTGACGTGGACCTGATCCAAACGCTGTTGGAGGGGGACCGGGACAAGGACGCGGTGCGCGGCGAGGAAGCGCATTTCCAACGGCTCGGCGTCACGGGCGTGCCGTTTTTCATCTTCAACGGTCGGGTTGGTGTTCCGGGCGCGCAAGAGCCCGAAATCCTTCGCGACGCCATGCGCAAAGCTCTGTCCTCGGAAGCCGCTTAATCGTCTACGCGACCCGTGTAGACCGACTTGTCGAAGCGGCGATGGATCCACAACCATTGCTCGGGCGCGGCGCGGATTTCCGCTTCGATAAACTGTGTCAGCCGCCGCGCGCCGTCCAAAACCGACGCCTCGTCTTTCGCGGCGCCGATCTCCAGAGGCGGATGCACCGTGACGAGAAATCGCGCGCCGCGGAGCCGACGCGCGCTCATCGGGATCAACGGCGCGCCATAGTGCAAAGCCAGTTTCACAGCGGCCGGGTTCGTCATAGCGGGACGGCCAAAAAAAGGGGTCTCTACGCCCGTGGTGTATTTTTGGTCGACCATTAGGGCGATGGACTCCCCCCGCGCGAGCGCGCTCATCAATTGCCGCCCGCCCCGACGGCCTTTAGGCGATTGCAGCCGAACGCCATAGGCCTGGCGCTGGTCGATAATCCGCTGATCGATCAACGGATTGTTCGCAGCGCGATAGGTGACATGGCAAGTCACGCCCGCGCGAGTGATCGCCGCGGCCATTACCTCCCAATTGGCGAAGTGTCCGGACGCAAACACTGCCCCACGTCCGCTTTCCCGCACGGCGTCCAAGTGCGCGCGTCCCTCCACCGTCACGCGACTGTCGGGCGCGTAAGGATCGAGCCGCGGCGTGTGGGGGAACTCCCCCGCCAGCCGGCCCAGATTGTCCCACATTTTAGCGACCACTGCGCGGCGCTCCGCGGTCGTGTGATCGGGGAAGGCGAGGGCCAAATTCCGCAGTGCGACGTGGCGCCAGGGAAGAAACGGCCCAAGCCAGCTCATAATCGCGCCACCCATGGCGGAAGCTGCGTCCAGCGACAAGCCGCCTAAGCCCGCCTGCAAGCAGTCCCAAGCGAACGCTTCCGCGCGCCACCGTGCGGTTTGAGCCACACCCGCGCTCACGCGGCCGCCGCCTCGGCGATCCGCTCTAGCAGGCCGGGCAAGGCGTCGGCTTCCTCAAAGCGCGCCGCCACATTGAACACCGCGACGTGGGGACGCCAAGCGGCGGGCAAACGCACCGCGTCCTTCGCCGTGGTGATCAGCTGCGCGTCAAGCGTCCGTGCGCGTTCGGCCAACGCCGCCAGATCGGTATCTGCGTACTGATGATGGTCCGCGAAGGCCGCGCGCTCGGCCACCTCAGCGCCGGCGCGTTCAAGGGCGGTGAAAAACTTCGACGGGCGCGCCAACCCGGCAAACGCCAAAACCGGCCGATCGGGCGGCGGCGCAAACGGCTCTAGCGTGGCGTAGAGCCAAGGCTTGTCCGCGCCCGCGGCGCCTATTTTCGCCTGAAGGCCCGCAATCGCGCCCTGATCGCCGCCTATGACCACAATGGCGTCGGAGCGCGCGGCGGCGCGCGGCCAGGGCGCGCGCAAAGGCCCGGCGGGAAAGGTCGCGCCGTTACCGTCGGGGTCTTCGCCGTCAATGACCAGTAGGGCGAAGTCTTTGGCCACATTCGGGTTCTGCAGCCCGTCATCAAGTACGACCAGTTCCGCGCCCGCTTCGGCGGCCGCGCGCACCCCGGCGAACCGGTTTTTCGACACCCAGGTCTGCGCCACATGGGCCAGCAGCAGCGCCTCGTCGCCCACTTGGGCGGCCGTGTGCGCCATGGCGTCCACCTGGACCGGTCCGCGCAGCCGTCCGCCATAGCCGCGCGTGGCGGCGTGCGCCTCTAAGCCGGCCGCGCGAAACGCTTCCAGCAGACTTAGCGCGACCGGTGTCTTTCCCGCCCCGCCCAGCGTCGCCCCGCCCACGCACACCACAGGGGGCCCGGCGCGGCGCGGTCGAGCCAAGCCCGCCCGTATCTGCGCGCCCGTTTGGTAAAGCCACGCCAGCGGTTGGGCGAGCGCGCGTCCCCACCCGCCCCCACCGGGCGCCGCGCGCCAGAACGTCGGTTCATGCATCCGCGCCCGCCTCCGTCATCTCAGCGTCCTCGGTTCGGCGCTGCGTCCAAAGCGCTTCGAGCGCATCGAGCGTTTTCGGCCAGGCCGCCGTGGCGGCGTCAACCACACCGATGGCCGCGTCCGCATAGCGCCGACCGCGGGTGACATCGGAAAACACCGTGTTCAGGGCTGTGCGCAATTCGTCCGTTGTGCGCACCCGCGCGCAACCGCCCGCAGCTTCGAGATCGTTATAAAGCGTCGTGAAATTCGCCGTATAGGGCCCCACCGCCATGGGAGTGGCCAGCCGCGCGGCCTCAACCGGGTTATGCCCGCCGACCCCGTCTACCCACGAGCCGCCAATGAACGCCATGCGCGACAACCGCAACCATAGGCCCATTTCGCCCAAAGTGTCGGCCAGCAACACTTTGTGAGCGCTCAAGGGAGCCTCCCCGATCGAGCGGCGCGCGAAAGCCAGCCCCCGGGCGTCGAGCATGTCGGCCAAAGCGTCACCGCGGTCGGGGTGGCGCGGCGCGAGGATCAACAACTCCGCCTCGTCCGCCGGATCCAGCGCGTCGCACAACAGCGCCTCCTCGCCCTCGTGGGTCGAGGCCGGCCGCCACACCCGCCCATGGCCCTCATCAATGCGCGGCTGAGCACACGTGCGGCGCGCGCGTGGGGGCGGACCCCGCCAACCGCCCCGGTTGGGTTGAACGGTTTTGACTGGGTAGGCGCCATTGAACCCGCGCCGGCGCCGCTGGTGTGTTCCGCCGCGCTTGGTGGTGGGCGAAGGGCACCGCCCGAGGCGCCGTCTCCACACCCAGATTGGGCCAAAGCTCGGACACCACCAACACCGCCAAGCCGGGCCGCCAATGGTCCAAAAACGCCCCGACCGCGTCCCCCGTATCGACGG
>JBHJGU010000142.1:0-2755 GCA_050331475.1 Maricaulaceae bacterium | reverse complement strand
GTTTGGCCGCACTTGCCCGCGTGACGACTTGGGTTTCGACCCGTCGGACTTCTTCATAAGCCACATCCAGTTCAGTCTTGGCTTCATCAACTAACGGATGACGGCGCATCGGCTCCAACCTGACCGGCGTGGGAACGGGTCGTTTCAATAACCCCGTTGTCGCGCGCCAATCCTAAGCGAGCGTTAAGTCTGATCACGAAGCGGGGAAAAACGCCGCGGATCGAAGGCGCGCAGCTCCGGACCGAAGCCGGACTCATAAGCAGAGACAAGGCGTTTCGCCGTCCACGCCGCCAGCAAAACCCCGTGCCGGAAATGCCCACCCGCAAACCAAACCCCGTCCAAATCCGTCGGACCGATCAGCGGACGCCCATCGATCACGCCTGGGCGCACGACCGCCCACAGCTCAATCACCTCGCCCGATTGCAGGATGGTGTAAATTAACGCCGCGTGCTACCGGAGTTGATCCAAAACGCCCGAATCCCAGGCGAGATCGTAACGGCCCGGCTCGACGCTGGCGCCCACCACGACCCGGCCTGAGGCTTTGCGCGCCAGATACGCCCTGCGGGAACGAAGCAGAGTTCGCGGCTCGGTCTTTGGCGCGCGCACAGCCATAGCTTGGCCCTTTACGGGTACAAAAGCGCGCGACAGGTTCAGGCCGGGGATCGGCGCGGCTCCGGTCGCCAGGATCACAAGCGGACCGGACACCTGAAACGCCGCGCTCGGCCCGTCGAGCGTCAATTCTGGACCCGGTCGAACCGCGCGCAGCCGAACGTTCGCGATATGCTCCGCCCCGGCCGCGATGGCGCCCCGTAGCAAAGCCGGAACCAGCGCACGGTTGTCCACCTGCCCGTCTCCCGCCAGCCAAACCGCCCGGTCGATCTCGGCGCCGAGGCCGGGTTGAAGGGTCTGCAGCGCGGCGCCCGACACCCAGCGCGCCGACAGCCCCGCAGCACGAACCCGTTCCATACAACGGTCAAGGTCGAGCGAAGTCTCGGAGGCGTCGGGGAGGTAAAGCGCGCCGCAGGCCTGGTGGTCCAAACCTTCAGGCGTATGGGTCGCCAAATCGTCAAACCAATCCGACCAGGCGGGCGGCCCAGCGCTGAGCGCGTCCGCCAATGCGGGCTGCGTATCCGGGGCCTCCAACAACTCCGCCGCGGGAGCCAGCATGCCGGCGGACGCCCAACTCGCGTCCCCCGGCCCGCCGACCGGGCCGCAGATTTGCACCGATGCGCCCGCCCGGGCGAAGGCGTAGGCGACGGCGGCGCCGATCACGCCTGCGCCGACCACGATGACGTCTGTCATGATCGCGCTCCGCCTCGGCGCCCACGCGCCCGCGGGGGCTGAGCCTTAAAGGTTGGACGCGGGAGCGGCCAAAGCGCTCTGCGCGCGGCGCCATAGGGTGCGAAAATGATCCGCCGCGCTAGGATCGGCCAAAGTCACCCGCTTAACGAGATCGTCCCCGCGCAGCTCGGTCTGGACCATAATGAATGTATCGTCCGCAGTGGCGCCGTCGCTGCGCATGGCGGTGAACTGGTTGACGACTTCGCCGAACAGAGAGGTTTCGTCGCCGCCGCGCAAAGGCACTTCGACCGTCGTTTCCACAGCGTCCATTCGATCCCGCCTCGTCATCAAAATGTAATGTTGCACCGCATCGCTGAACCTTGTCCAGCACTGAAACATGATGTGACTAAACCGCGGCCTAGCGCGCGCCGAGCCCAGCTCGGTCGACGTGCAATGCAAAAACCATGGCGCCTGAAAGCCCGATGAATGGTACCGCCTCCCCGGATCGAACGGGGGACCTCTAGATCCACAATCTAGCGCTCTAACCAACTGAGCTAAGGCGGCGTAAACTTAGGGGCGAAGCCGATACCGCGTCCCAACCGGGGACGCAAGTCCGGCGCTCGGGGTCATGCGTAGCCGCGTTGGCGAATAAACGCGTCGAGCTCGCGGATCCGCGTGTCGGCCACGGGGTGGGTGGAGAGCAATTCCGGCGGGCTTTGTCCGCCAAGCGACTCCATCCGGGTCCAAAACGCAAGCGAATGCCGAGCGTCATCCCCCGCACGCGCCATATAGTCGACGCCGAGCCGGTCGGCCTCCAATTCATGGGCGCGCGAATACGGCAGGATCAGGCCAAACTGGACACCGGCGCCCAGAATGCCCGCGATTTGCTGGCGACCGCGCACATCCCCGCGTTCCAGACCCGCTTGGATCACCGACAACCCAACGCCGGCAGCGACTTGCTGGCTATACCGTTCGGCGGCGTGGCGCGCGGTCACATGGCCCACTTCATGGCCCATGACGGTGGCGATTTGCGCGTCGTTTTCGGACAATTCCATAAGGCCGCGATAAAAGCCCACCTTGCCGCCGGGCAGGACGAAAGCATTGACCTGATCGGAGTCGAAAACCACAAATTCCCACGGTTGGTCGCCCTGCCCCGCCGCGCGGGTCACAGAATCCCCGATGCGTTGAAGCTGACGGTTCATGTTCGGATCGCGTGAAATCGGTTGCGAATTGCGCAAATCCGTCCAAGCGGTGGCCGACAATTCGGCGATTTGCGCGTCCGACACGAGGGTGAATTGTCGCCGACCGGTGGTCGGGTTCACGGCACAGCCGCTCGCAAACGGAACGACCGCCCCGGTCGCCAAGCCGCAGATCAAATCTCGCCGCGATAACTCTATCATGTCATCCTCCCCGCACTCGCTCCAAACTTATCCGTTGAAATGGGCCGCCCCAAGGCGAAAATCGCCAAGAAAGC
>JBHJGU010000141.1:0-35462 GCA_050331475.1 Maricaulaceae bacterium | reverse complement strand
GTCATTGCACCGTTCGGCCTTGTGAGACCCAACAAAGCACCGCTGCCCCCCTATCGGGTCGGCAGATGAGTGCGAACAGATCCGTGAAACCCTCGACAGACCGCCGCCAAAGCAATGCAAATTACAGATCCGTGACCTAGTCCGCCGCGCCCGTGTGGTCGTGAATAATGACCCAATCGCCGCCAACCCGTCGAAAGACGAGGGTGAACAGTCCGTAAGGCGCATCGTTGCGACGCTCAAGCCGCCATTCGCCAAACACCAAGGCAGCCGACTGACCCAGCGGCTCGATATCGACGACGTTAAAACTTAACCGCCCCATGGCGGCGCGGTCGGGATAACGGTCTCGGTATCGCTCCAAGGTCGCGTCATAGCCTTCCGACAGGGTCGCGCCGGACACAAAGCGCAACGCGTCCGAGCGCCAATACCCCTCGAGAAAGCCTTCGACGTCCACCGCATTCCAGGCCTGCTCTTGGGCGTCCAACACGGCGCGCACGTCGGCGCGGATCGCCTCTGGATCCGGTTCGTTCGTCGTCGGCGGGGGTGCGCAAGCGCTCAGCGCAAGCGCCAACGACACGCAGACGCCGCGCACATTCACGCTCACGCCGCCGCCTTCGCCGTTGCGTTGGGGTCGTAATCCAGATTGGGACCCAGCCAACGTTCCGCCACGCGCACCTCCCAGCCCTTCCGGCGCGCGTAATCCTCCACCTGATCGCGGGTCAGCCGGCCGACGCTGAAATAAGTGCTGTCCGGATGGGCGAAATAAAGCCCGGATACGCTGGCGGGCGGGGTCATGGCGTAGCTTTCTGTCAACTCAACGCCCGCCTGATCGGGCGCGTTTAACAGCGCGAACAGGGCGGCTTTCTCGGTGTGGTCGGGTTGGGCCGGATAGCCCGGCGCCGGGCGGACGCCACGATAGCGCTCCTTGATCAGCTCCGCGTTGGACAACGCCTCGTCCGGCGCATAACCCCAGAACTCGCGGCGCACGCGCTTATGCATGGCTTCGGCGAGGCTTTCGGCGAACCGGTCAGCGAGCGCTTTGACCATGATGGCGTCATAGTCGTTGTTCGCCGCCTCAAAGGCCTCCGCACAGGCTAACTCGCCATGCCCGGCGGTGACGCAGAACCCGCCGACCCAATCCGTGACCCCGCTGTCGATTGGCGCGACAAAGTCGGACAAACAAAGATTAGGCCGCTCATTGGTCTTGGCTTCTTGTTGGCGCAGGCCATGGAAGCGACCGATTTCCGACTGGCGGCTTTCGTCGGCGAACACCGCAATGTCATCGCCCACCGCATTGGCCGGCCAGAAGCCAATGACCGCTTTGGCGGTGATCCAACGCTCTGCGATCATCCGCTTGAGCATGGCTTGCGCGTCCGCATAAAGCCCGCGCGCCGCCTCCCCGACGACGTCATCGTCGAGGATTTTGGGAAATTTACCCGCCAAATCCCAGCTCATGAAAAACGGGGTCCAATCAATGGTGTCAACCAGATCCGCCAGATCGATGGCGTCAAACGCCTGGGTTCCGGTAAAGCTCGGCTTGGGCGGGGTGTAAGCGGACCAATCGGTTTTCAGCGCGTTCCGGCGCGCTTGGGCCAAGCTCAACCGCCGTTTCCGGCCCCGCCCTTGGGCGTGGGTTTCGCGCAGTCGCGCATAGTCTGACCGGGTGCGGTCGATGAAATCGGGCTTGTCACGCTCGGAGAGCAAAGCGCCGACGACGCCCACCGCGCGGCGCGCGTCGGACACATGCACGGCGATATCGTCCGTAAAAGCGGGCTCGATCTTGACGGCCGTATGCGTGCGCGAGGTTGTCGCCCCGCCAATCAAGAGCGGCCGCTTGAGCCCTTGGCGCTGCATTTCGGCCGCCACATAAACCATCTCGTCAAGGCTGGGGGTGATCAGACCGGACAGCCCGATCATGTCCACGTCTTCGGCGATCGCAGTCTCAAGGATTCGCTCGGCGGGAACCATGACACCCAGGTCCACCACTTCATACCCGTTACACTGCAACACCACGCCGACAATGTTTTTGCCGATATCGTGGACGTCGCCTTTCACGGTGGCGAGTAAGATTTTGCCGTTTGATTGATCCGCAAGCCCAGTTCGCTGTTTTTCTTCTTCAATAAATGGAATGAGATGGGCGACAGCCTGTTTCATCACTCGGGCCGATTTCACCACTTGAGGCAAGAACATCTTACCCTCGCCAAACAGATCGCCGACCACATTCATACCCGCCATGAGCGGACCCTCGATCACGTGGAGCGGTCGCTCAGCGGCCTGTCGGGCTTCCTCGGTGTCCTCAACGACGAATTGGGTGATGCCGTGGATCAACGCATGTTTCAGGCGCGCCTCGACATCGGCTTCGCGCCAGCTCAGATCTTGGGTGGACTTCTTCGCGCCCCCGGCCTTGAACTGCTCGGCGATGTCCAAAAGCCGCTCGGTCGCGTCCTCCCGGCGATTGAGGATGACGTCTTCGACCCGCTCGCGCAGCCCGCCTGGAATATCGTCGTAAATGTCGAGCTGACCGGCGTTGACAATCCCCATATCCATGCCCGCGCGGATCGCATGGTACAGGAATACCGAGTGCATCGCTCGACGCACCGGCTCATTGCCGCGGAAGGAGAACGAAATGTTCGACACGCCGCCTGAAATCCGCGCGTAGGGTAAATCGTTTTTGATCCGCGCGGTCGCCTCAATAAAATCGACCGCGTAATTGTTGTGCTCCTCGATCCCGGTTGCGACGGCGAAAATGTTCGGGTCGAAGATAATGTCTTCAGGCGGGAAACCGACGGTTTCCGTCAGCAAGCGATAAGCGCGGGTGCAGATTTCCACCTTGCGGTCTGCGGTTTCCGCTTGGCCGGTTTCGTCAAACGCCATGACCACGACCGCTGCGCCATAGCGTTTAACGCGCTTAGCCTGATCCAAAAAGGGCGCTTCACCTTCCTTCAGGCTAATGGAATTGACCACCGCCTTGCCCTGGACGCACTTGAGCCCCGCCTCGATCACCGACCATTTCGAGCTGTCGATCATGACAGGAACCCGGGCGATGTCCGGCTCCGTTGCGGCGAGGCGTAGAAAGGTGGTCATCGCCGCCTCAGCGTCCAGCAGACCCTCGTCCATATTGACGTCGATGATCTGGGCGCCGTTCTCGACTTGCTGGCGCGCCACATCCAGCGCGGTCGCGTAATCGCCGTCGACGATCAGTTTCCGGAATTTGGCCGAACCGGTGACGTAGGTCCGCTCGCCAATATTCACAAAGCTCCGAGCCGCCGTCATTACGCGTGCCCGATGTCTTGCGCGACGCGGTCTTCATAGGCGCTTTCTTCGGCGACCATGGCGTCCGCCTGCGCGGCTAACAGATCTTGCGCCCCAGGGTCAGAGTCGCCCTCGGCGGCGAAACCACGGGCTTCCTCGCCCAAAAGATGAAGCTGGCCCGAGCCCGGAGGTCCCATAAAATTCAAGCACTCCCATCCGAACCGATACACGCGTTTCATCCGCCAGCTCGGCTCATAGGTTTTGATATGGTGGAAACACGCCTTGATATACCGATCGTGATAACCCGCAGAACACATAAAAAGTTTGTTCTCCATAAATATAAATGGCACAAACCGCGGCGCGCCTGAGAAAAACGCCCTCGAAATCGCTTCTTGGACTTCCGGCCAATTTGGATTGTTGTAATCATCGATAAAAATGACCCCATTATTCGCCGTGACTTCCTGCGCAATCACGAAGTCATGCAAGGTGTGGGTTAAGGTGTGACAGCCGTCCACGGAGAAAAAGGCGAACTTGCCGTGGCTCTGAGCGAGATCCCGCGCTTCGCTGATCGTCACCGAAAGGCTGTCCGCGCGCAGCACTTCAAGCCGATCCGGCTCCGCCCCCCAGGCGCGCACATTGGCTTCAAACCGGGCCTGGTCGCCCATGCCAGCCTTGTCCACGTTCAGCCATTGCATGTCGAAGACATCGATGGCCAGCCGCGTCGCCCCCGGCGCCGCAACCCCGCTCAGGCCGGTGAAGAATTTGCCTTGATAGACCCCGATCTCCGCAATCGGGCCGAGCGCGCCGTCGCGCGGCTGTTCGGCGTATAGCGCCTCGATCACGGTGAACAGGTTGGAGCCGCACCAACCCTCGACCTGATCAAAGCCCTCGGCCAAATACCGTTGAACATCGCTCAGCATATGTCTAATCCGCCAGAGAAAACGGTTCGAGGCCTGAGAGCCGCATCGCGACGGGCGGGTCTGCGATCTGGCGCGGCGGCGCACCCTTCACCGCGTTGGCGATGGCGGCGATATGCGCGGGCGTGGTGCCGCAACATCCGCCCAAAATGTTCACCAGCCCATCATGCGCCCAAGCGCCCAGAAAGCCCGCGGTTTGCTCGGGCGTCTCATCGTATTCGCCAAACGCGTTAGGCAGGCCCGCATTGGGATAAGCCAACACTGGGGCGTCCGCGATCCTGGCTAATTCCGCCACGAAAGGCCGAAGCTCGGAGGCGCCCAGCGCGCAATTCAGCCCCACCGCCCAAGGCCGCGCATGGCGCACCGAATGCCAGAACGCTTCGGTGGTCTGGCCCGACAGCGTGCGGCCGGATTTATCGGTGATCGTGCCCGAAATCACCAGCGGGATCTCTTGGCCCACCGCCTCTTGGGCGTCCAAACAGGCGTGGATGGCCGCCTTGGCGTTGAGCGTGTCGAACACAGTTTCGATAAGAAAAAAGTCCGCGAAGTCCGACATGGCCACGGCCTGAGCGTAATAAGCCTCGCGCACCTGGTCGTAATCCACCTCTCGGTAGCCGGGATCGGAAACATCTGGGGACAAAGACAGCGTCTTATTCGTCGGCCCGATGGCGCCCATGACGCCCGCGGGCCGGCCCTCGGCGTCTTCCACCGCGTCCGCCGCCTCGCGCGCCAGGCGCGCGCCCTCGCGCGCAATCTCGTCGGCCAAACCCTCCATGGCGTAGTCGGCTTGGCTTATCGTGGTCGCGGAGAAAGTGTTGCTTTCCGCGAAATCCGCGCCCGCTTCAAAATACCGTTGGTGAATGGTTTTCACCGCGTCGGGCCGGGTCAGGTTGAGCAGATCATTATTCCCCTTCAACGGTTGAGCCCAATCCCCAAACCGATCGCCGCGGAAATCCGCTTCCTCAAGCCTCAAGGCTTGAAACTCGGTGCCCATAGGCCCGTCGAGCACCAAAATGCGTTGGTCGCTGAGCGCGGTGAGCGCACTGAGACGGTCGGCGCGGGTCTTAAAAGCTTGGCTCACAGGATCGCCTCTTCGGGTTCGGGGGCGGCTTGGGCGCGAACGCCGAGAATTCGGCACAGCGCACGGGCCATATCGCCGCGATTTAGGGTGTAAAAGTGGAAATCTTGGACGCCGTCTTCGGCGAGCTTAGCGACCAACTCAGCGGCTGCGCTGGCGCAAATGAACCGGCGGGCGTCCTCATCAGCCTCCAGCCCGTCAAACATCTCCGCATACCAATGCGGCACGCTTGCCCCGCACCCCTGAGCCATGCGCGCGAGCCCTTTGAAGTTCGGCTGCAGCATCACCCCGGGAATGATCGGTATCGACACGCCCGCCTTCTCAACGGCGTCGCGGAAGCGCAAATACACCTCGGCGTCGAAGAAAAATTGGGTGATGGCCCGGCTCGCGCCCGCATCGATTTTCGCTTTGAGCAAATCCAAATCGAACGCCAGATTGGGACTTTCCGGGTGACCTTCGGGGTAACAGCCCACGGAAATGTCGAAATCCGCGATCGCTTTAAGCCCAGCGCAAAGCTCAGCGGCGGCGAAATACCCCCCCGGCGCCGGGCTGTAGGCTGCGCCAATCCCCTCGGGCGGATCCCCGCGCAGCGCCACCACATGACGTACGCCAGCCTCCCAATACGCGCGCGCCACCGCATCCACCTCCGCCTTGGCCGCGCCCACGCACGTCAGGTGCGCAGCCGGTTTCAGCGTCGTCTCGCGCACCAGCCTCGCGACGGTGCGATGGGTGCGGTCACGGGTGGACCCGCCCGCGCCATAGGTCACCGACACAAATTCGGGGGCGTAGGGCTCTAATTCCCCAATCGCCGTCCAAAGCTTCGCTTCGGCGGCTTCGGTCTTCGGTGGGAAGAACTCAAAGGACACCCGCACGCCGCCCGCACGCCGGGCGACCGCGGCCGCAACGGGGCCGGCCGGCGCGCTCACGCGGCGCTCACGCAGGGTTCGGAAACCTCCGCCCGTCGCGCGCGTGCTGCCTTCCAAGCGGTCCAAATCGACACCGTCAACCCGTCCGCGTCGCCATCCCGCTGGGGCGGGGCAAGCGCGGTTTTAGACCGGATGCGCAGCCCGTTGGCGGTCAGCCAGCCCCCGATCGCGGCGTCCGAAAACCCTAAACGCCGGTGCGCATGGGCGTCGCGCAAGAACTCGAGGTCGTGCGGGGCGAAATCGACGATCATTAAAACTCCGTCCGGGCCAAGCACGCGCGCGGCTTCTGCGATCGCAGCCTGAGGATTGTCGAGATAGTGCAAAACCTGATGCACGGTCACCAAATCGGCGTAACCGGCCGGGAAGGGCAGCGCATAAAGATCACCGTGGCGCACGGAGCATTGCGCCAGACCCGCCGCGTCCAAATTGCATCGCGCCAGCGAGAGCATTTCGTGGCTCAAGTCGACGCCGATCGCACGTTCCACCCGGTCGCTGAATACCTGAAGGATCCGACCCGTCCCCACGCCAAGGTCCAAATGCCGGCCGAACGGTCCCGGACCCAGCGCCTCGCGCATGGCGGCCTCCACGTCCGTCTCGTTCAGATGCAGCGAGCGGATCCGATCCCAATCCTCAGCCTGCTCGGCGAAGTATTGCGCCGCGGCGTCCGCGCGGGCGCGCTTTATCCGCTCAAGTCGATCTTGATCGCGCACCGCAGTGTGATCGTCCCCAGGGATCAGATCGATCGCCGCATCGGCGAGCCGTCGCGCCGGGCGCCCCGGTTCCGCTAAGCGGTAAAACACCCACGCGCCTTCGGGCAGGCGCTCGGTCACGCCCGCATTGGTGAGCAATTTCATATGCCGGCTGATGCGCGGTTGGCTTTGTCCCATGATCTGAACCAACTCACTGACCGTCAGTTCGCCCTTGGCCAACAACGCCAAAATACGCAGGCGCGTCACCTCGCCAATGGCGTGCAATATGGTCGTCAATGGCTCCATACGGACAGTGCACCCCAACCCGCTCAGAAGCTGATATAAACATATCCTTATATGACTGCAATCTTAAAAGCGGACGCTTTATGAACATGGCAGGGCCGTGATCGGCTGTGATGCGTCGGGTTTGCGCGGACGCGCCCTCTTGCAGGTTCCGAACAAAACCGCACATTCCGCGAGGCGATCTCGGCGACGCCTCGAGTTTTCCGGAGCGGTAGACCACGCGCCGCGACCCGTCAGCGAAGGAGTTTGGGGATCATGACATTGAGCGGCCTCCGGGCGGTCCTGGCGACAGGCGCCGCGCTAATCAGCTTGAGCGCGTGCGCGAGTTCGAATTTCGACGTCCGCGTCCAGCCCGACCCCTGGGAAGGCTTTAACCGGCGCATGTTCGCCATTCACAACACGCTCGACGGCGCCTTGCTGGAGCCCGCGGCGAAGGGTTATCGGGCCGCTGTGCCGCAAAAGGCCCGCAATGGCGTCCGTCATGGCATTGATAACGTCCGCTCGCCTGTGATCTTGGCCAACGACTTGATGCAGCGCCAATGGCGACGCGCGGGCGAAACCACCTATCGGGCTATGATCAATACGGTTTTCGGCTTTGGTGGTTTGATCGACGTGGCGGGGCGGCAAGGCGTCGCCCAGCACTCCGAAGATTTTGGTCAGACCTTGGCGCGGTTCGGCGTGCCACCGGGTCCGTATTTATTCATTCCGCTGTTAGGGCCGGGGAATATCCGCGACGGCGCGGGCCGGGTGGCCGACGGATTCGTCAATCCGCTCACGTTTATCACGTTCAACGGCGACTTCGCGTATCGGATCGGCGAGTTCGGCGTTGACGGGATCGATCAGCGCGAACGCGCGATCGAGGGGTTGAACAGCCTGGAGGAGACGTCATTCGACTTTTACTCGGCCTTGCGCCAAGCTTATCACCAAAGGCGTTTGTTCGAAATCGGCAACCGAAATTTCGACCCCGCAACTTTGCCCGATTTCGATGATTTTGATGGCGAAATCCCCGAAGAGTTCCGCGATCTCGTCGGACAAGGGAATGGTGCTGGAGACGAAGAATGATCCAAACGTGGACCAAAGCCGCCGCGCTCGCGGCCGTCCTGTTCGCCCCGCTCGGCGCTGCGACCGCGCAAGACTGCGCAGCGCCCGCCGAAACCGCTGCGGAGTTCGTGCAGAACCGGACGAACGAAGCAATCGAACTGATCACCTCGGACATGAGCTCGGAGGAATTCCGCGTCTTTTTGGAGGAAGTGTCTGACTTTAATCTTGTAGGCCGGTATGTTTTAGGTCGCTACGCTCGCTCCGCACCACCGGATAAGTTGCAAAAGTTTCAATCGCTGTTTTCAGACTATGCTGTTTCTATTTATGAGAACCAACTGGACAATTACGCCGGCCAAACCGTTGAGGTGATCGACTTTGTCGAGGTCAAACCGCGCGATTTCGTCGTGCGCTCGGAAGTCACCCGACCAGAGCAAGACCCCCTGCCGTTGAGTTGGCGGGTGTTGTGGCGCAATTGTAGTTTTCGGGTTGTCGATGTCGAGGTGTACGGCGCCTGGTTAGCGGTGCAGCAACAGGCCCAATTCACCTCCATTGTCGGCAATGCGGGCGGCGATGTGACCGCGGCCATCGACGCACTACAGGCCAAGATCGACGACGTTCGCGCCGAAGGTTGAGACTAGGGCTTTAGAGACAGCGTCCGCGCGGCGGTGGCCGGGCGGACGCCCTCTAAGTCAACGGCTTGATTGGCGGCCGCCATCGCCTCATTGTCGATCCGACCCAGCAAAGGCCGTAAGGCGTCCCCGATCGCTCGCTGCCTGGAGGCGTCGGCGCTGAGCAGGACTATCGCGTCATAGGGCGGCCACGCCCCGCGATCATCGCGCAACACCCGAAGATCAAACGCCGGAATGCGGCCGTCGGTCGTATAGCCGATGACGACGTCGACTTCGCCGTTGGCCAGGGCTTGGTAAAGAAAGGTGGAGTCCATGGTGCGGGTGGTCGCCCGCTCAAGCCCGTAGGCGCGCCGCGCGGCCATCCATTCGGGGCGGCCTAATATCTTCGGATCCCCCGCCACCGTCACCGCATCTTGGCCCAGCTCGCTCGCCCGCGACCAGCGCGCGTCCTGGCGCACCACAAAGGCGTAGGCGTTCTCGAAACCCAATCGACCGAGCACGGCCACGTTGTCGCGCGCGAGCAAACCTGCGGCGAGCTCAGCGTAGAGCCGGTCGCGCGGCGGGCTGTCGGTGCGCTTGAGCACATTGGCCCAAAGTGTTCCCGTGTAGTCGACATAGACATCGACCGCGCCCTCCCCGAGCGCATCATAAATCACCGCCGAGCCAAGCCCCGCGCGCAGATCGGGACGCAGACCCGCCGCCCGCAAACGCTCCGCCATGAGTTCAGCCAAAACATATTGTTCCGTGAAGGGTTTGGCCGCGAGTACGACCGGCGCGTCGTTAAGGATCGCCGCGTCGGCGACGCGCTGTGGTTCAACCGCCGCCTTGGAGGGGACGAACACCATCGGGCTGAGCCCAGTCGCCAACAACACCACCCCCGCAGCCATCTCCGATCGGCGCGCTCTCCCGTCCTCGCTGAGCGCCGCGATCAAACGGTCAACGACCAAGGCCAAAACCATCGCCGCCACGCAGCCTACGACCACGCGCTCCCAGTCCCGGGTCTGCAGACCGGCGAAAATGTAATTGCCCAAAGACCGCGCGCCGACCGGGGTAGCCAAGGTGGCGGCGCCGAACACCCACACGCTCGCGGTGCGCACCCCCGCCAAGATCGCTGGCGCCGCGAGCGGAAGCTCCATGACCCCGACCCGTTGACGCCAATTCAAGCTCAGAACCCGGGCGGCGTCGCTGACATCCTCGGGAATGGCGCGAACCCCAATGATGACGTTCCGCAAGATCGGCAGCACGGAATAGAGCGTCAGCGCGGCGAAGGCGGGCCAAAACCCAATCCGGCCGCCCATCAAAGGCACCATCAGCGCCAAGAGCGCCAGTCCGGGCGCGGTCTGCACCGACCCCGCGACCCCGGCGATCGCCTCCCCCAATCGCTGATAGCGCGCAGCGATCAGGCCCAAGGGCACGCTGATCAGCACCCCACACACCACCGCCGCCATGGCCAGACGCAAATGCGCGCTCGCCAAGGCGGGAAGATCCGGATACCGGGCGAGCCACTCCGTCATCCGGTTAAGCCCGCCCAAGCCGCGTGGGCGCGCGCCGGCGCGTCCAGAAGCGCTTCCGCCGCGGCGCCGCCCGGGTGAGCAAGCAAATCCCGAGGGGGCTTGTCCGCCACGACCCGCCCTTGATCGAGCACAACGATCCGGTCGGCCAAGCGCAGCGCCTCACCCATGTCGTGGGTGACGAGCACACACGCGGCTTTGTGGGTGCGCTGTAAGGCGCGCAAATCGTCGGCCAGGCCCGCGCGCGTGACGGGGTCAAGCGCGCCAAAGGGCTCGTCCAGCAACCACACGGGCGGGCGCAGGATCAATGCGCGCGCCAGCGCCGCGCGTTGGCGCTGCCCCCCGGAGAGCGCTGCGGGTTTGCGGGTCCCAAATTGGTCGGGGTCCAGCCGGCAAGCGGCCAACGCCTCACGCGCCGCTCGCGCCGCCGCCTCACGCGGCTTGCCGGACAGGCGCAGCGGCAAAGCCGCATTGTCCAGCGTGCTTAAATGGGGAAACAAGCCGCCGAACTGGAACACCACGCCTAGGCGATGGCGGGCGTTGGGATCATACCCGGCGCGTACCGGTTCGCCGCCCAGACGGATGACGCCCGCATCAAGGGTTATCAATCCCATGACCGCGCGTAGCAGTGTGGTTTTCCCGCTGCCGCTTTCCCCGACCAGGGCCACGAACTCGCCGGCGCCGACCGCGAAACTCACCGCGTGCGGACCCAACCCGCCGGCGAATCGTTTGGTGACCTGGTCGAGCGCGAGCGCGGGCGTGGAACTGGGCCGCTCGCTCACACGTTCAGCGGCAGATCGCCTTCTAAAATGGCCATTTCGAAGGCGTAAGAAATGTCCGCGGGGTCTTCGTCATCCCGATAGATCACCGCGATGAATTCGTCGCCCAAATAAACTTCAGCGGAGTCGTCTTGCTTGCGTCGACGCACGGAAAGGGTCGGTGAGCTAAACTTCTCCCGCAAATAATGTTGGATCCGGGCGATTTCGTCGGGTCGCATGGGCGATCTCCTGGCGCGTTGAAAACATTAGCCGGGCGTCAACTTAGCCGGCTTCGCCGCGCGCGCCTAGCCGAAGCCGGCGGCGCGGCCGCCCGGCTTAGATCATGAATTCGATGGATTGATCCATGCTCCGCGCCGGTTGGGCGCATTTGCCGCCCACGGGTTTGGCGGGCACGCCCGCCCCCGTGCAGTGCGCAGGCACATCTTTGAGCACCACCGAGCCTGCAGCGATGCGGACCTCATCGCCGATGGAAATGTTGCCTAGCACTTTAGCGCCCGCGCCGATCAACACCCCGCGCCCCACCTTGGGATGGCGATCACTAACGCTGGCGCCGGTGCCGCCCAGGGTGACTTCGTGGAGCAGCGAGCAATCATCGCCGAGCACCGCGGTCTCCCCAATCACGACCGAGGTGGCGTGGTCGATCATCACGCCCTTGCCGATCTCGGCGTTGGGGTGAATGTCGACCCCGAACAGGGTGGAGATGCGCGCATGCAGGTGCAGCGCCAAGGTCTCTCGCCCCTCGCCCAAAACCCAATGGGCTATCCGATAAGCCTGGAGCGCTTTATAGCCTTTTAAATAAAAAAACGGCTGGATGAAGGACCGGCACGCGGGATCCCGCTCAAACACCGCCAGAATATCCGCCTCCGCACGGTCGACGATGGAGGGGTCCGCCTCCAGCGCGTCTCGGCAAACCTCGCGAACCTGCATGGCGTTCATGTCCTCCCCGCCCAAACGATTGGCGAGGTGGTAAGCGAGTGCGCGGGCGAAATTGTCGTGGTTTAGGAGCGAGGCGTGCAGATAGCTCGCCAAAATCGGCTCTTGGGCGGCGGCGGCCGCCGCCTCGACGCGCAGCCGCGTCCAGACCGGAGGCAGATCTTCCTCAGGTCCCAGCTCCAACAAGGTCGGCATGTGCGTCTCCCTACTCCCCGCCCAACATGGCCTGGCTTAACCCGGCGTCCAGCGCGCCGCTCCGCGCTAGATGGGCGCCCATCCAGGTCATGACGATGGTCAAGCTGTCGCGGATGTGGCCCGAAATAACGCCGTCGAGCAAGTCTGCGAAGGCAACCCATTGTACCTCAAGCACTTCGGTCTCGTCCGGCGCCATGTCGGACTGGGTGAGATCGGTGGCGAAAAAGCAAATCGCCTCCTCGTCGGTCACCGAATTGGACACGTCGAACCCGCAAAGCGGCCGCCAAGAGGCCGCGAGCAAGCCGGTTTCCTCTTTCAGTTCCCGCTTGGCGGTGTCCAGCGGATCGACGTTGCGCGCGCCCCCGCCTTCGGGCAGCTCCCAGCTATATCGCCCGAGCGGATAGCGCCATTGGCCCACCAGGGGGACCCGGCCTTGGGCGTCGACCGGCAACACCCCCACCGCCCAATTCTTGAAATGCACCCGGCCATAGCGCCCCGGCGCGCCATTGGGTTGGGTCACGGGCTCGTCGAACACGGTGAGCCAAGGATTATCGAACGCGTGAACCCGGTCATGGGTGACCCAGGGGTTCTCGCCGACGGGCAGGTCTTTGATCTTAGTCATGCCGCTGGGTAACCGAGCCGGCGCGCGCGGTCTATTCCGCCGGCGCCGCGGCGGTCAGAGCGGCTTGCGCCCGGCGACGTTTAAAGCCCCGCCCCCGGATCAGCACAAAGCACGCGGGCGCAAAAAACAGCGCGAGCAACGCCGATCCCGCCACCCCGCCAGCGATCGCGGTCGCCAAGGGTAGCCAGAACGCGTCTCCTGAAAGGATCAGAGGCGCAAACCCGCTGATTGTGGTCAAGGTCGTCGCCACAATATGCCGGGTCGCGTCCACAATCGTGTCGACCATGGCCGCCCGATCGCCGTCATTAGACGCTTTGTCCGCCCGCAGCGCGGAGAGCACCACGATCGAGCCATTAATCGCCAGGCCAACCAGTCCCATCGCCCCAACGATGGCGTTAAAGCCCAAAGGTTGATCGAACAGCCAAAGCCCTAAAAACGCCAAACCGACCGACAGCACGCCAACCAGCGCGATCACCCCCGCATAGCGGAACGAGTTGAACGCCAACACTAAGGTTGCGAGCATGGCGACCATCAACGGCGCGGCCGTGCCGAACAGGTTACCCACTGCATCGCCGCGGTTCTCCGCCTCCCCGCCCACGGACAAGGTGTAGCCCGGGGGTAAAGCGAAGCCGGCCGCGTCCAAACGCTGGATCAGTTCAGTCAGAACGTCGTCGGCGAAGGAAAAGGGTTCGAGATGGCCGTAAACGGCGTTGATCCGTTCGCCGTCTTGGCGGGGGATCACGGCGACCTCAGGCTCTAGGCGGACCGGGCCCAGGGCCGCCAAGGGCAGACCGAGACTGTCTCCCCGCTCAGCGGTGGGGATCACGAGACCGGACACCGCGTCGATCCGACCCCGGCGCTCCTCGTCAGCGATCACCCGAACAGGCAATTCTTCGTTGTCTTCCAACAGCGCGCCGCCGGTCGCGCCGTCAAACTGCGCGCGCAAGGCCTCCGCGATATCCTCAAGCCGAAGCCCGGCGCGATCCGCAGCCGCTTCGTCCGCAGCGACTTTCGCAACAGGCGCGCCCACTTCCAAAAGGCCGGACGTGTAGGTGACCCGGTCAATATCGGAGAGCTGCGCGCGGATCTCATCGCCCAATGCTTGAAGTACGCTGACATCAGGCCCGCGCACCACCAATTCGACCGGCGCGTCCGCAGGCGGGCCCTGCTCAAACGGCAACACTAAGACCTGCGCCTGGGGCAGAGCCGAGCGGGCGGCACGCTGAAGAGCGATGACGATGTCATGGGTCGCTTGGGGGGAGCGGGTTTTAATAAAGCCGCCGGCGAAGTTCGGGGCGGCGCTATTCGCCGCGGACACGTTATAATAGGTCCGCGGCGGGCTCTCACCGACAACAAAGGCGACCTGTTCCACCCCGTCATAGCCCATCGCCAATTCGCGGAACGCCTGGGCCGCTTGACGGGTCTCCTCCAGCGACGCGCTTTGATCCAGCGTGATATTCACCTGAATCATGTCGCGTTCGGTCTGAGGAAAGAATTGCACCGGCTGCTGGCCGATGAGCGCGAAACCCAAGACCGGGGCGAGCACACCAACGACCAAGCCCACCCACGGCCGGCGCACCTCCAAGCTCAGCGCGGCGCGATAGGGCCCCACCAACGGCTTGATCCGAAGTCCGGAGCGCCAAAACGGCCCGTCCACATCGTGAACCTCGCTGTCAAACCAGGCGGCGATCGCCGGTAGGACGGTCATGGCGAGGACCAGCGAACTGCCCACCGCGAACATCACCGACACCCCGATCATGCCGACAAACTCGCCCGCCCCGCCGGGCATCAAGGCGATCGGCGCGAAGGCGAGCATGGTGGTGACGGTGGAGGCCAGAAGCGGGGCGAACAAATGTCGGACCGCCTTGTCGATGGCCTCAAGCGGGCTCGCGCCGCGCCGGCGCATGAGTTGGAACTCATCGGTCATGACGATGGCGTTGTCGATCAACAGACCCAGCGCAATCACCAACCCGGTGACCGACATTTGGTGCAGCGGCTGGCCGATCATTTGGATCAAGATCAAGACCAAGAGCGCGGTGAGCGGCAGAGCTAGCCCCACCACGATCGCCGCGCGCCAGCCCATCAAAACGAACAGCACCAAAAACACCACGCCCGCGGAGACCAATAAGTTCTGCCCCAAACCCATCAAGCGCAGAGCGACATAATCGGCCTGTTTGAACACAACGTCGACGCCCACCCCGCCCGGCGCTTGCGCCATAAAATACTCCAACGCGGCGAGCGCGCGCTGGGTCCAAGCGTCCGCTTGGAGGCCGGGTTGAATGATCGCGGCGACCAAAACCGCGCGCTCTCCGTCGACCACGGCCCAGGAGGCGGGGGGCGTTTCAAACGCCTTCTCCACCTGCGCGACATCGGCGACACGGATCAGATCGCCATCGGGCGTTTGCGCCAGCGGGGTTTCGCGCACCCGATCTAAACTGTCGATTTCGCCCGCGACCTCCAGCCCCAGACTAAGGCTGTCCGAGCGCACCGAGCCGCCCGGCGTCTTGGCGTCGGCGCGCTCAATCAACCGCGCCACGTCCTGTGGGGTCAGGCCAATGGCGGCGAGCCGGTCGAGGTCAACGACAACGCGCACTTCTTCATCCACCTCGCCCCAGATATCGGTTTCTTCGGTGCCGGGAAGGTTTTGGAATTGATCCTCAAGCTCGGTCGCTAACCGGGACAGAATGCCCGGCTGCATCTCGCCCGGGCCTTCCCAGGTGAGCGCCACCAGCAAGGTGGCCGCAGCAATCAAACGGCGCTCCAGGTCGGGATCGGTAGCGGCGTCGGGCAAGTCCGGGGCGACCGTGTCCAGTTGATCGCGCACTTCAGACCAGGCGCGATCAATGTCAGAGACGCCCAGATCGTCGCGCAGTTCCACCGTAACGATGGAGACGCCGGCGCGGGTGCGGCTGTCGATGGTTTTGACTTCCGGAAGCTCAAGGAGCGCGTCTTCAATGGGTTCGGTCACCAGAGCTTCTACCCGCTCCGCCGAGGCGCCGGGGAAATCCGTGGTGATGAAAGCGAAACGCTCAGACAGGGTCGGGTCTTCTTGACGGCCCAAGCTGAGGAGCGCACCCAGGCCGGCCACCACGATGAGCAGCACGGTCAGCGCAGTCAGACGCGCCTGGCGATAGAACAGCGTGCTCATCATAGCTGGACTTCCGCGATCGCTTCGGTTGGCGGGGGCGCTGCGGGCTCGTCGGCGAGCGTGACCCGTTGGCCCGGCGCCGCACGCGACGCGTTTACGGCGATGAAGCGTTCGCCGTGGCCAACCGCGCCACGAACATAGGCCCGCGCACTTTCGGTGTGCAGCACTTCGACAGCGCGGGGCGCTACGACGAAGACGTCCGCCTCCTCGGTCGGCTCCAACACGTTGAGCGTCCACAACCCCCGTCGGCTTTCAATCAGCGCGGAGATCGGCGCCCAAAGACCGGCCTCTTCAAGCGCGCGGTTTAACTTCAGCCGCGCTACAGCGCCGGGCTGCACCCCACCGCGCGCAGCCTGATCGGGGCTCACATCGAACACCGCCGCCACCGTTTGAGTGGCGCGATCGACTTGTCCGGTTTGGGCGCGCAAGATCGCTTCGAACGCGCCGGTCGGGCCGTCAAAGCCATACCGGTCACCCGGGGCTAAGTCGCCCGCGGCCCGAGCCGGCAGACCGACGCGAATCTCAAGCGCGCCCGCCTCCATCAGTTCAAGCACGGCGCGGCCAGCGTCCACCGCCGCGCCCTCGTCAATCATCCGCGCGATGATCCGGCCGGCATAGGGCGCGCGCATGCGGCCCAGGGCCAGGCGCGCCTCTAACGCGTCAAGGTCTGCGTCAGCAGCGACCAGCCGGGCTTGGGTCGCGTCGACCTGAGCCGTCGCCTCGTCAAAGCGCTGAACGGAAACATGACCCTGATCAACCAGTTGGCGTTGCCGATCGGCCGTAGCGCGGGCGAGCGTCAGATCGGCTTCGATTTCTTTGATCCGCGCGCGCGCGGCGGCGATGTCTGCGCGCAAGGTGCGCATGTCGAGTTCGGCGAGCAGATCGCCCGCCGCCACATCATCGCCGAGATCAACGTAAACGGCCTCGACTAAGCCACTGCGATCAAAACCTAGCGCGCTTTGCCGACGCGCCGTGGTGAGACCGGCGAACCGTTCTGCGATCCGGCTCTCACCAGAGACTTCAGCGACGGCGACGCGAACCGGGGTGGGCCGCATCGTCTCGGTTACCTCAGGCGCGTCCGCGCTGCGCGCGTCAACCAGTCGCCAAACGCCGAAGCCCGCCGCAAGAACGAGGACCGCAACGACCATACCGCGTGAAACCCTTGACGACACTCCAGAACCGTCCGCGCTCATGATCACCTTCCCGCCGGAGCTCCTTAATGGGCTTTCATATAGGCGAATTAACCGCCGTACACAATGTGAACAGCGTTTACTTTTCTGAAAAATCCTCAGCGTGACGAAGCGCGCCCACCAAGCGGCGCACTCAGGGCTCCTCAGGCCGTTCTGACGCGGGTTCGGGGTCACGGAGGAAAACCGCCAGCCCGCCCGGCGGCAGTTCGAGTGCCTGGGGGCGTTCCTCCCGGGGAGCCGGGGTCGGCGCGGCTGGTTCTGGATTAATGTCAATGACATCGGCGGCCGCATCACCAACGATCCGCCGCCAACGCCCCGGCGAAACGTCAAACCGGGCCGGCTCGGCGCTGGGGTTGAGCAGAACTTTAAGCGCTTCGCCGATGTCATAACCCAAAGCGGCCGAATTATCCGAGGCAATCCACCGGTAATATCCCTCCGGCGCCGGCTCGGCGCGCCGGAACACCGCGCCCAACTCGCTGTTCCGCAGCGCGATCAGATCGCGCCAAAAAGTCGTCATCTTGGCGACATCGTCTGGCCCAGCCTCGGCCGTCTCCCCCACCCGCGACCAATTAAACCGGTTGGGCGCGCGCAGGTTATAGGTGTCCCCCTGACCTTTGAAATAAATCGGCCCTTGGGGCGTTTCCCCCACCCATTCTTCAATCGGCGCCAGCCCTTTGGAGCGCAACATCTCCACACCGCCATGGAGCACCACTGGCCCGAGCGAGGTGAGAAGAAGGGTCGCTGCGATCTTATAAGCGTCCTCATCGACGCCGTGGCGGCCGTCCAAGTCTTGGGTCGCGAAGCGATCCGCCAGCGCCCAATTGTCGTGAATGTCGAGATAGTTGATCCCGCGGGTTGGGCTGGCGGCCTCCTCCGGATATGCGTTGAGGAGCGCAGCCTTCGCGGCCTCGCGCAGCTGGGCGTTCCCGCCAGCGAACCCCCGATCGCGCGCCTTATCGCCGATCTCGAAGGGGGAGCCTTTGAAGGCGTTGCGCGCCTCGTCCTGGAAAAACGTAATGGGGCTGTCCGCTTTGTACCAAGCCCAGTCCGGGTGCGCGCGCACGTAAGGATCGCCGATGTCGATCCAAGGCTCGCCATAGATAATGGCGTCTTCGGGCAGCGCCTGACGTAAGGCGATTAAGGTCTGTTCGTCGATTTGGCCCGCGAGATCGATACGGAAGCCGTCCACGCCGAACACGGTCATCAGGTCTCGGCATTGATCAATCAACCAGCGCTGAACCATGGGCCGATCTTCGGTTTTCACCTCATTACCGAACGCGCCGGCATGGGCGCCGGCCTCATTCAAGCGGTAATAGTAATATCGATCTATACCGTTGAAATTCATGACAAAATTGCGTCCATCCATATTCTCGCCCGTATGGTTGGGCACGATGTCGACGATCACGGCTAGCCCTTGGGCGTGATAGGCGTCCACCAGATCGCGAAAGGCCCGCGGCTCTGCGCCGGGCTCAGCGCCGGGCGGGCGAAACCGGCCCTCAATGGCGAAGGCGTGGGTGGTGCGATAGCCCCATTGGTAATTCTCCTCCGCCACGCCCATGGCTTGGGCGCGCGGATCCGCGCCGAACCATGCGGTCCAATCCGTGTCTGGGTAATGCAGGTATTCCTGGACCGGCATCAGGTGGAGCACGTTGACGCCCAAATCGACCACGTGATCGAAACCGATCCTGGCGCCGCGGGCGTTGGTTAACCCGCCCGTCGCCATGGCCTCGAGCGGGCCGATTTGGGTCGGGTCAACGGGCAACAGGTCCGTGAAGTCCTGCACATGGACCTCATAGGCGATAACGTCCTGCATAGGCGGCCGACCGCCTTGCACCGGCTGAGGCGGGGAGAACGCGTCGCGCCAGATCCGCGCCCGGCCTGTGGTTTCGTCATAAACCTTGGCGTAAGGGTCGCTGACCAAGGTCTCAGTCGCGCCATAGAAAGTGTTACCCGGCCCCTCAGGCCCGTCGACTTGATAAGCGTAATACCAGCCGTGCCGATCCCCTGGGATGTCTGCGGACCAAACCCCGTCCCCGTCCCGCGCCAGCACGATAATCTCGTCAGCGCGCGCCGCTGATCGCTCACGAAACAGATGAACCGACACCGCATCGGCGCGCGGGGCGAACAGCGCCAATGTCGTCCGATCGGCCGCTGCGTCGGGGACGGCGCCTAACGGCTTGGCGGAATAAAGCGTTCGAAACCACCCATCGAAGCGTAGCCGCGCCCTTGCATCCTGTCCGGGAAGTTCGAGAAAATAAACCGTGCTCAGGTCCAGCGGTTCGGCGGGAACCAACAAGGCTTGGCGCGCAGTGCGCGGGGTGACGGCGGAAACCGCGATCTCCGCCCCATCCCAGCGGGCCAGACGATAGGCGTCGGGTGTTAAAGGCGGTCGCGCGTCTCCGCTTGTTCGCACCCAAACCGCCCTCGGGCCGGCCAGTTCCGCGCGGACAAGGGGTAAGTCTTGCGCCCACGCGCTCAGCGTCGAGAGCACGACGACGACGATCAGTGACAGTGCGGCGCGGTAAAACCTAGCCATGGAGCCTCCTGAGGGTTTTTCCTCACGATTTCACGGCTTAGCGGGACTGACCAGCGCTTAGGCAGGCGCGCGAGAGACTGAACCAAGCCGTTCGATGACGCTGACGAAAAACCCGTCCACCCCCGGCGCGGCTGGGGTCAGGCGGATATCGCCGAGCGGTGTGACGCACGCCGCAATCGCCTCGCGGCCCGGCGCGGTCAGAAGCGCGGTCTCGGCCATGGCCTCCAATGCAGCCCGGCGGCGCGCGTTCCCCCGATCGCGAAGAAAGGCGTCGACCCTGTCCTCGGCCTCCTCCAGGAAAACTGAACACACCGCATAGACCAGCCGCCCGCCCGGTTTCACATAAGCCCACGCTTCGGCCAGCACGGTGTCTTGCTCCGCCTGGCGCTTTGCGAGCGCGGCTGGCTTCAGCCTCCATTTCGCGTCCGGTTTGCGTCGCCAGGTGCCCGAGCCGCTGCATGGCGCATCCACAAACACTACATCCATTTTGCCAACTAAATCGGCCAAAGGTTCGGGGTCTTTGGGACTGCGGAACTGTACGGCCCGTGCGCCCGCGCGCTTAGCGCGATGGATAGCGGGCATCAGCCGGCGCGCGTCCGCGTCATAGGCGTAGATCTGGCCCGTATTTCCGCTCATTGCGGCCAGGGCCAAGGTCTTGCCGCCTCCGCCCGCGCAATAATCCAGCACTTGGGCGCCTTGGATCGATCCGGCCGCCAGCGCCGCGATTTGGCTGCCCTGGTCTTGCACCTCCACCCAGCCCATGGCGAAGGCGCGTATGGTCTCCACCCCACCGCCGCGGGCCGGGCTGGGTGCGGGCGGCACGCGCGCCCCCGTCACAAGCCAGGCCGAAGGCTGGGCGCCGATCGCGGCGACCGCTTTGAGCGCCTTCTCCGGCTCCGCCTTAAGCGTGTTCAACCGCAAATCCACTGGCGCGCGCGCGGCAAGCGCTTGGCCCTCCGCCACCGCGCGATCGCCAAAGGCGCGGCGCATCATCGGGTCGAGCCATGCGGGATAATCCCCGCGCACCGGGTGGGTCGCGTCCTCCCGCAGGGTCGCTGTGAGCCCCGCCCGCTCCGCCGGGGTCAATGGCTCGGGCGCGTGGTCATCTTGCGCGAACGCCGCCTCGATCGCCTCGACCGACCAGCCCCAAACATGGGCGTGCGCGCCCACGGCCAGCGCGCGAGCGGTGTCCGCCCCCATAAGCGCGCCCAGCGAGGCTTTGCGGCGCAGCGCGTCTAACACCAAGCCGGAGATAAACGCGCGATCCTTGGAGCCTGCAAACCGTGAACGTTTGCCCCAGTCGGTAATCTCATCCTTGATCGGCCGGCGGCCACTTGACCACGCCTCTAGGATTTCGATCGCCGCGGCGATCCGTCCGCCGGTTTTCATCGCGCCGGCTCCGGGCCGACCCGCGGCTCCAGCAGCCGCCGCGCGCCCCAAATGCTCGCCGCATAAAGCGCAAACGCCACCCCGCTGGCCAAGGGCGCGTAGGCCCAACCTAAAACATCGCGCTCGTCCTGCCCCGGCGGAGCAACGCCGATGCGCCAAGTTCCATCGGCGGTGTGATAAAGCCCGGCGAATTCCGGGGCCGCCCAGCGCACCACCGCCGTGAGCGCGAGAAAAGTCGCCAAGGTGAACCCAAGCCCGATCAGGATCCAGCCTCCGACGCGCAACGCCGCGCTCGCCGCGCGGACGATGGAGGGTTGTGGCGAGGGTGCGGTTTTGGACTCGCTAAACCGGGCTGCGGTCCACTCTTCCGCCACCGTCGAGGGATCGCCGAAATCCTCCAAAACCGCCGCTAATTCGCCCCGGTCCGCCCAAGCGTCGCGCAAATGCGTCTCCGCGAGCGCCAATTCGCGACGTCGCGCGGCGCGCGGCCACCGGTGCAAGCGCCGCTCTAAGGTCTTGAGATATTGGCGAAGCCGCGCTTCGTCTGCGGCGCGCTTATCTTCGCTCACGGTCGTCCTCCTCCGCAACGGCCTCCACCGCCGCGCCCAGTCCTCGCCAAGCCTGAAGCAACGTCTCCGCGCGCGCCGCGCCCTGGGGCGTCAACGAATAGACTTTGCGCGCCGGACCCGAGCCGGCGGTGTCCCAATGGGTGCGAACTGCGCCCTCCGTCTCCAACTTTTTCAAGAGCGGGTAAAGCGTCCCCTCGGGCACTTGTCCGCCGAGCACCGCGCGCACGCTCTGCGCCAAACCATAACCGTGCGCATTCGCGCGCTTGAGCGCGAGCAACAGTACGATTGGCAGTAAGGCCCGGCGCAATGGCTTAACCAGCGCATCCGGGTTTTCAGTCACAGACATAACTGTTTTTTCACTTTACCTCGGAATTCGAGGTATCAACCTTGCTCCTATCGATACGAGGTTTCGCGAGGGGAGAAAACCAATATGACCGCAGTTGCGCGCCCGTTCGCAGCGCTGAGCTTCATCGCCCTGACGCCGTGGGTCGCGCTAAGCGCGGCCGCCCAAGATCGACCGATGCAAGCTCTGCTCGACGCCCATAAGGAGGCTGACGCCGCCCTGGTCGCGGACTGGGCGGCGCGGGACCCGCAGACAACGCGCGCAACCGACGAACTCGCCTATCGGGTCAAACGCGACCAGCGGGTCTGACAAGTCTTCACCGAGGCCTTCAAAACGGAGGGCGCCAGTCCGCAAGACGATCCTTTCGGTTGGTTGCAATTGCGCAATCGCATGAAAGCCATCGACAGCGAAAATCTTGAATGGCTGAAAGCCCAAACCGAGACAAACGGGTGGTTCACCCTGAGCGAGCGTGGCGAAGCGGCTGAGCAAAACGCTTTCCTCATCGTCCAACATGCGACGGAGGACCTCGAGTTTATGGCGGCGACTTTAGACAAATTCGAAACGCTCTGGCGGGAGGGCGAGGTCAGCCCGGACCATTACGCCCTGCTCTATGATCGGGTGGCTTTGGCCGATGGGCGTCAGCAACGCTATGGCAGCCAAACCACCTGCGTCGCCGGCGAAGGCGTGGTGTTCTCGCCCATCGAAGACCCCGATACAGTTGACGAGCGTCGCGCCGAAGTCGGCTTGCCCCCACTCGCCGAGTACAAACAACAGGTGATCGAGAGCACGAACAATTGCGCGATTTTAAAGGGTGGGTAGGTTTTACTGCCCAGGGGTGGGGTAGTTCGGCGCTTCGCGGGTGATGGCGACGTCGTGCACATGGCTTTCGCGCAAGCCCGCATTGGTGATGCGAATAAACCGGGCGCGCTCGCGGAACTCGGCCAAAGTGGCGGCCCCGGTATAGCCCATGGCCGCACGCAGCCCGCCAATGAGTTGGTGCAGGATCGGCGCGATCGGCCCTTTATATGGGACTTGACCCTCGACCCCCTCGGGCACGAGTTTCATTTGATCGGTGACGTCCTTCTGGAAGTACCGATCCGCGGAGCCGCGCGCCATGGCGCCGACTGAGCCCATGCCGCGATAGGACTTGTAGGAGCGGCCTTGATAGAGGAACACTTCACCGGGGCTTTCATCGGTGCCCGCCAAGAGCGAGCCGATCATCACGCACTCCGCGCCCGCCGCGAGCGCTTTGGCGAGGTCGCCGGAGTATTTCACCCCGCCATCCGCGATCACCGGAACCCCGGCCTCAGCGCCCGCGCGCACCGCCGCCATCACCGCGGAAAGCTGGGGCACGCCAACGCCGGCCACCATGCGCGTGGTGCAAATCGAGCCCGGACCAATCCCAACCTTGATCGCGTCCGCGCCCGCGTCGATCAGCGCACGCGCACCTTCGTACGTCGCCACATTGCCGGCGATGACTTGGACGGCGTTGGAGAGCCGCTTCACCCGGCTGACCTGGTCGAGCACCGCTTGAGAATGGCCATGGGCGGTGTCAATCACCACCACGTCCACGCCCGCATCCACGAGCGCCTCGGAACGTTCGAAGCCTTGATCGCCGACGGTGGAGGCCGCGCCAACCCGAAGCCGGCCTTGGGCGTCTTTCGCCGCGTCCGGGTGGGCGGAGGCTTTCTCCATGTCTTTGACGGTGATCAGCCCGATGCAGCGATACGCGTCGTCGACCACCAGCAAACGCTCGATGCGATGCTTATGCAGGAGCTTTTGCGCCTCCTCTTGGCTGGTCCCCTCGCCTACCGTGATCACCGCCTTGGTCATCAAATCCGCGACCCGCTCGCCGGGGTCCTGCGCGAACCGAACGTCGCGATTGGTGATAATGCCGACCACCTTTTGGGTGTCGGGCTCCACCACCGGAATGCCCGAGATTTTGTAGCGTTCGGTCAACGCGCGCAGCTCCGCCAAGGTCGCCTCAGGACCGATGGTGATCGGGTTGACCACCATGCCGCTTTCATACCGCTTAACCTTGCGCACCTCATCGGCCTGAGCCTCGATGTCGAGATTGCGATGCACGACCCCGATGCCGCCGGCTTGAGCCATAGCGATGGCCAGGTCAGCCTCGGTGACGGTGTCCATGGCGGCGGACAACAGGGGCGCGTTCAGGGCGATGTCCCGGGTCAGCCGGGTTTTGACCGACACCTCGGTCGGCATGACGTTCGAGCGCTGGGGCTCCAACAGCACATCGTCAAACGTGAGTCCGTCGCGAATAGACGGCGCAGGTGTGTCGGCATTCATCGGTGAAGACCTCCGCGGCGGGCGTGGTCGGGGGGGCTTACCGCGCCGGCGCGGTTCTGGGAAGGGGTTGGGCTACGCAATTCAACCCAACGCCCCCGTCTTATGGCTCGGCCCTTTAGCCCGCGTCGGCGGGGCCGATCTCGAGCTCCACCTGGCCCACGCGCAAACCCAACCAGCCCACGCGCGCAAAATTGTAAACGGTGTCGGGGCCGGACTTGATCAGCACGTCGCGGAAACCGACCTGACGCCCGCCGTCGCCGTCCTCAGACGGCAGAACCACTTGATATTCCAACCGAAACGCATCGCCGTCGAGAAACCCGCGCGCCTCGCCGACCACATCTTCGCGAGTTCCGCGCCATTCGCCGTCCGCGATCCGGGTCAGGGTCCAAGTCTTGGTGTCAGTCTCGCCGTCATCATAGGCGTAATCCTCCACCAGGGTCAGGGTTTGCCCGTCCCAAATCCCGTTCAGAGCAACCGAGAAGCCGCGCTTGACCCCGTTAATGGCGGAGAATTCGCCCCGTCCTGTGCGCTTGCCGGCCAAGTCGCGCTCGACCACGAACCCGCCTTGAGGGGCGGGATTGCGCGGAATGGGCGGCCGGGTGGCGCAAGCCGACAGCGCGATCGCGGCCGCCCCGCCCAAAACCAACAGTCGTAAGAACATAAAAGGTCTCCAAATACCCACCGAACGCCGTTGGAAGTAAGCCCCGGCTGGGCGGTGGACAGGGGGTGGCCCCATCAACGTCCGCGAAACCCCTGCGCAACCAAATAGGTCTCCGGGCTTTCGGGCCGGCTGGCCGGCGGTTTGGCGTGGCGCACGGTCTTGAACTGTTTTTTCAGCCGTTCGAGCAACGCACCTTCCGCGCCGCCTTGGAACACCTTGGCGACAAAGCCGCCGCCGGGGCTCAAAACGTCTTGGGCGAAATCGGCGGCCGCTTCGACGAGCGCGACGACGCGCATATGGTCCGTCGCCCGATGGCCGGACGCGTTCGCCGCCATGTCCGAGAGCACCACGTCCGCGGGGCCGGCGAGCGCTTGGGTGACCGCGTCCACGGTCTGAGCGTCGGTGAAGTCGCCCTCCAAGATTTGCGCGCCGGCTACAGGGTCGATCGGCAGAAGATCGACGCCGACCACATGGGACGCGCCGCGTTCGAGCGCGACTTGCAACCAACCCCCCGGCGCGGCGCCCAAATCGACCACCCGCGCGCCCCGTCGCAACACGGAAAACCGGTCATCCAGCTCGATCAGCTTGAAGGCGGCGCGGGAGCGATAACCCGCTTGTTTCGCTTTCCGAACATAGGGGTCGTTTAATTGGCGTTCGAGCCAAAGCTTGGAGCCCAGCTTGCGTCCGCGCGCGGTTTTCACCTTCTCGGTCAGCCCGCGTCCCGAAGCCGCCCGTTCGCCCCCGTCCGCGGGACGACGGCGGCGCCGGCGCGGCTCGTCCTCCTCGCTCATCCGGTCGCCTCCGGTTTGGCGGCGGCTTTGGGCTTGCCGCGTCGTCGGCCGCGACGCCGGCGCGCGGGTCGGCCCTTGGCGGGTGTTTGGTTCATGAGCCCCAACAGCACCCCTTCGCGCAGGCCCCGGTCAGCGACCCGCAGGCGCTCCACCGGCCAGGCGGCGTAAATCGCCTCCAAGATCGCGCAGCCCGCGAGCACCAAATCCGCCCGGTCCGCGCCGATGCAGGGTTCGCGGGCGCGCGCCTCATGGCTCATATCGCGAAGCCTGTCGCGCGCGGCGAAGGCCTCGGCCATGCCCATCCAAAGCCCATCCACCCGGTCGCGGTCATACCGTTGCAGGCGAAGATGCACCCCCGCCAGGCTGGTGACGGTGCCCGAGGTGCCCACATAGTGCGCGGCGCCCGCTTCAAAATGCGGCCGAAACCGCTGCGCCTGGGGAATATTGGCGAAACGAGGGGTCAGTTGCGCGACCATGTCGGCGAACCACGCCGATCGCGCGCCCGGCTCGGGATGGCTTTCCGCCAAGGTGACCACGCCCACGGGCACCGACGCCCAGGCGCCAATCGGCGGTTTGACTGGCCGGCCCGTGCTTTCGCGCAGGCGCAACTCCGCCACGTCCACCCAAGAGAGCTCTGTCGAACCGCCGCCAATATCAACCACCAAAGCGGTCTCGACCTGGCGATCGATGAGATTGAGGCACCCCACCACGGCGAGCCGGGCTTCCTCGCGCGGACTGATAATGTCAAACGCCAAGCCGGTCTCCGCGCGCACTCGCGCGATGAACTCCGCCCCGTTCGCCGCCCCGCGGCAGGCCTGGGTGGCGATGCAGCGCCGGCGCTTCACCCCGCGGCGGTCCAGCTTCTCCGCGCAAATGGTCAAGGCCGCGACGGCGCGATCCATGGCCGCCGCGCTCAACGCGCCGGTTTGGGCCAGCCCCTCACCCAGACGGACGATCCGCGAAAACGCGTCGACGACTTTAAAGCCGGTCGCGGTGGGAACGGCCACCAAAAGGCGACAATTATTCGTTCCCAGATCCAGCGCGCCGTACAATCGCGGCGGAGAGGGCTGCCCCCCCGCCCGCGCGTGACCGGCCGCGCGCCCCGACCCGGGAGCCTCGCGCGCCATGCCCGTTAATCCTCACCTGGCGCGCGAAATGGCTCACGCGCTTCCACCAAACCTCGCGCAAACCGCGCCAAGCCTGGGTTCGTTTCTCATCTGATGGCGAGTTTAGGGGGCCAGAGCCGCGGTGGGAAGCGCGCCTTGCGAAACCCCGAGGCGTTTCTAAGTTTTCTCTCATGAGCGCATTGGACCCCCACACCGAGACAGACCCGCCCATGATTGCGCGTGAAGCGCGGTTCGGGCTGGGCGACGTGGTTCGCCACCGCTTATTTCCCTTCCGCGGCGTTGTGATCGATGTGGACCCGGAATACGACAACACTGAGGAATGGTGGATGTCGATCCCCGAGGCGATCCGCCCCAGTAAGGACCAACCGTTTTACCATTTGCTCGCCGAAAACGCGGAAAGCACCTACACGGCTTACGTGTCAGAACAAAACCTGCTGCCGGACGCGGAAAGCGGACCGGTCAATCATCCGGATTTAGGCGAAGTGTTCGACGCTTTTGACGGTCAGGCCTATCGCGTGCGGTCCTTGCCCATAAACTGACGTCGCGCGGGATAAATTCTCGCTGATCGAGTTGATTAAGACAATTTTTTTGGATCAAAGGCGTATACTTAAGCGGCGCAGTTTAGGAGAAAGATTGATGGGCGAAGCGGCCGTCGATCCGCGCACGCTCAATGCGGGGCCGGATTTCACAATCGACCAGGGATGGGACCGCTACACGGCGGAAGACCACGCCACATGGGACCGGCTTTATAAGCGCCAGTGCGACCTGCTGCCCGGTTTGGCGGCCCCGGAATTTATCGACGGCCTGGAACGGTTGGATTTAGGCCGCGGCGGGGTGCCGAATTTCGAGGCAATCTCCGACGAACTGGAAAAACTCACCGGCTGGCGCGTGGTGGCGGTGCCGTGCCTGGTGCCTGATGCGATCTTCTTTGAACATCTAGCGAATAAGCGCTTCCCGGCGGGCAATTTCATCCGCAAGCCCGATCAACTCGATTACATCCAAGAACCCGACGTATTCCACGATGTGTTCGGCCATGTGCCGCTACTCGCTCAACCGGTCTTCGCCGATTACATGCAGGCCTATGGCGAGGGTGGTCTACGGTCATTGGGCTTTGATCGACTGAAGGCGCTCGCGGCACTTTACTGGTATACGGTGGAGTTCGGCTTGATCAACACCAAGGAAGGGATGCGGATTTACGGGGCGGGGATCGTTTCGTCGCGCACGGAGTCGATTTTTTCCTTGCGCGGGACTTCACCCAACCGCATCCATTTCGACCTAGAACGGGTGATGCGCACCGACTACCGCATCGATGATTTCCAGCAGAGCTATTTCGTCATCGACAGCTATGACGAGCTGTTCCACGCCACCGTGGATACCGACTTTAAAGAGCTTTACGAGCGGCTGGGGCCGGATTTCAATTACACGCCGGTGGACGTGCTCGACGCAGATAAGGTCTATCAACGCGGCGACCAGGCCTACGCCAACGCCGGCGGACGCAAAGCCAACGCCGAGCCGGTTTAGTCCTGCTGGAAGGGGTAAAACCCCCCTCCCAGCTCCATAATCTCGCAAAGAGCATCGAGCGCCATGCGCGTTTCCTCGATCAATGCGGGATCGCGCAAATCCTCTGGCGCCAATGTCTCCCGATAATGGCGGTTCACCCAGGCCTCAAGCGCATCCGCGCGCGCAGGCGTTAACAGGAACCCTGGATGGGCTTGGGCCAACTCCGCCTTGGTCAGCACCACCCGAAGGCGCAGACACGCCGGCCCGCCGCCGTTCTTCATCGATTGGCGCACATCGACGTAATCCACGCCGCCGATTGGACCATTAGCTTGGACCAGCGCGTCGCAATAGGCCGCCGTTGAGGGAGTGTCCCGGGTCTCTGTGGGCGCGAGCAATGTCAACCGATCCGCCCCTGGTATCGCCAAAAGCTGGCTGTTGAACAGGTAAGACCCGATCGCGTCGGCGAGCGGCACATCCGCGTCTGGAACTTCAACAAAGCGCGGCTCAAACAGTCCCGCCGCCGCCTCTCGGATCGCTTCACGCACGGCTTGGGGGTCGGCGAACGCGCGCTCATGGAAGAACACGGTGTCCAGCGTGCCGACGCTGACCACATCATTATGGAACGCGCCCGCGTCGATGGCCTCCGGGCTCTGGCGGGCGAAGACGGTGTGCTTGGGGTCAAGCCCGTGTCGGCGCGCAATCGCTTGGCAGGCCTCCAACGTCTGGCGCGCGGCGAACCGACGGGGACCGCTGTCCCGCCCCGCGGCTTGGCCATAGACGAAGACCTCGACCCCCGGCGCGCCGAACTCCGCGCATAGCCGGATGTGGTTGGCCGCACCCTCATCGGCGAAAACCGCTTGGCGAGGCAAGGGGTCGTGAACCTCGGCGAAGGGCAGCGCCGTGCGCAGAGCCCGTGTGGTCTGGGTCGCCTCCAGCGAGCGGTGCAGATGGCTCACTAAATTGGCTGGGGTGAGGTGCAGCCGCCCCTCAGCGGTATCCGCGCTCGGGCTGACGGTCGCGGCGTTCGCCGTCCACATGGCCGAGGCCGAACAAGCCGCTTTCGCGAGCCCTGGCGCTTGCGTCCACGCGTCCGCCCAGACCTGGGCGTCGGGTCCTGTGAACCCCACCTCGCGCAGGAACGCCAAGCTGGGCCGCTCATGGGGCGGCAACACGCCTTGGACCAAGCCTTGGTCCATGAGGGCGCGCATTTTGGCGAGCCCTTGCAAGGCCGCGGCGCGCGGATGGGCGAGCGCGCCTTGATTGCGCGCGCTGGCGAGATTGCCAAAGGCTAGACCGCCATAATTATGGGTCGGCCCGATCAGGCCGTCATAATTGACTTCGACCGCCGTCAAGGGGCGAGCCCCGGCCCGCCTAAGCGTTGGGGGCGTTCTGCAGTCTGCATCGCCATGGGCCAGGCGCAATAATCTGCGGCGTAATAGGCGCTAGGTCGCGCATTGCCCGACGCGCCGGGGCCGCCAAAGGGCAGTGCGGAGGACGCCCCCGTCGTGGGTCGGTTCCAATTCACCACGCCCGCGCGAATTTCGGCCTGAAACCGCACCCACAAGCCCGGATCGTCGCTGATCAAGCCCGCGGCGAGGCCAAAGCGCGTGGCGTTGGCCGCCTCAAGCCCGGCCTCGAAACTGGGCGTGCGAAGCACGTGTAAAAGCGGGCCAAACACCTCTTCATCGGGGGTTTCAACGCCGGTGACGTCGATCAAGCCGGGGCTCAAAAACGCCGGTCCAAGGGCGAGCGGTTGGGCAAGACGGATCGCCCGGCCGCCCCGCGCCAGGCGATCGGCTTGGGCGGCAAGCACCCGCTCGGCGGCGTCGGCGTTGATCAGCCGGCCGATAAACGGCGCAGGCTGGGCGTCCCAAGCCCCGACCTGCACCGTTTGGATATCCGCCGCCAGCGCCTCGACCACCGCATCCCCAGCCGCACCTTCGGCCACAATCAGCCGGCGCGCACAGGAACACCGCTGTCCCGCGGTCACATAAGCCGAATGCAAAGCTAACCGGGCGGCCGCTTGGGCGTCTTCAGCGTCCCAAACCAGGAGCGGATTATTGCCAACCATCTCCAACGCCAGGATCACCTCGGGCCGGCCGCCAAACGCCTTGTGGATCGCGGCGCCAGCGGCCGCGGAGCCCGTGAACAACACCCCGTCCACACGGGCGTCGCTCACGGCGGCCTGGCCAATCTCCCGCCCGCCTTGAACCAAATTGACCACGCCAGAGGGCAAGTCCGTAGCCGCGAGCGCGTCGACCAACGCCGCCCCGGTGCGCGGGGTGAATTCGGAGGGTTTGAACACCACGGTGTTGCCCGCCAGTAGCGCGGGCGCGATGTGGCCATTGGGCAAATGACCGGGGAAGTTATAGGGCCCCAACACCAGCATGACCCCATGGGGGCGGTGGCTTAGCCGGGCCGCGCCAAACGCGGTTTCCAGGGTCGTCTCGCCGGTGCGCGCATCGTAAGCTTGTATCGACAAACCGATTTTACCGATCATCGCGCCGGCTTCGGCCTCACCCTCCCATAAGGGCTTGCCGGTCTCTTCGCTGATCAACCGCGCCAGATCGGCTTTGCGCGCCTCCAGGATCGCTTTGAACCGGTTTAGGCTGTCGACGCGCTCCGCCAGAGGCGTTCGCGCCCAGCCCGGAAACGCCTCGCGGGCGGCGGCGAAGGCTTCGGCCACGTCGTCCGCGGTCGCGCCCCGAAGGCCCGCGCCGCCCTCATAGGGCGCGGGCAGCAACGCGCCCTGGCCCTCGCGCCAGTCATTGGCGATAAACGCGCCGCCCTTATCCGTCATGACGATCCTCCCTAAGCCAAACTCGGACCGTGTCCCCCGGCCCTACGTCTAAGGCCGACCAAACGGCGGCGGGCGCAATGACGGCCGTGTCGGTAGCCGCCGCGCGCACGGCGGTGGCGCGAAACCCCGCCAGCCGATTGTTGGAGATCAGCGCCCGGGCCCCAGGGTCCGGCTCCCCGACTTCCGCTTGCAGCAAGGCCGAATCGCGCACCGTGCCGATGTCGCTGAGCGGCGCTGAGACCACCGGCCCGCCGTCGAAAATGTCGATGGCGCGGTTATAGCGAAATCCCTCAGCAAGCAGCAGATCGCGGGCGCGTTCGCCCTCGGGGTGGACTTGGCCGATCACCGCTTGAGCCTCGTCAGGCAGCAAATCCACGTAAATCGGGTATTTCGGCATAAGGTCGAGGATGAACTGGTTGTTGGTCACCCCGCTGAGGAAATCCGCGTCATCAAAGTCCATGCGGAAGAATTTCCGCCCCAAATGCTCCCAGAACGGCGAATGCCCGTCCGGGCTGACCCGCCCGCGCAGCTCCGCCAGAACCGTGCGGCCAAACCGTTCCGGCGCGCCCGCCATAAAGAGGTAGCGCGATTGGGCGGCGAGCCGGCCCGCGCCGCCCCCCCGCCGCTCAGGCCGGACAAACAGGGTGCCCACCTCCGCGCAGCCGGCGAATTCGTTCACCAACACCATGACGTCCATGTCAAAGGGCTCCCGATGGGGATCGAGCGCCTGTTGCACGGCCGCGGACACTTGGGTGATCGAGAAGAGCTTGAAGTTAAAGAACGGCTTTTTCCGTCCGACGCAGGCTTTGACCGCAGAGGTTCCGATCACCGCCCCGTCGGTCAAATCCTCCAGCATCAGCAGATAAGTCTCGTCCCCCGGTGCTGTGACCGGTTTGGAGAAGCTGTCCTGAGATAACGCAACGCGCCGGGCGAGGCTCTCCTCGTCCGTGGGCAGGCTGGTGAAGCCCGATCCCGAGAGGCGGGCGAGTTCGGAGAGCGCCTCCAAATCGCGCGCTTTAGCGGGCCGAACGATGATCACGCCGCCGTCTCCACAAGCTTGCGAATGGCGCGGGCGTCAATGGCGCCCTCCGCGATCTTCAACAATATCAGGGCGGAGAGTTGGGCGCGTTCGGCGAAGCTCGACCGGAAAGCCACTTCGTCGGCGGAATGGATGAATTGACCGCGCACGCCCAGCGTGTCCACATTAGGACAGCCCGCAGCCCACAAATTATTGCCCTCGCACACCCCGCCTGTGTCCGACCATCGGATCGACTGGCCCAGCGTCGCGCCCGCGCGCGCAACGGCGTCAAACACCGCCCGGTTGGCCGGCGCCATGGGTTTGGGCGGCCGGGTGACCCCGCCGGTCAGCTCGATCGCGCATTCCGTGGCGGCCGCGATTTCCGCCATCACCGCGTCCAAATGATCGCTGACGACGGTTTGGTCGTCCGGCCCGGCGAGGCGCACATTGAACTGCACCAGCGCCAAGTCGGGAACCACATTACAAGCGCCCCCGCCCTCGATCTTGGCGATGTTACAGCTCAGCCCTGGCCTTGCGCCGTTCAGCTCGGCGATGCGCTGGGCCAGCCGGGCGGCGGCGAGTACCGCGTTGCGGCCCTTTTCCGGCTCCCGTCCCGCATGGGCGGAGCGTCCGCGAACAATCACAGTGAAATTGCCCGAGCCTTTGCGCGCGCCGGCGAGCGACCCATCCGCCAAAGCCGGCTCATAGGTCAGCCCCAAATGCGCCTTTCGCGCATGTTCGGCTAAGACGGGACCCGAGCCCAACGAGCCCACTTCTTCATCGGGGCTAATCAATATGGTCCAACCCACTTCGGCCGCGCGCTCCGAGCGCTCTAAGGCCAACAGGCCCGCGCGCATCACCAATAAACCGCTCTTCATGTCCGCCACGCCCGGACCATTGAGCCGATCCTCATCGAGCCACCGACAGCTCTCAAAACCGCAGCCGGGCGGGAAGACCGTGTCGTGGTGGCCGGTGAGCAGGATCTGGATCGGCGCGTCAGGGCGTTGGCGCACGCGGATCGCGGGAGGATGCGCGAAGCGCTGTTTTTCGCCGTTTGGGGCCACGCTTTCGGAAGGCGCCAAATCGACGGCGTCCCCGGTCCCGCCGACTTCGCCGAACGCGTCCGCCAAAACCGCGCGCATCCGCTCCAGACCATCGGCGTTCCACGACCCGGAGTTGATCTCCGCCCAGTCCTGCACCGTGGGAACCGCCGCCTCGCCGTCCTGCGCTGCCTGCTCCAACACCGCCCGGTCGGAGACGGTGAGCGAAAACGCGAGAGCCTTGTTTGCGTTCACGCGTGCTCCAACGCCTGATCCAGATCGGCAATCAAATCATCGGGGTGCTCGATGCCGACAGAAAATCGAATCAAACCTGGGTGGAAGCCCAACCGCGCCTGTAACTCGTCGGATACGCCGCGATGGGTGGTCGAGCCGGGATGGCACATTAGGCTTTCGGTCCCGCCCAGGCTGACCGCCAATTTGATCAATTGCACCGCGTTGAGCATGCGGAAGGCCGCCGGCTGTCCATCTTTCAGGTCAAAAGCGAAGGTCGACCCCGCATTCAGACATTGCCGCGCGAACACGTCCGCGTCCCGACCGCCGGGCTCAAGAAAGCCGAGATAGCGCACCCGCTCGACCTTGGGATGGTTTTGCAGAAACTCCGCACAGGCGCGCGCGCCCTCGGCGGCCGCCTCCATGCGCAACTTCACCGTCTCGAGCGAGCGCATCAGCAGCCAGCACGTGTGCGGGTCCGGCGTGGTGCCCAAGGCGGTGCGCAGCTTGCGCACCCGGGCCATCAAGTCGGAGGAGCCCACCGCGCCGCCGGCCACCAAATCAGAATGGCCACCGACATATTTGGTCAGCGAGTAGAGCCCGATATCGACGCCATTGCGCAAAGGCTGTTGGCCGATCGGACCTAGAAAAGTGTTGTCCGTCATCACCGGTGGTTTGGTGTCTTGTCGGTCGCCCACGTAGCGCGCGATCTGAGCGATCAGGTCAAGGTCCACGAGGTCGTTCGTCGGATTAGCCGGCGTCTCGGTGTAAATCAGGGCAATGGGACCCAATCGGCGCGCTTGCTCGACCGCGGCGCGGATCTCATCCTCTGGCGCGCTGGCGAAAAACTCCACCGTTTGCACGCCATATTTCGGCAATTGGTTGCGAATGAAGGTTTCGGTGGCGCCATAAAGCGGGCTGGAATGGAGCACCACCGAACCCGCTTCCGCAAACGCCAGGATCGCTGTGGTGATCGCGCCCATGCCCGAGGAGAAGCCCAACGCCTCTTCGGAGCCGTCATAGAGCGTTAGCCGATCCTCCAGAACCTCCAGGTTCGGATTGTTGATCCGCGAATACGCCAAACCGGCGTCTTCGATCGTCTCGTCCGAGGCGTGACCAACGGAGCGCGCGAAATACGCCGCACCGTGTTCAGCGGACTTAAACGCAAACGTCGAGGTCTGAAAAATTGGCGGCTTAATCGCACCTTCGGACAGGCGCGGGTCATAACCATAGCCCATCACGAGGCTTTCAGGCCGCAAGGGCCGGCCGGCGATCTCGCGCTTCCGATAGGGTTTGTCCGGTTTGCTCATGGGTTCCTCCGACACTGAGGATAGCTTAGCGCGGCTCTCGGCGCGCCGCTATCGTCGCAAGCGCTGGATCGACGAACCGGCGATCAGCCGCCCAAGACGCCCAACAAAAAACCCGGCGCGGAAGGGTCTCCGCACCGGGTTCATTGCAGACGTTCAAGTTTAGGCGGGATTAGCTCCCCGCGGCTTGGACGCGAATGACCACTTCAGAACGCCGGTTGAGCGGCTCACGCACGCCGTCCGCAGTGGCTTTGGCGGGTTGGGTCTCACCAAACGCTTGGACTCGGATCGAACCCGCGCCAACGCCCAACTGGATCAGCTGGTCGCGCACAATGTTCGCCCGCCGTTGCGAGAGGCCCTCATTATAGCGCACCGATCCCGAGCGGTCCGCGTGTCCGCCAACCATCAGCACCGTCATGTCGCATTTCGCGGCTTCTTGAGCGGCGCGTTGAATGATTGAGCGCGCTTCCGTGGTCAGGTCCGACTTGTCCCACTCGAAATAGACGGTGAAGTCGACGTCCTGGCAAACGACCTGCGGAGCCGCCGCCGTCTGCGGCGGGGGGGGGGGGGTGGGCCCCCCCCGCGGCGGGCGGGGGGGGGGGGGGGGGGGGGGGGGGGGGGGGGGGGGGGGGG
>JBHJGU010000140.1:0-58836 GCA_050331475.1 Maricaulaceae bacterium | reverse complement strand
CAGATGAGCGAGGCGCTGTCTCTGTTCGATTTTCCGCCGCCAGCGTCTTTTGTGCTGCTGGGCGGGCGGTTTGAGGCGGTCGACGCGGAAGCGGGGGTGTTGGAGCCCTCGTTCGAAGCGGACCCGCGGTTTCTGAACCCTGGCGGCGTGGTTCAGGGCGGGTTTCTCACCGCCATGGTCGACGACACCATGGGGCCGCTGGTCATGGCCATGACGAAGGCGAAAAAGTTTCCCTCCACCACCGATATTCACACCACGTTTTACGCGCCCGCTGCGCCCGGCGGTCGGTTGCAGGTTCGCGCGACTGCGGATCGGATCGGCGGAACCATCGCCTACACAAGCGCTGAAATCCGCGACAAGACAGGGACCCTAATCGCGCGGGCGATCCAGACCGCGCGGCTTTTAGATTTCGGCAAAGGGAGCCAAGGCTGATGCTCGCCGACAGCGACCGCATTTTCACCAATCTCTATGGCCGGTACGATTGGCGGTTAGAGGCCGCTAAACAGCGCGGCGCATGGAATTCCACCGCCGATTTAATGGCGCTGGGCCGGGATTGGGTCATCGAACAGATCAAGGCCAGCGGCCTGCGCGGCCGGGGCGGGGCGGGCTTCCCCACCGGGCTGAAATGGTCGTTCATGCCCAAGGAGGTGCGCGAGCGGCCGCATTATCTAGTGGTCAACGCCGATGAGTCCGAACCGGGCACGTGCAAAGATCGCGACATGATGCGTCACGATCCGCATTTGCTGATCGAAGGCTGCCTCATCGCAAGCTTCGCCATGCAGGCTCACGCCTGTTACATTTATTTGCGCGGCGAATACGTTGATGAGCGGGTGCGCTTACAGGCCGCTATCGATGAGGCCTACGCCGCGGGGTTGATCGGCAAGAATGCGTGCGGGTCGGGTTGGGGTTTTGATTGCTACGTCCACCATGGCGCGGGCGCTTATATTTGCGGCGAAGAAACGGCGCTTCTGGAAAGCCTGGAGGGCAAAAAGGGTCAACCGCGGCTGAAACCGCCCTTTCCCGCCAATGCGGGGCTCTATGGCTGCCCGACCACGGTGAACAATGTGGAGTCCATCGCTGTGGCGCCGACGATTCTGCGCCGCGGCGCGGGTTGGTTCGCCAGCATTGGGCGGACCAATAACGCGGGCACCAAGGTCTTCTGCCTGTCCGGCCATGTGAACCGTCCGTGCAAAGTGGAAGAGGCGATGTCCGTTCCGCTCAAAGAGCTGATCGAGACCCATGCGGGCGGGGTCCGCGGGGGGTGGGAGAACCTCAAAGCGGTGATCCCGGGCGGGTCTTCGGTGCCGCTTTTGCCCAAAGAGATTTGCGACGACGTGTTGATGGATTTCGATGCGCTGAAAGAACACAAATCCGGGCTGGGCACCGCCGCCGTGATCGTCATGGACAAATCCACCGACGTGGTGCGCGCGATCGCGCGGATTTCATATTTCTATAAGCATGAAAGCTGCGGGCAGTGCACGCCCTGCCGCGAAGGCACGGGCTGGATGTGGCGGGTGCTCACCCGCATGGCCGAGGGCAAGGCCGAGATGTCGGAAATCGACGATCTTCTGGACGTGGCGGGTCAGGTGGAGGGCCACACGATTTGCGCGCTCGGCGATGCGGCGGCCTGGCCGGTTCAAGGCTTAATTCGGCACTTCCGCCACGAGATAGAAGACCGAATCACCCAATATCGCGCCGGAAAGCCGCATGTAGCGGTTCCCGCGCAGGCGGCGGAGTAAACCGATGTCCGAGGCGAAAAAAACGAAAAGATTAGCCGGCGTGGTTCTCGGCCTTGCGCTGGGCTGCACCACGTTAGGGCTTGTCTTGCTGTTTAACGCGCTCGGCCCAGAAGATCTCGCGTTGCGAATGATGGCGCACGCCCTGCAAGTGATTGGGATCGTCAACATTTTCATGGGCTTGAACTTGCTGCGTAAGGCTAAACGTCAGGAAACAACCGCCCCAGCCGGCACGACGGAGGCGGGCTTATGAGCGAAGACTTGCGCAAGCTGGTTATTGACGGCGAAGAAATCGAAGTTCCCGGGACCTACACCCTGTTGCAGGCGTGTGAGGCGGCGGGCGCGGAAATCCCGCGGTTTTGCTATCACGAGCGTCTCTCGATCGCGGGCAATTGCCGTATGTGCTTGGTGGAGTGGGTCGGCGCGCCTAAGCCGCAAGCGAGCTGCGCCCTGTCCGTGCGCGATTTGCGGCCGAACCGGGATGGCAGCCCCGCGCAAATCCGCACCAATTCCGAAACGGTGAAAAAAGCCCGCGAAGGGGTGATGGAGTTCTTGCTGATCAACCATCCGCTCGATTGTCCGATTTGCGATCAGGGCGGGGAATGCGATCTGCAGGACCAGGCGTTATTTTATGGCCGCTCTCACTCCCGCTATGAGGAGAACAAGCGCGCGGTCGAAGACAAGCATATGGGGCCGTTGATCAAAACGATCATGACCCGGTGCATTCAATGCACCCGCTGTGTGCGGTTCGCTGCGGAAGTCGCCGGGGTCGAGGAGTTGGGCGCCATCGGGCGGGGCGAGGATATGGAGATCACCACCTATCTCGAAGCCTCCATGACCTCAGAGCTGTCGGGCAATGTGATTGATCTGTGCCCGGTGGGCGCGCTGACCTCCAAGCCTTACGCCTTCAACGCTCGGCCTTGGGAGCTCAAGAAAACCGAGACGGTGGACGTGATGGATGCGCTGGGCTCCAGCATCCGGGTGGATGCGCGCGGCCCGGAAGTCATGCGCATCATGCCTCGGGTCAATGAGGCGATTAACGAGGAATGGATCTCGGATAAGACCCGCTTTGTCTGGGATGGGTTAAAGCGCCAACGCCTGGATCGGCCCTATGTGCGCGAGAACGGCGCGCTGCGCCCGGCAAGTTGGAGCGAGGCGCTGGATAAAGCCGCCAATGCGCTGAGCGCCCCGGCTGAGGCGATCGCTGCGCTGGCGGGCGATCTGTGCGACGCGGAAAGCCTGAAGGCGTTGGGTGATCTGATGCGCGCGATCGGCACGCCCCATGTGGACGCCCGCCCGCCCGGCTCGGTGTTAGGCCTGGCCGCGGACGGAACGCCGGCGGCCCGGGCGAGCTATCTGTTCAACACCACCCTTTACGGGGTCGAAGACGCGGACGCCTGTCTCTTGGTGGGGACCAATCCGCGCCGCGAAGCGCCGGTCTTGAATGCGCGGCTGCGCAAAGCCTGGCTGCATCGGGATTTGGCGATCGGCGCGGTGGGCGAGACCGCGGACCTGACCTATCCAGTCGCTCAGATCGGCGAAGGGCCGGACGCGCTTGACGCGCTGTTGAACGGTCAACAGGACTTCCGCGCGGTCTTGGACCAAGCCCAACACCCTATGCTGATCCTGGGCGAGGCGGTGTTCGAGCGTGCGGACGCGCGCACCGTGCTGGCTAAGCTGGCGCGCTTGGCTGGTGATATCGGCGCGGTGGGCGCTTCGGATTGGTGCGGCTGGAATGTGCTTCATCGCGCGGCGGCCCGGGTTGGGGCGTTGGATTTGGGCTTCCTTCCGACCGGGGAGGGGCGGGACACCCAAGCCGTGCTTGACGGCGCCCGCGAAGGCGCGATCCGCACGGTCTACCTGCTGGGCGTGGACGAGTATGACCTCTCCGATCTCAAGGACGCCTTCGTGATTTATCAAGGCCACCACGGGGACCGGGGCGCCCAGATCGCGGATGTGATCCTGCCTGGGGCGGCCTACACCGAGAAGCCGGGGCTTTATGTGAACACGGAAGGTCGGGTGCAGGCCGCCGAGCGGGCGGTGTTCCCCAAGGGCGAGGCGAAAGAGGATTGGGCGATCCTGCGCGCGCTTTCGGAACGCATTGGCCGGACCCTACCCTATGACAACCTTGAGGCCTTGCGTCTGCGGTTGTTCGACGATCGGGAGAGTTTCTCGAGCCTCGACGACGCGCCGGGGCCTGCGGGCGCGGTCGGCTTCGACCCCGCCGTGCTGGGCGCCGAGGGTGCGGTGTCGGAAGCGCCGTTCCGCTCGCCCATCACCCGGTTCCATCTCACCAATCCGATCGCGCGCGCCTCCAAGATCATGGCCGAATGCGCGGTTTTGGCGGACAATCCTCCGGCGGTCGCGCCCGCCCAGGCCGCGGAGTAGGGCGATGAGCGGTTTCATCGAAAACCACGGCTTAGTGACGGGCTTCTTGCTCAGCGTGGGGCAAATCCTGGCCTTTATGGTCGCGCTGCTTTTGTCACTCGCCTACGTGCTCTACGCGGATCGGAAGATTTGGGCGGCGGTGCAGATGCGCAAAGGCCCCAATGTGGTGGGGCCATTTGGGCTGCTGCAGTCCTTCGCCGACTTCTTTAAGTTTGTGCTCAAGGAAATCGTCGTGCCCGTGGGCGCGGACAAGGTGTTGTTCCTCATCGCCCCGCTATTGACCTTTGTGCTCGCCTTTGTGGGCTGGGCGGTGGTGCCGGTGGCGCCGGGCTGGGTGATCGCCGACCTCAATGTCGGCATTCTTTATCTGTTCGCCGTCTCGTCTTTGGGGGTTTACGGCATCATTGTCGGCGGCTGGGCGTCAAACTCGAAATATCCGTTTCTCGGCAGCCTCCGGTCGGCGGCGCAGATGGTGTCCTATGAGGTCTCTATCGGCTTTGTCATTATTACGGTTTTGCTCTTGGTGGGTTCGTTACGGCTCACCGACATTGTCGAGGCGCAAGCGGGCGGGATCTGGAACTGGCACGGGGTGGCGTTTTCGCCGATCACGCTGGTTCTGTTCCCGATGTTCGTGATCTTCTTCATCTCGGCTTTAGCGGAAACCAATCGGCCGCCGTTTGATTTACCTGAAGCCGAGTCCGAACTGGTCGCGGGCTATCAAGTGGAGTATTCGTCCACGCCCTATCTGTTATTTATGATTGGTGAGTATCTCAACATCGTTCTGATGTGCGCCATGATGACGGTGCTGTTCTTAGGCGGCTGGCATCCGCCCGTCGAGATCGCACCCCTGACCTGGGCGCCGCCGGTGTTTTGGTTCGCGCTCAAGTGCGCCGCATTGTTCTTTCTGTTCGCGATGGTGAAGGCGATCGTGCCGCGCTACCGCTATGACCAGCTCATGCGGCTCGGTTGGAAAATCTTCCTGCCCACCAGCCTTGCGGGCGTCGTGCTCGTGGGCGGATGGGCGACCTTTGTGATGGACTAGGAGGCAAGCATGACGCGGATCGCTCAAGCGCTGCGCGGCGCGGCGCTCTTGGATTTCTTTGGCGCGTTCAAACTGGCGCTGCGCTATCTCGGTCGCCGCAAGGCCACCGTGAACTACCCCTTCGAAAAGGGGCCGCTCAGCCCCCGCTTTCGTGGCGAGCATGCCTTGCGGCGCTATCCCAATGGGGAAGAGCGCTGCATTGCGTGCAAGCTCTGCGAAGCGATCTGCCCCGCCCAAGCGATTACGATCGAGGCCGAGCCGCGTGCGGACGGATCGCGGCGCACGACCCGCTATGACATCGATATGGTGAAGTGCATTTACTGTGGGTTCTGCCAGGAGGCGTGCCCGGTGGATGCGATCGTGGAGGGGCCGAATTTCGAGTTCGCCGCCGAAACGCGCGAAGAACTCTACTATGACAAGGACCGCCTGCTCGCGAACGGCGATCGGTGGGAGCGCGAAATCGCGCGCAATCTGGAACTCGACGCGCCCTATCGATAGCCGGGGCAGGCTCGGGGCGCTAAGCGAAAAGGCAAGCGATTATGCTGGCGGTGACGTTCTACGTGCTCGCAGGGATCACGGTCGGGGCGGCGTTCGGGGTCGTCTCCGCGCGCAATCCCGTGCACTCGGTGATGTTTTTGATCCTGACGTTTTTCTCCACGGCGGGTCTGTTCGTCATCCTCGGCGCGGAGTATCTGGCCATGCTGTTGGTGATGGTTTACGTGGGCGCGGTGGCGGTCTTATTCCTGTTTGTCGTCATGATGTTGGACGTCGATTTCGTCTCGCTGCGGCAAGGTTTTCTCAACTACCTTCCGCTGGGCGTGCTGGTGGCGGGACTACTCGCCGTCGAGCTTGCGCTGGTGGGTGCGACCTGGGTGCAAGGCCGGGAGGTCACGCCCCACCCGGTTCCTGCGGACGCGGAGTCGGTGAGCAATATCGCCGCCTTAGGGGCGGTGCTCTATGACGACTATGTTTTCGTTTTCCAAGCCGCTGGGCTGGTGTTGTTGGTGGCCATGATTGGCGCGGTGGTGCTCACCTTGCGTGAGCGCGAGGGCGTCAAACGCCAAGACGTCGGCGCCCAGGTCGCGCGCACTGCGGAGCAGGGTGTGAGCTTGGTGGACGTCAAGCCGGGCCGGGGGGTCTCCACGCCATGACGATCGGCATTCCGCACTATCTCGCACTGGGCGCCATCCTCTTCACCACGGGCGTATTCGGGATTTTCGTTAATCGTAAGAACGTGATCGTCATTCTGATGTCGGTCGAGCTGATCCTGTTGTCTGTGAACATTAATTTCGTCGCCTTTGCTGTGTTTCTCGACGATCTGGCGGGCCAGGTGTTCTCCATCTTCATTTTGACCGTCGCTGCGGCCGAGGCGGCGGTGGGGCTCGCCATTTTGGTGGTGTATTTCCGCAATCGCGGTGACATCGCCGTCCAAGACATCAATCTGATGAAAGGGTAGGGCTGATGACTTTCGCCGCCCTCGCGCTCGTCTTCGGCCCGCTGATCGCGGCGGCCTTGGCGGGCTTGCTGCAAAAGCCCTTAGGCGATCGCGGCGCGCAAATCCTCACCACGTCGAGCGTTTGCCTCTCCGCGCTCTTAGCCGTCATCATGGCGTTCAACGTCATTGGCGGGGGCTATGACGGTAAAATCGTCATTGCGCGCTGGTTCGACATTGGCGATTTCACCGCGCCCTGGGCGTTGCGGGTAGACCCGCTCAGCGCGGTGATGTTCGTCGTGGTCACCAGTGTATCTGCGCTCGTGCACATCTACTCTTGGGGGTATATGAGCCACGACCCCCATCGGGCGCGGTTCTTCGCCTATCTGTCGCTTTTCACCTTCGCCATGTTGATGTTGGTGAGCGCGGACAATTTCTTACAGCTGTTTTTCGGTTGGGAGGGTGTGGGACTCGCCTCCTATTTGCTCATCGGGTTTTGGTACAAGAAGACCTCCGCGAATGACGCCGCCATCAAGGCCTTCGTCACCAATCGGGTGGGCGATGTGGGCTTCGCGCTCGGCATCATGACTGTGTTCGTCGCCTTTGGGTCGGTGGAGTTCGATCCCGTCTTCCGCGCGATTGAGGAAGGGGTGCGCCCCGAACTCACCGTGCTCGGGGTCAGCGGGCCGGCGTTAGAAATCGCGGGCGTCTTGCTGTTCATTGGCGCCATGGGGAAAGCGGCGCAGTTTTTCCTCCACGTTTGGCTGCCCGACGCCATGGAGGGCCCAACGCCGGTCTCCGCGCTGATCCATGCGGCCACCATGGTCACAGCCGGCGTGTTTCTGGTTTGTCGCGCGAGCCCGATTTACGAGTACGCCCCTTATGCGGCGGGCTTGGTGACGATTGTGGGCGCAGTGACCGCGCTTTACGCCGCCACGGTGGGCTTGGCGCAGAACGACATTAAGCGGGTGGTGGCGTACTCAACCTGTTCGCAGCTGGGCTACATGTTTTTCGCCGCCGGGATCGGGGCTTATCAGGCGGCCATGTTTCACCTTTTCACCCACGCGTTTTTCAAGGCGCTGTTGTTCCTGGGCGCGGGCTCGGTGATCCATGGCTTGCATGATGAGCAAGACATGCGCCGCATGGGCGGGCTGCGAAAGGCGCTGCCCTACACTTATGCGGTGATGCTGATCGGCACGCTCGCGCTCACCGGGGTGGGATTGCCATTGGGTGATCTGAAAATCGGGTTTGCTGGGTTCTACTCCAAAGACACGATCGTTGAGGCCGCCTACGCCGCCGGCCATGAAGGGGTGGCGTGGGGGTATCTCGCTTTCTGGCTAGGCGTCATCGCTGCGGGACTGACAAGTTTTTATTCCTGGCGGCTGATGCTGATGACTTTCCATGGCCCCTACAAGGGCGATCCGGAGACGTTGTCTCACGCCCATGAAAGCCCTTGGGTGATGATGGGGCCCTTGGTCGTTCTTAGCCTGGGGGCCCTGTTCGCGGGCCTCTTGTTTTATGACGCCATGGTCTATCACGGGGTGGAGACGTTCTGGCGCGAGGCGATCGCCGTGGCGCCAGACAATCACGTGCTCGAAGCCGCTCACCACGTCCCCACGTGGGTGAAGTTTTCCACGCTTTCGGTAACGCTGGTCGGCTTTTTGGTCGCGATTTGGGCCTATGGTTTGAACCATGATTTGGGCGCGCGGATTGCGGCGGCGAATGGTCCGCTGCACCGGTTCTTGAGCCGGAAATGGTATTTCGACGAGCTCTATAGCGCGGTCTTCGTTCGCGGCGCCAAGGGCTTGGGCGACCTTCTTTGGAAGGTGGGCGACCAAAAAATCATCGATCGCGGGGGGCCGAACGGTGCGGCGCAAGGGGCGCTCTTGGGCGCGCGCCGGCTGGTGAAGCTCCAAACCGGTTATCTTTATCACTACGCGTTCGTCATGCTTCTAGGGGCCGCCGGTCTGGCGACCTGGATGCTGGCGCGGGGGAGCTAAGCCATGACCTTCCCATTGCTCACAACGCTGACATTCTTGCCGAGCCTGGGCGCACTCGCGATTTGGCTGGTTGGCAATTTGGTGCGCGAAGAAGAGGCGGAGATTCGCGATCGGAACATCCGCTTCATCGCGCTTTATTTCAGCCTCGGCGCGTTGGCCCTTTCGCTGTTGGTGCTGGCGCGTTTCGATCCGGCGAACCCGGGGTTCCAGTTCATCGAAAGCGTCGATTGGTTCGGCCCAACCCGCTATGCCATGGGCGTCGACGGGATTTCGGTCTTATTCATCGTTTTGACCGCGTTTTTGACGCCGATTTGTATTCTCGCCAGTTGGACCAGCATAACCGACCGGATCGGCGCGTATATGGCGGCGTTTTTGGTGCTTGAAACGCTGATGATCGGGGTGTTCGCCGCCAAAGACCTGATCTTGTTCTACATTTTTTTCGAAGGCGGTTTGATCCCGATGTTTTTGATTATCGGGGTTTGGGGCGGCGCGCGCCGGGTCTACGCGGCGTCCAAGTTCTTCCTCTATACGCTCTTAGGCTCGGTCCTGATGCTCGTGGCTATGATCGCGATGTATCTCGACGCCGGCTCGACCGACATCGAGGTCCTGCTCAGCCATAGCTTTGATCCGGGTTTGCAGACTTGGCTGTGGTGGGCGTTTTTCGCGTCTTTCGCGGTTAAAATGCCCATGTGGCCGGTGCACACCTGGCTGCCCGACGCGCACGTGGAGGCGCCGACGGCGGGGTCTGTGTTGTTGGCGGGCATTTTGCTGAAGCTGGGCGGGTACGGCTTTTTGCGCTTCTCCTTGCCCATGTTTCCCGATGCGAGTCTGGAATTCGCGCCGATCGTCTACGCGCTCTCGGTTGTGGCGATCCTTTACACCTCACTCGTCGCCTTCCGCCAAGTCGACATAAAAAAGCTGATCGCCTATTCGTCAGTCGCCCATATGGGGTTTGTCACTTTGGGAATTTTCGCGGCGAACGCCCAAGCGGTCCAAGGCGCGATCTTCCAAATGCTCTCGCATGGGGTGATTTCGGGGGCGTTGTTCCTCAGCGTCGGCGTGATCTACGACCGGATGCACACCCGGGAAATCGCGTTTTATGGCGGGTTGGTCCACCGTATGCCCGTTTATGCAGCGATCTTCATGCTGTTTACCTTCGGTAACGCCGGTTTGCCCGGGACGTCCGGCTTTGTGGGCGAGTTCTCTGCGCTGTTGGGCGTGTTTCAGGTCAACACTTGGGCGGCGGGTTTGGCGACCATGGGCATGATCCTGTCCGCGGTTTATGCGCTAACGCTCTATCGAAACGTGGTGTTCGGCGAACTCACCAACCCAAAATTGACGGGCATATCGGACATGAACACCCGCGAATGGGTGATTTTCGTACCGCTGATCGTCGCGACCCTCTGGCTTGGCGTCTACCCAGCCGCGGTGTTCGACGTCACAGGCCCGAGCGTCGAGGCGCTAATCGAAGCCGTCGACGCCGCGCGCGGCGGATCATAGCAGGAGACGCGGTGTGGAGATCGCTTCGGACATCGGTGCGCTGACGCCGGAACTTGTTTTGGTCGCTGGCGCGATCGCGGTTCTGATGCTTGGCGTCGCGAACGCCGGCCTTGCGCGGGTCTGGGGGCTGAATTTGGCCGCCGTCGCCTTGCTGGTCGCCGCGGGCGCGGCGCTGATGGCGCCGCCGGAGGTCAGCCCCGAACCCGTTTTCAACGGCGCGGTGCGGATCGACGCGTTGGCGGTCTATGCGAAGGTGTTGATGGCGTTAAGCGCGGCCGCCTGTTTGATGATCGCCGCGCCTTACCTGAAATCCGAAGGCTTGGATCGGTTCGAATACCCAGCTTTGATTCTGCTCGCGGTGCTGGGTCTGTTCATCATGGTCTCAGCGGCCGATATTCTCAGCCTTTACATCGGTCTGGAGCTGCAAAGCCTGGCGCTTTACGTGCTGGCGGCGTTCAATCGCGACTCCTTGCGCGCTGCGGAAGCGGGTTTGAAATATTTCGTTCTGGGCGCCATCGCGTCGGGTCTTATCCTGTACGGCGGCTCGCTGGTCTATGGCTTTTCCGGCGGGATCGCCTTTTCGACCATCGCTCAAGCCACCCAGGAGCCCGGGGTCGGCTTGGTCATCGGCTTGGTTTTCGTGCTGTGTGGGCTCGGCTTTAAGGTGTCCGCGGCCCCGTTCCACATGTGGACCCCGGATGTGTATGAGGGCGCGCCCACTCCGGTGACGGCGTTTTTTGCGATCGCCCCGAAAGTCGGCGCCCTGGCGGTGTTGGCGCGGGTGCTGAGCGAACCGTTCGGCGCGATGGAGGCGGATTGGCGCCCGATCCTGTCGGTGCTCGCGGTGTTGTCCATGACCGTTGGGGCGTTTGGCGCGCTCGTGCAGACGAACATAAAGCGTCTGATGGCTTACTCATCGATCGGCAATATGGGTTATGCGCTCGTCGCGCTCGCCGCGGGCGGGGAGGCGGGCGTCCAAGCCATGTTGGTGTACATGACCTTCTACGCCGTCGGCGTGCTGGGCGTGTTCGCGGTCATTCTCTCGATGCGCCGCAGCGAGGGCATGGTGGAGCGCATTGACGATCTCTCCGGCTTGCATGCGCGCAGACCCGCTTTAGCGATCCAAGCGACGCTGGCGCTTCTGTCCGTGGCGGGTTTGCCGTTTCTCGCGGGCTTTATCGGCAAGTTAGTGGTCTTCTCAGCGGCGGTTAACGCGGGCATGGTTTGGCTCGCCGTAACGGGATTGGTGCTCAGCGTCGTGGCGGCCGCGTACTATCTCAACATCTTGCGAGCTATTTGGTTCGCTCCGGACGCGGGCGAGTTCGTCGATCCAGCGCCGGCCTTACGCGTGACCGCCGGGGTTTGCGCGGCGTTGAGTTTCCCGGTGCTGTTGGTGTTCGCCGGCGTGGTCGAACGGTGGGCGAGCGCCGCTGCGGCGGGTCTCTTCTGACGTGAGCGCCCCTTCTGTTCGCGTTGAGCGTTACGCCGAGGTCTGCAGTACCAATGACACCGCAAAAGCCCGTGCGCGCGCCGGCGCTCGGCCGCCGTTTTGGATCTGCGCTGAGCGTCAGACCGCGGGCCGCGGCCGGCGGGGCCGGGTTTGGACGCATCAGCCCGGCAATCTCGCCGCCAGTGCGGTTTACCCGCGCGCCGGCCAGCCGGAACCGCTGAGCGGGTTCGCGCTTTTGGCGGGTTTGGCCATCGCTGAGGCGCTCGACGGTTACCTGGAGCCCGCTCGGATACATTTGAAATGGCCCAATGATGTGCTTGTGGACGGGGCGAAAATCGCGGGCGTTTTGATCGAGACCGAAGGTGTGGGTGATGCGGGCTGGCTCGTGATTGGGATCGGCGTGAATGTGTCCGCCCACCCCTCCGGCCTGGACCGGGCGGTAACGGATTTGACCCAAGCTTTGGGCGAACCGGCTCCTAGCCCCGACGCGGTTTTGGACCGCCTGGTCGATCGGTTCGAAGCGCGCCGGCGCGGTTGGCTGGGGGCGGGCTTTCCAGCGCTCAAACAGGCGTGGGCGGCGCGCGCCCACCCTGTGGGCGCGCCGGTCAAGGTTTCCGATGCCGATCCCCCGCTGGAAGGCGTTTTTGCGGGCCTCGACGCGGCGGGCGCGCTTAGGCTGACGCTGAATTCCGGCGAAACGCGCACTATTTCCGCCGGGGACGTTGTGTTCGGCCAGGAGGGCCCCGCTCATGCTGCTCGCGATTGATTGCGGCAACACCAACACCGTCTTCGGCGTGCATGATGGCAAAAACTGGCGCGCCCAATGGCGGGCGTCGACCACGGCGGTGCGCACCGCGGACGAGCATGCGGTTTGGCTCAGCGCATTGATGCAGCTCAAGGGCTTAGGCTTCGGCTCCATCGACGCATGCGTGATTTCCACGGTGGTGCCGCAATCGCTGTTCAATCTGCGCAATCTCGCCCGGCGGTATTGTGAGGTTGAGCCCTTGGTGGTGGGCGAAACCGAGCTGGATCTCGGCGTCTCGGTGACGATCCGCGCGCCTCACGAAGTGGGCGCCGACCGGTTGGACAATGCGTTGGGCTGCCGGGTGGCGTATGAGGGCCATTTGTTGATCGTGGATTCGGGCACCGCGACCACGTTCGACGTGGTCACCGCTGAGGACGCGTTCGCTGGCGGGGTGATCGCGCCGGGTATGAATCTGTCGCTTCAAGCCTTGCACCAGGCGGCCGCCAAACTGCCGCGTATCGCCATCCAGCGCCCCGAACGGGTCATCGGCCAAGACACCGTCGGCGCCATGCAGGCCGGCGTGTTCTGGGGCTATGTGGATTTGATCGACGGGGTGGTGCGGCGCATGAAGGCGGAGTTTGGCGCGCCCATGACCGTCATCGCCACCGGAGGGGTCGCCGCCCTGTTCGACGGCGCATCCGACACGGTCGATCACTTCGACGCCGATGTGACGTTGCGCGGTTTGTTGGAAATTTGGAAACGCAATCAGGATCCCCCCGCGTGAGCGATAAAGACACCGACGCCTTCGTCTTCCTGCCTTTAGGCGGGTCTGGCGAAATCGGCATGAATCTGAACCTTTACGGCTTCGGCCCAGCGCACAAACGCCAATGGATCATTGTCGATCTTGGCGTCACCTTCGCTGACGAAACCACCCCGGGGGTGGATATTATCCTGCCCGACACCGGGTTTATCGAAGAGCGGGCGGAGGATTTGCTCGCCATCGTCCTGACCCACGCCCCTGAGGACCATATGGGCGCTGTGGCCCGGCTCTGGCCGCGGCTCAAGGCGCCCATTTATGCGACCCCGTTCACCGCTTGGTTGGTGCGCGACCGGCTCGCGGAACTCGATTTATTGGATGAGGTTCCGGTCCACGAGATCGGTTTGAACAGCCAGCTGACCCTGGGCCCGTTCGACCTGCAATTGATCACACTGACCCATTCGATCCCCGAGCCGAACGGCTTGGCCATCCGCACCCCTACGGGCTTGGTGCTGCATACCGGGGATTGGAAAATCGATCCCGATCCGCAGATTGGCGCGACCACCGACGTCGCCGCTTTGACCGCCCTGGGCGAGGCGGGTATCGACGCCATTGTCTGCGACTCCACCAACGTCTTCTCCCAAGGCGAGGCCGGGTCTGAAGGCTCAGTCCGCGCGGAACTCATCGCCCAAGTGGCCAAGTGCGAGGGTAAAGTGGCGCTCGCGGCCTTTGCGTCTAATGTGGCGCGGCTGGAGAGCGCTATCGTGGCCGCCCAAGCCAATGACCGTCATGTCTGCCTCGTCGGCCGATCCATGCACCGCATGACCGCGGCCGCCAAAGCGGTCGGCCTTCTAAGCGGCGCCGAGCCGTTTGTGGACGAGGAAGAGGCGGGCTATTTGCCGCCCAACAAGGTGCTCTACCTGTGCACCGGCAGCCAAGGGGAGCCCCGCGCCGCGCTCTCGCGCATTGCCTGGGGCGCGCACCGGCATGTGACCTTAGGCGAGGGGGATACAGTGTTGTTCTCCTCCCGCGTCATCCCTGGCAATGAGGTGGCGATCTATGCGCTTCAGAATCAACTCGCCGAACGGGGCGTGGAAATTGTCACCGACCGGATGGCGCCGATCCACGTCTCCGGGCACCCCTGTCGGAATGATTTGCGCGCGATGTATCAATGGGCGCGCCCCAAAGCGGCGATCCCGGTTCATGGCGAACGCCGGCACTTGCTCGAGCACGTGAAATTTGCGCGCGAGTTGCAGGTTGCCTCCGCATACGCGCCGCACAACGGCGATATGATCGCCATTAATGGCGAGGGCGTGAGCTGTATCGATCAGGTGCCTGCGGGCCGATTGATCCTGGATGGCGACACCATTACCCCGCTGGGCTCTGAGGCCCTGCGCGCGCGCAAGCGTATGGCCTATAACGGCCATGTCGTGGTGGCCTTCGCCATTGACGCCAAAGGTAAACTGATCTCGGACTTCGACATTCGGGTTTCCGGTCTTCCATCGGACGACGCTGAGCAAATGGAGGGCTGGCTCGATGACTTGGCGGACGTGGCTGAAACCGCGCTGTCCAAGCTCGACCGTCGGGCGCGCGCGGACGAGGCCGCGTGTGAGGAGGCTGTGGTTCGCGCGTTGAAACGTCGGGTCAACGCCACCTGGCGCAAACGCGCGCATATCGAGGCGGTGGCCTTACGGGTTTGAACGACGCCAAAGCGAAGGAGGCGCATGATGATCGGGCCGCTTAATCACGTCGGGGTCGCAACCCCGTCCCTCGAAGACGCCAAAACCGTCTATCGCGATTGGTTTGGCGCAACCCACATCACGCCCACGAAACCAATGCCAGATTTTGGCGTGTCGGTGGCGTTTGTCAGCCTGCCCAATGCGGAGATCGAGCTGTTAGAGCCGCTGGGCGAGAACAGCCCGATCGCGAAATTCTTGGAAAAAAACCCGAAGGGCGGTCAGCACCACGTCTGCTTTGAGGTCAGCGATCTGATCGCCGCGCGCGATGATCTGATCGCCAAGGGCGCCACGGCGTTGAATAACGGCCAGCCGCGCGTTGGCGCCCATGACAAGCCGGTTCTGTTTTTCCATCCACGCGATTTCACCGGCGTTTTGATCGAATTGATGGAGGTGAGCGCTTGACGGTCCGTCGCGGGTTGGGATTGGGCTTAGTGGCGCTCGCCGGCTTGGCGTGGTTTGCAAGCTTCGCGTTGACCCGCCCCATTATGGGCCCTGTGGCCGGGGTGGCGGTGTTCATTATCGTTTGGTGGGTGTGCTTATTCACCGTTCTGCCCTTCGGCGTTCGACGCCCATCCGATCCGGACACCGCCCAAGCGGGCTGGGATCCTGGCGCGCCCGCGGGGGTCGATGTTGCGGCAAAAGCGTGGGCGACAACCCAAATCGCGGCAGGCGTGTGGCTCTTGGTGTACGTTTTGTTGCAGAGCGGTGCGCTATCGCTGGAGCTTTTTGACCAACTTCCCGCACCGCAGTATGATATTGAACCAAAAAGTGACGGATAAGCCGAATAAAATTTCATTGTGCAATGGGTTCGACCGAAGCTGCAATAATTTTTGCCGTCATCGTGTTGCAACGCACAAATTTGGAGCTATCCTAGATCGGCAGGCCGAGCTTTGGCTTTGCCGCGCCTAACGGTGTATCCTCCCGACTTTGGCCGCAGGGGTTGCCACCTCTGCGGCCTTTTTTATTCGCCGCCGCGGGTTAGGCTGCGCGCAGGCCGGTCGCGCGCGTTGCGCCGCTGATGGGCCGCGGCTATCTAAGCTTTATCGTTTTTCGAAAGGCTCCCCTTTATGCGCTTGTCGCGGTTCTTCCTGCCGGTTTTGAAAGAAACCCCGGCGGAGGCGCAAATCGCCTCTCACCGGCTGATGTTGCGTGCAGGCATGGTGCGCCAATCGGCTGCGGGGATTTATTCCTGGTTGCCGCTTGGGCTGCGGGTTCTGCGCAAGGTCGAGCAAATCGTGCGCGAAGAGCAGAATCGCGCCGGCGCGGTGGAATTGCTGATGCCAACCGTCCAACCCGCTGAGCTCTGGCGCGAAAGCGGTCGGTATGACGACTATGGCCGGGAAATGCTGCGGATCGTTGACCGCCATGAGCGGGACTTGCTTTACGGACCCACAAACGAGGAAATGATTACCGAGATTTTCCGGACCTATTGTCGGTCATATAAGGACCTCCCGAAACTGCTTTACCATATTCAATGGAAATTTCGAGATGAAATCCGCCCGCGTTTCGGGGTGATGCGCGGGCGTGAGTTCTTGATGAAAGATGCGTATTCCTTTGATCTCGATGCCGACAGCGCGCGGAAATCTTATAATCGAATGTTTGTCGCGTATCTGAACACGTTCGCACGCATGGGCCTCACGGCCATTCCCATGAAGGCCGACACAGGCCCGATCGGCGGCGATCTCTCCCACGAATTCATCGTGCTGGCCGAGACCGGCGAAAGCGCGGTGTTCTGCCACAAAGATTTGGCGGACATGCCGGCCCCCGGTCTTGATGTGGATTTCGACGGCGATCTCCAACCGTTTGTGGACGAGCGCACCGCCCTTTACGCCGCCACGGACGAAAAGCATGAGCCGGAGACGTTCTCAGCCCAAGTCCCGGCGGACAGCCAGGTCGCCGCGCGCGGCATTGAAGTCGGCCATATCTTCTATTTCGGCGAGAAGTACTCCGCCGCCATGGGCGCGAAGGTCGCCCGGCCCGAGGGCGGGGAGAACTTTGTGCATATGGGCTCTTACGGGGTCGGCGTGTCGCGACTGGTGGGCGCGCTCATCGAAGCCTTCCATGATGAGGCGGGGTGCCGCTGGCCCTTGGCCGTGGCGCCGTTTGGCGTGGGCGTGATTAATCTGAAGCCGGGAGATCCGGAGACCGACGCCGCCTGCGAGCAGGCCTATCGCGCGTTGGCCGCATCGGGGCTCGATCCGCTTTACGATGACACCGCGGATCGGGCTGGGGTGAAATTTTCCCGCATGGACCTGATCGGCGCGCCTTACCAATTGATCATTGGTCCGCGCGGGCTCGCCCAAGGCGAGGTCGAGCTGAAAACCCGCGCCGATGATCGGCGCGAAACTCTGAGTTTGGACGCAGCGCTTAACCAATTGGCGGTTCAGGCGCCGCAGACGTCATGACGACCCTGACATTCGAAGACGCCGCGCCGGAGGAGACAAGTGGGCTGTCGGCGGCGCCGCCCGCCCATGGCGCGGCGCCGTTTTCCGGGTATGAGCGCTGGATTGCGCGACGCTATTTGGGCGCCAAGCGTGATCAAGGCGGCGTCGCCTTGATCTCCATGATCGCCTTCGTCGGGGTGATGCTGGCGGTGTTCGTGCTGATTGCGGTGATGTCGGTGATGGGGGGGTTCCGCACCGCCTTGTTCGACCGCATTCTCGGCGTTCAGGGCCATGTCTTTGTCGATGTGTCGCGCATGCCTGAGGAGGCGGCCCTTGACGCCGCCGCCCGGGTGGCGGCCGTGGACGGCGTGATCGGGGTTACCCCGATTGTTCAAGGGCAAGCCATGGCCAGCCGTGGAGACGCGGTCTCCGGCGTGCTCGCCACCGGGATCGCCGCCCGGGACTTGCGCGACTTGTCGATCGTTTCAGACAATCTGGTCGCCGGCTCCTTGGATGGGTTCGGCGAGGGGCGGTTTGGTGGGGATCGGATTGTGATCGGCGATCAGCTCGCCGCTAATTTCGGCCTGCGGGTTGGTGGTGAGCTGACCCTCATCGCGCCGCCCTCGGGATCGGGACCCATTTCGCCGTTCGGCCGAACCGTTCCGCGTAAGACTTATGTCGTGGGGGCGATTTTCTCCGTGGGCATGTCGGAATTCGACGGCTCCTTTGTCTATCTGCCCCGCGAGCAGGCGCAATTATTTTTCGGCCGCCGGGGTCGGGTGGATACTTTGGAAACCCGGCTCGCCGATCCCGACCAAGCCCAAGCAGTGCGCGGTTATCTGATCCAAGCGGTGGGGCGGCCCACCTTCGTCAGCGATTGGCAGTCGCGCAACGCCAGCTACGTCAACGCCTTAGCCATTGAACGTAATGTGATGCGGATCATTTTGATGCTGATCGTGGCGATTGCGGCCATGAACATCATCTCCGGCCTCGTCATGTTGGTGAAGAATAAAGGCCGCGACATCGCGATTTTGCGCACCATGGGCGCCAGTCGTGGATCAATTCTGCGGATTTTCTTTCTCGCCGGCGCATCGATCGGCGTTCTGGGCACCGTATGTGGTGTGGTGCTCGGAGTGTTGTTCGTCATTTATATTGATCCGATCCAGGATATTGTCGCCCTCGTCACCAATGCCGACTTGTTTAATTCGGATATCTATTATCTGAGCCGCATTCCTGCGGAGCTCGACCTTCGCGAGGTCGGGTTTATCGCCTTGTGGGGCTTTATCGCGTCCATGCTCGCCACGATTCCACCCGCCTGGCGGGCCGCACGGCTCGATCCGGTGGAGGCGCTGCGTTATGAGTGAGCCCGCCTCGGGCGTCGTCCTGGCGGTTGAAGGGCTGGTGCGCCGCTATCGCACAGGCGCGGACGCCTGGCTGGAGGTGCTGCGCGGCGCGGACATTTCGATTGCAGCGGGCGAAATGGTGGGCTTGGTGGGGCCTTCCGGCTCGGGCAAGTCCTCGCTTCTGCACGCTGCGGGGCTCTTAGAACGCCCTGACGCGGGCGAGGTCTGGATTGATGGGCGCGCGTGTTTAGGGCTTAAGGATGCGGAGCGGACGCGCATTCGGCGTCGGCGGATCGGTTTTGTCTATCAATTCCACCATTTACTCGCAGAGTTCTCCGCCCTGGATAACGTTGCCATGCCGCGCTTAATCGCCGGGGACAGCCGCCGCGCCGCCCGCGAAGCGGCCGCGCGGTTGCTCAGTCTGATGGGCTTAGAAGACCGCCTCAGCCACCAGCCCGCGCAATTGTCCGGCGGCGAACAACAGCGGGTGGCTATAGCGCGCGCCCTGGTCAATCGACCCAGTGTTCTGCTCGCCGATGAGCCGACCGGCAATCTCGATCCCGCCACCTCTGGCGCTGTGTTTCAAAAGCTCTTTGATGTCGCGCGGTTAGAAGGCGTTGGCGCCTTGGTCGCCACCCACAATTTCGAACTGGCCGGTCATATGGATCGGGTGTTGGCCCTAAAAGACGGCCGGTTGGCGCCGATTCAATTGGTGGCTCAGCCACGTTAACCGCGGTTTGTTCGATTTTGTTTGAGTGTTTGTTCTTTCGGTGACCACTTGACGGAGAGAACAAACCATGAAAAAAGAACATATCAGGAATACCGGAGGGTGCTATGAAGGCGTCAAAGCTGTGGATTCAAGAGACGGCCGCATTGAGCGCGGTATGCGCTATGGTATGGGCGGTGAGCGCGCTGACCGGGGTCTGGGCTGGCGCGATCTAACGCCAACCTAGAGAGGGCGAGATCAGGCGCGTCATGGCTGAGCCGTTTGTCCACGTTCGGTGTCGCTCGGCGTATTCGCTGCTGCAAGGGGCGATCCTTGTACGCGACATGCCGCAATTGTGCCTGGATGCGGAGATGCCCGCTCTGGCGCTGACGGACGCCAATAATTTGTTCGGCGCGCTCGAATTTTCCGAGACCTTGAGCGAGGCGGGGGTGCAGCCGATTTTGGGGGTGACCCTGTCGGTGAACATCGCACCGCCGCGATTGGGAGAACGTCCGACGCTCGACGGGGAGTTGGTGTTGCTCGCCCAGTCCGAACACGGATTGGCGCGGCTTATGGCGCTCTCAAGCGCGGCGTATCTGGAGATTTCCGGGGCGGACGAGCCGCACGTGACGCTTGAGGCGGTTTTAGCCGAACCCGAGGGCTTGATAGCGTTAACCGGCGGCTATGAAGGCGTCATTTCGCGGCTGCTCGCGGGCGATCGCGGGGCCGAAGCGGAAGAGGTCCTCAAACGGATGCGCGAGGCGTTTGGCGATCGGCTCTATGTCGAATTGCATCGTCATGGGCGCGCGGACGAGGCGCGCTTGGAGCCGGCTCAACTCGACTTGGCCTATCGCTACGGCTTGCCGCTTGTGGCGGGCAATGATCCCCATTTTGCGCGCGCCGAACAATATGAGGCGCATGACGCGTTGTTGTGCATGGCCGAGGGGACCTACCGGGCGGTGGAGGATCGGCGCATGGTCACGCCTGAGCACTGGTTCAAACCTGGCGCGGCCATGGTGGAGACGTTTGCGGATCTGCCGGAAGCGCTGCTTAACACGGCTGAAATCGCCCAACGGTGTGCGGTGCGTGCGCACACGCGCAAACCGCTTCTGCCCCGGTTTGACGCCGGCGAGGGCCGGGACGAGGCGGCTGAGCTGCGCGTGCAGGCTGAAGCCGGCCTTGCGGCCCGGTTGAAAACCGTAACACCTAGCGCGAGCGCGGCGGAGTATCAAGCTCGGCTGGATCACGAGCTTTCGGTCATCGCCCAAATGGGCTTTCCCGGTTATTTCCTGATCGTCGCCGACTTTATTCAATGGGCGAAGGCGCAGGGCATTCCGGTGGGGCCGGGGCGAGGGTCCGGGGCGGGGTCGCTGGTGGCTTGGGCGCTCACGATTACGGACTTGGATCCGCTGCGGTTTGGGTTGCTGTTCGAGCGGTTTTTGAACCCTGAGCGGGTCTCGATGCCCGACTTTGACATCGACTTTTGCCAAGACCGACGCGGGGAGGTCATTGAATACGTCACCCGGAAATACGGCCTCGATCGGGTGGCGCAAATCATCACTTTTGGCACGTTGCAGGCGCGCGCGGTGGTGCGCGATGTCGGCCGGGTCATGCAATTGCCCTTCGGCTTGGTCGACCGGTTGGCGAAAATGATCCCGGCCAACCCGGCGAACCCGGTGACATTGGCTCAAGCCCTGGAAAGCGAGCCGCGATTGCAAGAGGCGCGGCGCGAAGACGCCGATGTGGACGCGCTCTTCGACACAGCGTTGAAATTAGAAGGCCTTTATCGGAACGCCTCCACCCATGCGGCCGGCGTCGTCATTGGCGACCGGCCTTTGGTCGAGCTGACCCCGCTTTACCGCGACCCCCGATCGGAGCTTCCCGCCACGCAATACAATATGGCGTGGGTGGAACGCGCGGGCCTGGTGAAGTTCGATTTTCTGGGATTGAAAACTTTAACGGTGATCGCCCGGGCGCTTGAATTTTTAGACCGCCAAGGCCGCCCGCTCGACCTCGACGCCATCCCCTTAGATGACCCTAAGACCTTCGCGCTGTTGTCCGAAGGCGCCGCGATTGGGGTGTTTCAGCTGGAAAGCTCGGGCATGCGCGACACGCTGAAAAAAATGCGCCCCGATAAAATCGAAGATTTAATCGCACTGATTTCGCTCTACCGACCCGGGCCGATGAAAAACATTGATGTTTATGTGGATCGGAAATTCGGCCGTGCGGAGCCAGATTATCTTCATCCGACCCTTGAGCCAGTGTTAAAAGAGACCTACGGCGTCATTATATACCAAGAACAAGTCATGCAAATTGCGCAGATTTTATCAGGCTATTCGCTGGGCGAAGCGGATTTGCTGCGTCGCGCCATGGGGAAGAAGAAAAAAGCGGAGATGGATCGGCAGAAGTCGCGGTTTTTATCCGGCGCGGCGGAGCGGGGCGTAGAGGCGGCGAAGGCGGCGGGCATTTTCGACTTGGTCGCTGAATTCGCCGGATATGGCTTTAACAAAAGCCATGCGGCCGCTTATGGCAAAATTGCCTATCAGACCGCGTATTTGAAGGCGAATTACCCGGTGGAGTTCATGGCCGCTTTGATGAGTTTGGATCGGGCGAACACCGATAAGCTCGCCGTTCTCGTTCAAGAGGCTCGGCGCATGGGCATCACTGTGCGCCCGCCCGATGTGAATGCGGCGGGTGCGGATTTTCAGGTTCAAGAGGGTGCGGTTCGCTATGCGCTCGGCGCGGTGAAATCGGTCAGCGTGACGGGCATGGCGGCGATAGAAGCCGATCGGGCGGCGGGGGGGGCGTTTTCAGACGTCTTTGACTTCGCAGAACGGGTAGACCCGAAATTCGTTAATAAGCGGGCTTTCGAGGCTCTGGCGCGCGCGGGGGCGTTTGACAGCTTGCATTCCGACCGGGGAGCGGTTTTCGCCAGCGCCGATAAAATCCAAGCCTGGGCGCAGAAGGCGAGGCAGGATCGGGCGGCCTCCCAATCGAGTTTGTTTGAGGGGGCTGGCGCGGCCATGGCCAGGCCCGATCTCGCCGGCGGCGCGTCTTGGGGCGTCGAGCAACGGTTGGATGAGGAATTATCCGCGGTGGGATTTTACTTGACCGGGCATCCGCTTGAACAGGCGAGCACGCAGCTCGCTCGCCGCGGGGTGGTGTTCGCCGCAGCCCTCACCGAAGGGCGAACCGAGGGCCGTGAGGCGGCGCGCATGGCCGGCATTGTCCGGCGGCGGCAGGAACGGGTGTCGCAGGCGGGAAAGCGGTTCGCCTTTATCGGATTGTCCGATCCCACGGGGGATTTTGAGGTCTTAGCGCCGCCAGAAGTGCTTTCGCGTTTGCGTGACACGCTGGCGCCCGGCGCGCGGTTAGAGCTCAAGGTTCGGCTCGGCGGGCGGGACGGAGAGGTGCGGTTGTTCCTCGACGACGCGACGCCGATCGATGCGGTGTTAGAGGGGGGCGTTGACGGGTTGAGGGTGGATTTGGTCACCCTGGAGGCGGCGTCGTTGGCCTCCGAAGCGCTCAACGCGCTCAAGGGGCGCGAGGGCGGCAAGCGGGGATCGCTCACGCTGCGGGTTCGGTTGTCAAGCGGAAAATCCGTGGAAATCGCCGCACCGGGTCGATGGCCAGTGGACGCAGCCGCTCAGGCTGCGCTGAGTGCGGTCCCGGGGGTTGGATTTGTTGAGGCTCTTTAAGCGGGCGCCGCTTGCGCAGGCGCGACGGGGCGCCTATAAAGCACGCTATAAATTCGCACGTGGACGGCGGGCGCGAGGTCGATCAGGGCCGAGCGGCCATCCGGTGTCGCCGTTAGTTCGTCGACCCCGTCCACGGAGGCCAACCGGAAAAGGACAATCCATGGCTCTGCCGGACTTCAGCATGCGCCAGCTTCTCGAAGCGGGCGTACATTTCGGACACCAAACCCATCGTTGGAATCCGAAGATGGATCGATACATCTTCGGGGTTCGCTCCAACATTCATATTTTGGATTTGTCACAAACGGTGCCGCTGTTGCACCAGGCGCTGACCCAAGTGCGCGACGTGGCCGCCAAGGGCGGACGCATTCTGTTCGTGGGCACCAAGCGACAAGCCTCCGAAGCCGTCGCCGCCGGCGCGCGTCGATGCGCGCAGTATTTCGTCAACCACCGTTGGCTGGGCGGAACGTTGACCAACTGGCGAACGATTTCGTTTTCGATCCAGCGACTACGGTCGCTTGAAGAGCTGTTGGCTGGCGATCAGATCGCAGGCATGACTAAGAAAGAACAGCTACAATTAACGCGCGAGCGGGATAAGTTGGAGCTGTCCTTAGGCGGCATTAAAGACATGGGCGGCCTGCCTGCGCTGATGTTTGTGATCGACACGAACAAAGAAGCGATTGCGATTCAAGAAGCGCGCAAGCTTGGCATTCCAGTAGTCGCCGTGGTGGACAGCAATTGCGATCCCGATGCAGTGGATTTCCCAATCCCTGGTAATGACGACGCGGCGCGCGCGGTCGGTTTGTTCTGTGATTTGATCGCAGACGCGGTGCTTGACGGCATTCTGGCGAGCCAGGCCGCGCTCGGGGTGGACCTTGGCGAGAGCGAAGACCTCACCGAAGCGGGACTGGAGGCAGCGGACGAAACGTCTGGAGCCGAGGCTGCGGCGTCTGAGGCCGCGCCGGCCGCTGAGCCGACGCCTCCTTCCGAACCTGCGCCGGCGGACGCCGGCGGCGCAGCTTAGACTTTTAGTCCTCACGCAAACCCTCAAGCGCCCGGAATAGAGAGAGACGGTCATGGCCGAAATCACCGCTGCGATGGTCAAGCAATTACGTGAGCGCTCTGGCGCTGGTATGATGGATGCAAAAAAAGCGCTCAAAGAAACCGACGGGGACTTCGAAGTCGCCATCGACTGGTTGCGGACCAAAGGTCTGTCTAAGGCGGCCAAGAAAGCGGGCCGGGTTGCGGCTGAGGGCTTGGTGGCCGTGGCCTCGGAATCCCGAGGCGCGGGGATGGCCGCGGCCGTCTTAGAGGTGAATTCGGAGACCGATTTCGTCGCGCGCAACGCGCTTTTCCAAGAATTCGCGGCGGAATGCGCGGCCTTGGCTTTGACCGTCGAAGGCGATCTGGACGCGCTCAAGGCCGCTCCCTCGCGCGCCGGTAAGCCCGTGTCCGACGCGTTGACTGATCTGATCGCGCAAATCGGCGAGAATATGAGCTTGCGGCGAACGCGGGTTCTCGCGGTCGAGCCGGGCGTGGTGGCCAGCTATATCCATGGCGGGGTCACCGAGCAGGCTGGTCGGCTGGGCGTCTTATTGGGCCTGAAGTCTGAGGGCGACGCGGATGCGCTGGCGACCCTGGGGCGGAAGCTGGCGATGGACGTCGCCGCCTCCAATCCGCTCGCGGCGAATGTTGACGAGCTCGATCCCGCCGTGGTCGAGCGGGAGCGCGCGGTGTTCGCGGATCAGGCGCGCGCTTCGGGCAAGCCCGAGGCGATCATTGAGAAAATGGTCGAAGGCCGCTTGCGGAAATTCTACGAAGAATCCGTGTTTGTGAAACAAGCTTTCGTCATGGATCCCGACCGGTCGGTGGAAAAAGTCATCTCGGACGCTGCGTCCGAAGTCGGCGCGCCGATTGAATTGGTGGGCTTTGTTCGTTTCGCACTCGGCGAAGGCATCGAGAAAGAGGACGGGGATTTCGCGGCCGAAGTTGCGGCCGCGGCGAAGCGGGACTAGCGGCGAACAGCTGGGCCGAGGGCGGCGGCCGCCCTTACGGGCGCGGCGATAGGGGGCTGGCATGGAGGCGGGGCCGAGCGACGAGGAGGGGTTACGCCCATCGGCGCGGTTTCAACGCGTTTTACTGAAGGTGTCCGGCGAGGCGCTTATGGGCGCTCAGGGCTATGGCATCGACATTGGGGCGACCGACCGGATTGCTGCCGAGGTAATCGCCGCCATCCATCGCGGCGTGGAAATGTGCTTGGTGATTGGCGGGGGGAATATTTTCCGCGGATTGTCAGCCGCCGCCAGTGGCATGGAGCGTGCCCAGGCGGATTACATGGGCATGCTGGCGACCGTCATGAACGCCTTAGCGGTCCAGAACGCAATTGAAAAACAAGGTGTTGAGACCCGCGTCATGTCGGCAATCCCCATGATGACCGTGTGCGAGCCTTACATCCGGCGGCGCGCCATTCGGCATATGGAGAAAAAACGGGTGGTTATTTTCGCCGCCGGATCGGGCAATCCGTTCTTCACCACTGACACGGCCGCCGCGCTCCGGGCGGCGGAAATGGGCTGCGACGCGCTCTTCAAAGGCACCCAAGTCGACGGGGTTTACGATGACGACCCGCGTCGGAACGCCAACGCCCAACGGTTCGATAGCCTTGACTATATGGAAGTCCTGCAACGAGATTTGAAAGTGATGGACGCCTCGGCGGTCTCGTTGATGCGCGAGAACGGCATCCCGATCGTGGTGTTCTCGATTCACGAACAGGGCGGGCTGGAGCACGCCCTTTCGGGCGAAGGGGTTTGTACGGTGATCGGCGGGCGCGCCGAGACCCGAAAGGAGACATCGCAATGAGCGACGGGTTTGACCTTAGCGACTTGGAGCGACGTATGCGGGGCGCGATTTCGGTGCTGAAATCTGACTTCGCCGGTTTGAGAACGGGCCGCGCCAGCGCGAGCCTGTTAGATCCCGTCCAAGTCGAGGCCTATGGCGCCAACACGCCGATCGCCCAGGTCGCCACTATTGGCGTTCCTGAACCGCGCATGATCTCCGTTCAGGTGTGGGACAAATCGCTGGTGGGCGCGACCGATAAAGCGATCCGGAATGCGGGTCTGGGATTAAACCCAGTCGTTGACGGGCAGAATTTGCGGATACCGATCCCACCGCTCAACGAGGAACGCCGCCAAGAACTTAGCAAACTTGCGGGAAAGTATGCCGAACAAACCCGCGTCAAAGTGCGGAATGTCCGCCGTGACGGTATGGAAGAGCTGAAAAAACTCGAAAAATCCGGCGAAATCAGCAAAGATGAGCAATCCGATTACGCGGACGAGGTTCAGAAGCTGACCGATGAACTAGTCAAATCCGTCGACCAGCTTTTGAAGACCAAAGAAGACGAAATCATGCAGGTCTAGAGGACCGTGCCGGCGACGACGACCATGACCTCGTCCGCACCGCCGGCGACTGCGGGCGCGTCCGCTCCGCGCCATGTTGCGATTATCATGGATGGTAACGGTCGCTGGGCCCAAGCGCGGGCGCGACCTCGCGCGTTCGGCCACCATAAAGGTGTGGAAACGGTTCGCGCGACCGTTCAGGACGCCGCTGACCTGGGCTTGAAATATCTGACGCTTTTCGGGTTCTCCACTGAAAATTGGCGCCGGCCCCGAGAGGAAGTAGAAGCGCTGTTTGACTTGATGCGGCGGTATGTGCGCGACGACCTTGATCGTCTGCATAGCAAAGGTGTTCGCATCCGTATAATTGGCGATCGGGTGGGATTGGACGATGATGTCTTGAGTATCATTCATCGTGCAGAGAGTATCACTCAAGACAATACTAACTTTCATTTAACGATAGCGTTTAATTACGGAGGTCAGGATGAAATCGTGCGCGCCGTGGCGCGGATCGCCGATGATCTTATCCGCGGGGTCTGCGACCGCGCGGACTTAAGCGCGACGTTAATCAGCGACCGGCTGGACACCGCCGGGTTACCTGATCCTGACTTGGTCATCCGCACGTCCGGCGAACAAAGGCTGAGCAATTTTTTGATTTGGCAGGCGGCCTATGCGGAATTCGTTGTACTGGACGTGTTCTGGCCGGATTTTTCACGAGCGCACCTGGAAGGCGCCTTGGAGGAGTTTCGTCGACGTGAGCGCCGCTATGGCGCGGTGGGCGATGCGAGCGAGTTATGACCGCTATGGCGTCGCGACCGACGCCGGGACGATGGCGGCGCGACCCGGCTTTGCGCGCGCGGATCGTTTCGGGCGTCAGTCTCGCCCCCTTGGCGGTGGGGGCCGCTCTGGCGGGAGGGTGGTGGTTCGCCAGTTTCGTCGCGGTGTTCGCCTTCGCCATGGCGTGGGAGTGGACAGCCATGTCGGATCGACGCGCCGGGCCAGTCGCCTACGGGCTGGCGATGCTTGTGTCTGGGGGCGCGCCGTTGAGCTTTTGCGCCGTCGGTGCGGAAGCTGCGTTGGGATTGGTGGCCATTGGCGCCGTCGCAGCCGCCGTGGAACGGGCGAAGCGGCGCAAAGCGTGGCGCGGTTTCGCGGGGGTTTGGTATGTCAGCGCGCCGTGCATCGCTTTGGTCTTTTTACGCCAAGCGGACCCCGGCGGGTTGTCCGCGATTGAGTATATATTCGCCGTCCTCAGGGCCGCGGATATTGCGGCTTATGTGTTCGGGTTTTGGATCGGCGGCCCTAAACTGTTGCCGGTGGCTAGTCCCAACAAGACCTGGACCGGCCTTGCGGCGGCGCTTGTTTGCGGCTCAGCGGCCGGCGCAGCGGTGGCTTGGATCCAGGGCGGCGGGATTATAATGGGGATCGGACTGGCCGCGCCGTTGGCGATGGCTGCGGTCAGTGGCGACTTGATGGAATCTCTGCTTAAAAGACGGTTCGGCGTAAAGGACGCCGGTCGGATTATTCCGGGCCATGGCGGCGTGCTCGATCGTGTGGACGCGCTGATGCTGGCGTCGAGCGTTTTTGCGCTTATGCTGGTGTCGGAGCCGAGAATTTGGCCAATCGCCGGGGGAGGACTAGGTGACAGTTGACCCGCGCGCCCGTACGCGCAGCATTTCCATTTTAGGCGCAACCGGCTCGGTCGGCCGCTCGACTTTGGATTTGCTGTCTCAAGAACGCGCGGCCCACGGGGAGGACGCGTTAGCGCTCGAGGCGGTCACCGCGGCGACGAATGTTGAGGCGTTGATTGATATTTGCCACACCTATCGCCCTGCCTTCGCTGCAATCGCCGACGAAACCAAGCTTGAGGCGTTGCGCGCCGGCGTCAGTGATCTGTCGATTGAAACGGGGGCGGGGGCCCATGCGATCACCGAGGCGGCTCAACGGCCTGCGGACTGGGTCATGGCCGCGATTGTCGGCGCCGCCGGGCTCAAGCCCACCTTAGCCGCCGCCGAACGCGGCGCCCGCGTGGCGATCGCTAACAAGGAATGCCTGGTTTGCGCCGGTGATCTGTTTATGGCGGCGGCGAAGCGCGCGGGGGCGACGCTTTTGCCGGTCGACTCCGAACATAACGCGATCTTCCAGGTGTTTGACCGCGATCATCCCGATCGTATCGACAAGCTGATCCTAACGGCCTCGGGCGGACCCTTTCGCACAGCGGATCGATCTGTCATGGCCGCAGCGGGGCCGGAGCAGGCGGTGAACCATCCGGTTTGGTCTATGGGCGCGAAAATCTCCGTGGACAGCGCGACCATGATGAACAAGGGCCTGGAACTGATTGAGGCGCATTATCTTTTTGATATGCCGTCGCGGAAGCTCGACGTGGTGGTCCACCCCCAAAGCGTCATTCATTCCATGGTTGAGTATGTGGACGGATCGGTCCTCGCCCAGTTGGGCACCCCAGATATGCGTATTCCGATCGCCTACGCTTTGGCTTGGCCTGATCGGATGTCGACGCCTAGCGCGCGCCTCTCGCTTGCGGAGATTGGGCAGCTTAGTTTCGAAGCGCCCGATCTGGAGCGGTTTCCCGCATTGGCCCTGGCGCGCACCGCGCTTGAGGCTGGCGGGGCGGCGCCGGCGGCGCTCAACGCGGCCAACGAGATTGCGGTGGCGGCCTTCCTCGACCGGCGCATCGGCTTTTTGGACATTGCCGCGATCGTCGGTGAGGTGTTGGAACGCGCCTTGGGGGGAACCGGCGGCTGGTCTGCGCCGGAATCGTTTGAAGACGTCTTCGCGCTAGACGCCTATGCCCGAACCGGGGCGAAGGCGGAACTTGAACGGCGCGCAATTTGAAGCCAATCGCGAACGTGGCTCACCAGAGCCCGCCTATGACCCATTTCGGCCCCATCCGCAGGGTCGAATGGGGGCTAAGGACCTAAGGAGGCTGTCATGGACACCGCAGTGTCGCTTTTTGGCGCGATTTTCTCATTTGTCGTCGTCATCTCCTTGATCGTCTATATCCACGAGCTAGGCCATTATTGGGTCGGCCGATGGTGTGGGGTGACCGTCGACGAGTTTTCCCTAGGCATGGGTAAGCCGTTGGTCCAATGGCGCAATAAGCGGGGCGAACGATGGTGCGTGCGTGCGTTTCCAGTGGGCGGGTTTGTTAAATTCGCCGGCGACGCGGATGCGGCGAGCGTGCCGGACCGGGTGCAGTTAGACGCGCTGCGCAGTCGTATGGAGACCGAGAAGGGCGCCGCCGCCGTTCGAGGCTGCTTCCATTTCAAGCCGTTATGGCGGCGCGCCGCGGTGGTCGCCGCAGGCCCCGCGGCCAATTTCATCCTTGCGATCCTCATTTACGCAGCGTTCGCCGGTATTGCGGGGGAGACCCGGCGCGCGCCAACCGTCGGCTCGGTGCAGGACGACACGCCCGCGGCGGCGGCGGGGTTTGAAGCGGGCGATCGGGTGGTCAGCATTGATGGCCGCGCGATTACGTTCTTTGACGACATCCGCCCCGCAATCGTGCTCAAGAGCGGCGATCCGGTTGAAGTTGTGGTGGATCGCGAGGGAACACTGGAAACGCTCACGGTCGTGCCCCGGCGGGAGGCCTTTGACGATCCCTCCGGCGCCGAGGTCCGACTGGGATATCTCGGGATTCGCAGTGTCGAGGATCAAATCACTTATCGGCCCGGTCCGGCGGAGGCCTTGGGCCGCGGGGTCGAGTTGACCTGGCGCTCGGTCGCCACGATGGGCGATTATTTTGTCCGCCTGGCCACCGGGCGGGAGTCGGCTGCGATGCTCGGCGGGCCGCTGCGCAGCGCGTCGACGGCGGGCGGGGTCAGCTCGACGAGCTTCGAGCAGGGGGAGACCCTTTGGCAATCGCTCTGGTTCACCGCTCAATCGCTTGTCTTGCTGGCCGCGGTGCTCTCGGTCGGTGTGGGCTTGGTGAATTTGCTGCCGATACCGGTTCTCGACGGCGGCCACCTCTTGTATTACGCCTATGAAGCGGTCGCGGGCCGTCCCTTAGGGGCGAGAGCGCAGGAAATCGGATTCCAATTCGGCCTGGCGTTGGTCGTGGGACTCATGGTGTTCGCGACGCTGAATGATTTGGTGCAACTGCGCATCCTGGAGCGCTTGGGGGCGCTGTGGTCGTAATGGGGCCCGGTTCGGCAAAGACGTAAATGCTATGATCATGACCCGTTTGGTTGTGAGCGTCGCGATGGTGATGATGTTTGGCGCGGGCCTGGCTGCGTCTCAAACGCCACCGCCGCCGGCGCCAGAGACCTCGCCAGAACCTGCTAGTCCGGCTGCGATCGCGCCACCGGTGATCCGGGCGGTGACGGTTGAGGGCTCTCAACGGCTCGAGCGCGGCACCGTGCTGTCGTATTTGTTGGTGGGACCCGGCGAAGTCGCGGACCCGCAACGCATCGATCTGTCTTTGAAGACGCTTTTCGATACGGGCCTTTTCGCCGACGTCGCCATCGAATTGCGTGGGGACACACTGGTCATCCGCGTGATCGAAAACCCTGTGATCAACCAGATCATTTTTGAAGGCGTCCGCGCCGTTGACGAAGACACCATTCGCGAGGAAATCGAGGTCCAACCGCGCGCGATTTACACGCGCGCCCGCGTCCAGGCGGATGTTCAACGGATTATCGAAGTCTATCGCCGTTCGGGCCGCTATGCCGTGAATGTGTCGCCGCAAGTCCGCCAGCTTGAGCAAAACCGCGTCGATCTGATTTTTGAAATCTCCGAAGGCGCGCGCACAGGCATGCGTAAAATTAATTTTATCGGCAATGAGAACTATTCCGATGGGAAATTACGGAGTCAAATCGCCACGACGGAATCGCGATTACGAAATTTCCTAAGCTCGAACTCTAATTTTGATCCAGATCGACTCGAATTCGATCGAGAGCAATTGCGCATTTTCTACCGTGACGAAGGGTTTGCGGATTTCCAGGTCACGTCTGCAGTGGCTGAACTTACGCCTGATCAAAAGGACTGGTATTTAACATTCACCATATCGGAAGGTGAAAAATTCCAGTTCGGTGATGTCGACGTTGATACAGAATTAGACGCTATTAATCCCGATTTTTTGCTAAACGTCATTCCGATTAAAGAAGGCCAACAGTTCAAAGGGTCCTTGATTGAAGACACGGTTGACCGGTTAACGTTTTTCGCCGGTACAGCCGGGTATGCGTTTGCGGACATTCTGCCTCGGTTGCGAAGAAACCGCGAAGAAAACACCGTCGATGTGCTCTTTGAGATCAACGAAGGTCCAAGGGTTTACGTCGATAGGATCGACATTGTGGGTAATGTGGAGACCTTGGATCGCGTGATCCGGCGCGATTTGCAGTTCGTCGAGGGCGACGCCTTTAACCAAGTTCTGCTCGATCGGTCTCGACAGCGCTTGCGCGGCTTAGGCTTTTTCGAAGATGTCACGATTGAAAATACTCCCGCGTCGCTGCCCGATCGAACCAATGTGGAAATCTCTGTTAGCGAACAGCCGACTGGCGAATTGTCTTTCGGGGCCGGCTTTTCGTCCATCGACGCGTTCTTACTCGATCTGTCGATCACCCAATCCAACCTTCGCGGCCGGGGTCAGTTTTTGCGGGCGCGGGTGGCGGCGTCGGCGCGGACCCAACAGATCGATTTACGGTTCACCGAGCCGCGGTTTTTGGATCGTAACCTCGCCGCGGCGTGGGAGTTGTTCCGGGTGGCATCGGATTTCTTTGCCGAAACAGGGTTTGAGAACACATCGATGGGGGCTTCGTTCCGTCTCGGTTTCCCGCTTTCGCCGCGGGGTCAATTGGCCCTTCGCTGGACGATCCGACAAGATGCCCTCGATGTTGCGCCTGGATTGCCGATCAACCCAATTACCGCCTCCCAGGTTGGCGATTTTCTGTCGTCGATCATCGGGTTCACATATCGGTACGACCGGCGAAACGATCCAATTCTACCCACCCGCGGTTTCGATTTTTCGATTAGCCAAAACTTGGCCGGGTTTGGCGGAAACGTCGCCTTCACCCAGACGGAATTGCGTTGGGGGTGGTATTACGGCATTTGGCAGGGATGGATTTTTCGGACTTTAGGCGATGCGGGTTACATTCGATCACTTGGCGACGACTCGGTAAGGGTCAATGACCGTTTCTTCCGGGGCGGCCAAACCTTCCGCGGGTTCAACGTCGCGGGTATCGGTCCGCGCGTTCCCTTAGGCGCGTCGAGCGCCGGCCAGGCGCTGGGGGGGAATGCGTTTGCGATCGTGTCCGCAGAGTTGGAGTTTCCTATTCCATTGCCGGAGGAGTACGGTATTCGAACGGCGCTGTTTATCGAAGCGGGGTCGCTCGGTATTCTAGATGACGAAGACACCTCGTTTATCGATCCAACCTTTGGGACGGAAATTTTCATTGATGACAGTCTCAGCCTAAGGGCGAGCGCTGGGTTGTCCGTTTTCTGGAATTCACCCTTCGGGCCGGTGCGGTTCGATATCAGTCAAATCTTAGCTCAAGAAGAGTTCGATGTTCTCGAAACCTTCCGGTTCAGCACAGCGACGAGGTTCTAAACATGACGGTACGCGTGGCGATTTTCGCCTTGGTTTTCGCGCTGATGAGCGGTTTGAGCGCTCCAGACGCCGCCGCTCAGGCGCGAACGGTGCACGTGTTCGACGATGTTCGCGCCCTGCGAACGTCTTTAGTCGGTCGACATATCGCCACCCAGATCCAAGGTGTGCAACAGCAAATGCAAGCGGAGCTAGAAGCCGAGGTCGCCCCGGTGCGCGCTGACCGCGATTTGCTTCAGGCCGAGGTCCAAGCGCTATCTCCAGAGCAGATTCAACAACGCCCGGATATTATCCAACGCATGCAGCAGTTGGAGCAACGTTCCCAAGGCCTTGAAATTAGCCGGCGCCGCAAAGCCGCAGAGCTGCAGCGGACCGAACAGCAAGCTCTCCAGCCCGTTTTGCAAACTATCCAGCAAGTCCTCAAGGACATGACCGAGGAACAAGCGATCGAGCTGATTATCAACGCACAGTCGGTGGTCTTCGCGCTCGAAGTGGTGGATTTGACGCCGGAGGTTATCCGCCGGCTGGATCAGCAGATGACCACAACGCCGGTGAACCGGGTTCGCTTGCCCGACCAACCCCCTCAGCAAGGCCAATAACAGCGCCAGGCTTAGCACCGGCATGTGGCGGCCTGACCCCCGGTTTTATGCCTCGCACGACGCGTGTGGTTTAAAGGTATTGGCCGGACTGATCGGCGCTAAAATCCTCCGCTCGGCCGTTTCTGTCGGGCGCGACGATCCCATTCAAACCGCGGCGCCGCTGGAAGCGTGCGATTTTAGCGCCATCGCGTTTTGGGACGGGGATCGAAATCGCTTCGGGTCCGGGCCGCCGCCGGAGGGCGTTGTCCTGTGCGCCCCCGATGACGTGGACGAAGTTCCGAGCGCGGCGCGTGCGGTGCTCGGCGCGCCACAGCCTAAAGCGGCGTTCGCCCGCGCGATTACCGTCTTGCATCAACCTCGCCCCCTGGGCGCCGGTCCCTTTGTGTCCCCGCTCGCCCAGTTGGAAGACGGCGTCCGCCTGGAGCCCGGCGCAGTCATCGGCGCTGACGCGGAAATCGGGGCGGACACCGTGATTGGCGCGGGCGCTATTGTCGGGCCAGGGGTCGCGATCGGGCGGGGGTGTCGCATCGGCGCGAACGCCAGCTTGGCTTGCGCGCTGCTGGGGGATCGGGTCGTTATCGGCCCCGGCGCTGTGATCGGCGCAAACGGTTTCCATATTGCCGCTTCAGACGCCGGGCAGGTCGCGTTGGAACATTTGGGCCGCGTCGTGATCCAGGACGACACAACCATTGGCGCCAATTCCTGTATTGATCGGGGACTGTTCGGGGACACCGAAATCGGCGAGCGGGTTCATATCGATAATCTTTGTCAGGTCGGCCACAACAGCCAGATTGGCGCTGGCGCGATCCTCGCGGGTGCTGTGGGCGTTTCGGGCAGTTGCCGGATCGGCCCGGGCGCGCGCCTCGCCGGCGGCGCGGGGCTTGCTGATCATGCGGAAGTTGGCGCGGGCGCTGAGGTTGGCGCTCGGGCGGTTGTGGTCAAGGCTGTGCCGCCAGGAGAGACCTGGATGGGCGCCCCGGCGCGCCCCAAAGCGCGACATTTTCGCGAATTGGCGGTGCTGGCGGCATTGGCGCGCCGCGTTCCGGGCCGTAAGACCTCCTAATGGGCGTGGACGACAAAGCCGACCCGGCCGGTTCCAACGGCGCGATGGGCTTAGCCGACATTAAGGCGCGGATCCCCCACCGTTATCCATTCCTGCTCATCGACAGGGTGCTGTCCCTGGCCCCAATGACCGCCGTTACGGCGATTAAAAACGTGTCGGCGAACGAGCCGTTTTTTGAAGGCCATTTCCCGAATCGTCCGGTCATGCCGGGTGTTTTGATTGTCGAGGCCATGGCGCAGGCCGGCGCCATCTTGGTGTCAACCTCGCTTGAGCTGGATGTGGAGCGCCAAACCGTGTTCTTCGCCTCCATTGATCGGGCGAAATTCCGCCGGGCGGTGGAGCCGGGCGACCAACTGAGACTGGAGGTGGCGATTGTGGCGGCGAAGTCCGGGCTCTATAAATTTGAAGGCGTCGGTTTTGTTGGCGAAGCAAAAGCGGCCGAAGCGGCGTTTGCGGCAAAATTGGTGGAATACGCCCGGTGAGCCGGATCCACCCCAGCGCCGTCGTTGATCCTGCCGCCGAGATTGGCGCGGATACGGAGATTGGTCCGTTTTGCGTGATCGGGCCGGATGTGCGCATCGGGGCGGGGTCGCGTCTGATCGCCCATGTGAGCATTGAGGGGCCTAGCGTGGTGGGCGAAGACGCCGTGATCCATCCCTTCGCGGTCATTGGCGGCGCGCCCCAGGATGTGCGCTATCATGATGAGTGCACGGAATTGAGGATCGGCCCCCGCGCGGTGATCCGTGAACATGCGACCGTGCATCGGGGAACCCCTGGCGGGCGCGGGGTCACAGTGATTGGCGCGGATTGCCATTTGATGGTCGGCGCGCATGTCGCTCACGATGCGCGGATTGGTGATCATGTGACCTTCGTCAATAACGCCACCATTGGCGGGCATGTCACGATCGGCGATCACGTGATTTTGGGCGGTCTTAGCGCGGTGCACCAGCATTGTCGGATCGGACGGCACGCCTTTGTCGCGGGCATGGGGGTGGCGGTCCAAGACGTGATCCCGTTCGCCATGGTGGCCCGCGGTGGCGTGCTCTCGGGACTCAATCTGGTTGGTTTGAAGCGGCGCGGCTTCTCGCGCAACGATATCGCGGAGCTGCGCGGGGCGTACCGCATGTTGTTCGCCCGCGAGGGCACGTTTAAAGAGCGGTTGGAGGACGCCGCCCGGCTTTATCGGGATAAGCCGCTGGTGGAGGAGATCCTCGCGTTCGCCCAAGCCGCCTCGGCGCGCGGCGTTTTGGGGCCCGCGGGGGACTAACCCGGCGTGGCGGATGCGACCCGGTCCGAGCAAGCCCTGGTCGCGGGGGGGGCGCGCTTCCTGGACAGGTCATCGCTGCACGGGCGCGCAGCGGCGCCCCGCTCACCGTGATCGCGCTAGAGCCGTTTGCGGAAACCGAGGTGGTCGCGCGGGCTGACGCGGTGGTCGCACTGGGCGCTTTGGGGCGCTGCTTAGACGCCCTTCGCGAGCGCAGCGTCCGCGAAGTCGCTTTTGTCGGAACGGTTCATCGGCCCGACTATTCGGCGCTCAAACTCGACGCTGTTGGCCTGCAGTATCAATCGCGATTTATCGACGCCGCCCAGCGCGGCGACAGCGCATTACTGGACGCCTATCTAGATGTTTTCCGGTCCGAAGGGTTTGCGGTTGTGGGGGTGCAACGGCTCGAACCCAGCTTGGCGGTGGGGTCGGGACATCTGGCTGGGCCGCCCTTGCGCGACCAGGACCACCGGGACATGGCGGTGGCGTCCGCGGCGGCCGCCGCCATTGGCGCCATCGACGCCGGGCAGGGCGCGATCGTCGCGGACGGTCTGGTGTTGGCGCTCGAAGCCCAGGAGGGTACCGACGCCATGTTGGGACGCATTCCCAGCCTAAGCCCAGTCGTGCGCGGCGCGCCGGGGGATCGACGCGGGGTTTTGGTGAAACGCCCCAAATCGCGCCAGGACCGGCGTGTCGACCTGCCGGTCATTGGTCCGCGGACCATTGACTTGGCCCACCAAGCCGGCTTGGCGGGCGTCGCGGTGGAAACGGGCGGCGCGCTGGTCGTCGATCGTCCGCAAACCCTCGAGCGGTGTCGTGATCGCGCGGTCTTTCTGTTCGGCTTCGCACCGGACGGCCCATGAACCGCCGACCCTTGCGCATTGGGTTGATCGCGGGGGAAGCGTCCGGCGACGCCCTAGGCGCGGGCTTAGCGGCGGCGCTCTTAGCCGCGCGCCCTGGGGGGATCGAGTTTTTCGGCCAGGGCGGGGATAAGCTCAAGCGCTTTGGCGTAGGCGCGTTCGTGCCGCCGGGGAGTTTAAGCGTTCTGGGTCTGTTTGAGGCGCTGACGGCGGCGCGACGGCTCAAGGCGGCGATCGAAGTGATCGCAGACGGCTTGATGGCCAACGAGCCTGACGTCGTCGTCGCCATTGATTCTTTCGGCTTGAGCGTTCGAATAGCGCAGGCTTTGCGGGCGCGCGGTTATCAAGGCGCGTTGGTGAAATATGTCGCGCCCCAAATTTGGGCGACGCGGGCGGATCGTGCAGCAACTCTGGCGGGAGTTTTCGATCACCTCTTGGCGCTTTGGCCTATGGATGCGCCGTTTTTCGATGGGTTTGATATCGGCGTGGATGTCGTCGGACACCCCATGCTTGACGGTCAGGCGCCAACGCACTGTGATCAATTTCGCGCCCGCTGGAGAATTGGCGCCACGGCGCCGGTGCTGGTGGTGTTACTGGGCAGTCGATCCTCTGAACTCAACCGCATCGGGCCGGTGTTCGCGAAAACCGTAGAGCGCCTGATCGCCAACCATCCAGATCTGGTGGTGCTCGCAGTTCTGGCTGATTCCCTGGCCACCGAAGGCCGCGCTTTTCTGGGCGCTCAGGCGGCGTTTCGTGATGCGCGCATCATCAACGAGGCGGACCGGGCAGACGCCTTCGCCGTTTCAACCGCCGCTTTGGCGTGCTCAGGCACCATTGTCACAGAATTGCTGGCCGCGGGCGTGCCCACCGTGTCGGCCTATAAAGTGTCTTGGCCGACTTACGCCGTGTTACGGTTGGGATATTTTCGCGCCCGGTATTTCACCTTGGCGAATATCGCCACGAACGCGGAGATCGTGCCGGAATACGGTCAAGCCCGGGCACGCGCCGACCTCATGGCGGGGCCGCTCACATCTTGGCTGACGGACCCCGCCGCCTGCGCCGCGCAACCCGCGGCGCAGACCGCCGCGCTCGACAAACTCCGGCCAAAGGACCGTCAAACTGACGCCAGCGCGCGCGCCGCCCAAGCGCTTTTGGCGTTTTGGGAGGCCTGGTCGGCGAGACTCGCAGCCTCGCCCCGCCGCCACAGCCCGTTCGACCCCGCTTAGCGCTGGGCCATGGGCACGTAATCGCGCTGGGGCGCGCCGGTGTAGATCTGCCGCGGGCGACCGATTTTTTGGGCCGGGTCCTCAAGCATCTCCGTCCATTGGCCGATCCAACCCACTGTGCGGGCGAGTGCGAACAGCACCGTGAACATCTCCGTGGGGAAACCCATCGCTTTGAGGGTGATGCCGGAATAAAAATCGATATTGGGATAAAGTTTCTTTTCGACGAAATACTCGTCTTCTAGCGCAATTTTTTCCAGCTCCATGGCGACCTGCAAGAGCGGATCGTCCTTTTGACCAACCTCTTCGAGCACCTCGTGGCTGGTGGACTGCATAACCTTCGCGCGCGGATCGTAATTCTTATAAACGCGGTGGCCGAAGCCCATAAGCCGGAACGGATCATTCTTGTCCTTGGCGCGGGCGACATATTCGGGGATCCGATCAACGGAGCCGATTTCGGCGAGCATGTTCAGCGCAGCTTCATTGGCGCCGCCATGGGCGGGTCCCCACAGACACGCCACGCCGGCGGCGATACAGCCGAACGGATTGGCGCCGGACGAGCCCGCAAGGCGCACCGTCGAAGTAGAGGCGTTCTGCTCATGGTCCGCGTGCAGGATAAAAATACGGTCCATCGCACGCGCCAAAGTCTTGTTCGAGACATAGTCTTCGGCCGGGACTGCAAAGCACATGCGTAGGAAATTTTCCGAATACGACAACGCATTGAGCGGGCTGACAAAGGGTTGGCCCAAGGAATATTTGAAGGCCCGCGCCGCGATCGTCGGCATTTTCGCAATCATGCGGTGGGAGGCCACCATGCGCTGGTAGGGGTCATTGATGTCTGTGGAGTCGTGGTAAAACGCTGACAAAGCGCCAACCGTGCCCACCATGACCGCCATCGGGTGAGCGTCCCGGCGGAAGCCCTCGAAAAACCGGTCAAATTGGGTGTGCAGCATAGTGTGATAGGTGATGGCGCGGCTAAACGCCTCCAGCTGGCTCGCATTGGGCAGATCGCCATGCAGCAGCAAGTAGCAGACTTCAATAAAGCTGGATTGTTCCGCTAATTGATCGATCGGATAGCCGCGATAGAGCAGCACGCCCTCATCGCCGTCGATAAAGGTGATCTTCGACTCGCAACTCGCCGTCGAGGTAAAGCCCGGATCGTAGGTGAACACGCCGGACTGTTTGGCGAGGGTGCGAATGTCGACGACGTCTTGGCCAAGTTCCCCGCGTAAAACCGGCATTTCCGCGGTTTTGCCGTTGGGCAGGCTCAAGCGAGCTTGGCCGGTCGGTTCAGCGGTGTTCTTCATAACGCGTGCCTCGTGAAAAAGCCCCAAAGGGCGACAAAGGATTAAGCGGTGTCGCCGCGAGTGGCGACTTGGTCGTTGATCCGTCCTAACGTTTCCTGGCGCCCTAACAGCGCGAGGGTCACTGCAAGGTCCGGCGCGGGCCGGCCCGCTGTGACCGCCGCGCGCACGGGCGGGCCGATCTTTCCAAACCCCACGCCCTCGGCCTCAGCAAACTGATCAAGCGCGGATTGAACCGTCTCGGCGGACCAGGGCTCAAGGGTTTCTAAGCGCGCCGCTAAACGCGCAAGCCGGTCGAGCGCCTCCGCGGTCAGCGGTTTTTTCACCTTGCCGGACATCTCCAATGGGCGCTGGGCGAGCAAAAAGCCGCACTGGTCGACAAGGTCTGGGATGGTCTTGGCGCGATCCTTGAGCGCGCCGACGCCAGCGCGGGCGCGGGCTTCACGAACCGGATCTAGGGTCAGACCGGTTTGAGCGATCTGCGCGAGCGCTAACTCGGCTAACCGATCATCCGCCGCTCCGCGGATATAGTGCGCGTTCACAGCGTTGAGCTTGTCGAAATCTAGCCGCGCGGGCGATTTATTGACGCCGCCCAGATCGAACAATCGGATCGCGTCTTCGGTGCTTAGCAATTCCCGATCCCCGCTCGCCCAGCCCAGGCGCAGCAGGTAATTGCGCAACGCTTCGGGCAGATAGCCCATCTCGCGATAGGCCTCCACACCTAAAGCGCCATGACGCTTGGAGAGCTTTTTTCCGTCAGGTCCGTGGATGAGCGGAATGTGCGCGAAGACCGGAACTGGCCAGTCCATGCTTTGGAAAATCAAGCTTTGGCGCGCCGCGTTAACCAAATGATCGTCGCCGCGGATGACATGGCTCACCGCCATATCGTGGTCGTCCACAACGACGGCGAGCATATAGGTCGGCGTGCCGTCGGCGCGTAACAGCACCAAATCGTCCAGATCGGTATTGGCGAACCGAACCGAACCTTGGACCCGATCCTCAACGATCGTGTCGCTGCCATTTGGCGCTTTGAGCCGCACCACAAAGGGGCCATCAGAGGCGGACGAGGCCGGTTGGTCGCGCCAAGGTGAGCGGAGCGCGCGACCCTCCGCCTTGGCCGCCTCCCGTTCGGCGTCGGTTTCCGCTTCTGTCATATAACAGCGATAGGCCGCGCCTTTGGCGATCAGCTCCTGGGCGACCTCAGCGTGGCGCTCCGCGCGCGCGCTTTGGTAGATCGCAGGCTCGTCGCCGGGCAGTTCGAGCCAGTTCAGCCCGTCAAGAATCGCGTCCACCGCGTCTTGGGTGGAGCGGGCTTTGTCGGTGTCTTCTATGCGCAAGAGGAACCGACCGCCTTGGTTGCGCGCATATAACCAGTTGAATAACGCGGTGCGTGCGCCCCCGATATGGAGAAACCCCGTCGGGGAGGGGGCGAAGCGAGTGGTTACGCGGGGCGATGCTGCCATGAACAAACCGTCGTTCACGCTAAGCCGGATCGGAATGATCGGCCAACCCGATCACGGCGATAGGCTTAGCACGCCATCCACACAGCGAACACCCTATGGCGCCTGCGAACACAGACGCTCGGCGCGGCTGACGCTCCAATTGGCCTGGTGGCGGGTGGCGCTCGACGACCAAGCCCCGGCGCTAGGTTTGGCGGCGGCCGCTATAGCCGGGTGCGCGGCGTACTTTTCAGTCCCTTGGGAGCCGGGCCTGGCGGTTTGCGTCATCGCCGCGGTTGGGAGCCTCGCCCTTGGTGTCCTGGCTTGGCAGGGGTGGGGTTGGCGACGCGGCCTCGGCCTCGGCGCGGCGGTCAGCTTGGGGTTTTTCGCTTGGTCGGGCGCGGTCGCGGAGCATTCGGAGACCCCGCGTCTGACCGGCCGCGATCAAGCGCTGATCGTGAGCGGATGGGCGGAACGGGTCGACGCCGCAGAGCGGGGGCGCGTGCGGGTCAGCTTGCGCGTGCTTGCAATCGAAGGCCTTGAGCGAGACGAAACGCCGTTCCGGGTCCGCGTTACCGCGCCAGGGCCCGCGCCGCGACTGGGTCAAGCCTTACGCATCCGCGCGGTTCTTAATCCGCCGACCGGTCCGCTGGCGCCCGGCGCATATAATCCCGCGTTGCGTGCGTGGTTCGATCGCACCGGCGCAAGCGGTTTCGGTCTGGGCCGGTTCGAAGCGCTCCCCATCGAACCCGACCCGGGAGACTGGCTCTGGCGGTTGGCGGCCTGGCGGGGGCGGGCGATTGAGGCGCTGCGCGCACGGGCGCCGCCCGACCAAGCGGGTCTGCTGGCGGCTTTGGCGTTCGGCGATCGCAGCGGGGTGGACACGGATCTCGCCGAAGCGCTGCGCGCGGCCGGCCTCGCCCATGTGCTCGCCATTTCCGGATTGCATATGGGGCTTGCGGCGGGGGGCGTGTTCGCCGTGGCGTCCTTCCTGTTTGCCGCCATTCCCGCAGTGTCGCGTCGATGGGACGCCCGACGGCCCGCTGCTTTGATCGCATTGGGCGCGGCTTTGGCGTATCTCGTGATTTCAGGGGGCGGCACACCGACCCAGCGCGCATTCGTCATGGCGGGGTGTGCGTTTTTCGCGTTGCTCTGCGGGCGCACGGCGTTATCGCTGCGGGTCTTGGCGCTAGCCACGATTGTCGTGCTCGTCTTGCGGCCGCTCAGTGTGATCGAGCCGGGATTTCATATGTCCTTTGCCGCCGCTGGTGGTTTGGTGGCCGGATTTGACGCCTGGAAACGCCGCCAAGCGGCCCGGCCAAGACCGCCGCGCGCCGGATGGCTTACCAAGGTCTGGGGCTTTTTCGCAGCCCTTTCCGCAACCTCGCTGATTGCGGGATGTGCGACCGCGCCTTTCGGCGCTTACCACTTTCATCGCCTCGCGCCTTGGGGGTTCTTAGCCAATTTATTCGCGATGCCGGTGTTCACCGTGATCGCCGCGCCGGCCTTGGCCGCGGCCGCGCCGTTAAGCGTGGTGGGCTTGGACGGGGCCGCGCTTTGGGTCGCAGGCTCGGCGTTGCAATGGTTGACGATTGTCGCGCGCATCGCCGAAGCCGCCCCCGGCGCCCATATGGGTGCGCCCGCCGCGCCGTCCGTGGTCCTGGCGCTGCTCGGCGCCGGGGTTCTTCTGGGCCTCTCTTTAGCCGGTCGCGCACGGGCGCTCAGTCTCGCACCGTTCGCCCTGGCCCTGGCGCTCTGGGGCCGGGCCCCGCCGCCAGACCTTTGGCTCGGCGAGGACGGGCGTTTCGCCGCCTTTGCGGAGGATCGTCTCGTCATCGCCGGGATGACCGCGCGGGCTTACCCGGCCGAGGTTCTCAGTGAACGCGCGGGGCTATTTCAACATCCCCCGTTGCAGATCGAGGAGGCGTTCACCTGCGACCTCCATGGTTGTGTGGGCGTCCTTAAGGGGTGGACGATCGCCGTGACCGCCCGCGCTTCCGGGTTCGATCTCGATTGCCGCCGCGCGGACTGGGTGATCGCGCGGGCCGATCCGCCACCGCGCCTGGCGCGCGCGTGTGCGTCCAAGCTCATCGCGGATCCGACGAGCGTCCGCGCCCGGGGCGTCCATGCAATCTGGCTGACCCCTAAAGGTCCGCGGGTCCGCAGCTTGGCGGACGCGCCCGCTCGGCTATGGCGGCCCCGTCTGGCGCCGCCCCCGCCCGATCCCTATTGATACCGCCGGATCAACCCTGCCAAGCGGCCTTGAACCCGGACCTGATCGGGGCCGAAAATCCGTGTTTCATAGGCGGGGTTAGCCGCCTCCAGGGCGATCGAATTACCCTTGCGGCGCAGACGCTTCAGCGTCGCCTCCTTATCTTCAACGAGCGCAACCACGATATCGCCGTTCTGCGCCACGTCCGAACGCCGGATCACGACCAGATCCCCATCCAAAATCCCCGCCTCAATCATCGAATCGCCCGCGACTTCCAGTGCGAAGAACTCCCCCCCCGTCACCCAATCCGCGGGCACCGGCACTCGGTCTACTTCATGTTCGATCGCATCAATCGGCGAGCCCGCCGCGATCCGTCCCAAAAGCGGAACGTCAGCGGTAGGCGCAATGGCCGCTGGCTCCAAGGGCCGTTCCGTTGGTTCGTTGGAGACAACGCTGGGCCGAAACCCGGGCACCCCGCGCGGCGCGCCCGAAGCCGCGTCGTCTGGCAAGCGGGTCACCTCTAACGCGCGCGCCTTATGCGCGAGCCGGCGTATGAAGCCGCGCTCCTCCAGCGCCGTAATCAGCCGATGAATGCCCGATTTCGAGGCGAGATCGAGTGCGTCTTTCATCTCGTCATAGGAGGGAGACACGCCGGTTTCGCGAATCCGCTCGTGAATGAACAACAAAAGCTCGCGCTGTTTCTTGGTTAGCATGCCCGCCTCGCACCGAAATCCAAATCTGATCCGGTTTCGTTCTGGCAGTGTTCTTATGCGACGTCAAGTCTCGGGCTAGGCCATTAAATCCCGCACGGCTTGGGCCACGTCCGCCTGGCGCATGAGGCTTTCGCCCACCAGAATCGCGCTGGCCCCCGCCTGGGCGACGATCCCGACATGTTCGGGCGTAAAGACGCCACTCTCGGAGACAAGCACGTGCTCGGGCCCCGCCATGGGGGCGAGCGCTGCGGTTGTCTCTAACCGGGTCTCAAAGCTGCGCAGATCACGGTTATTGATCCCGATCAGCGGAGAGGGGAGGGCGAGCGCCCGCGCCATCTCAGCGGCGTCATGAACCTCGACCAAGACGTCGAGGGCGAAATCGGCGGCGGCTGCGCACAACTCTTGGGCCAAGGGGTCGTCCACCGCCGCGAGGATGACCAGAATCGCATCTGCGCCCCACGCGCGCGCTTCGGCGACCTGATAGGGGTCGATCATGAAGTCCTTACGCAAGGCCGGTAGAGCGCAGGCGGCCCGTGCCTGGCGCAAATAGTCCGGCGCGCCCTGAAAGCTTGGATTATCGGTAAGCACCGACAGCGTGGCCGCGCCACCGGCTTCGTAAGCCCGCGCATGGGCGGGCGGATCAAAGTCAGCCCGGATCAAACCTTTAGATGGGCTGGCTTTTTTGATCTCCGCGATAAGAGCGGGCCGCCCCGGCGCCGTTCGCGTGCGCAATGCGTCGAGAAACCCGCGCGGCGCGGGCAGGGCGCGGGCCTCCGCCTCGAGCGCGGCTAACGGCGTGCGCCGTTTGGCTTGGGCGACCTCATCGGCCTTATAAGCGAGGATACGCGAAAGGGTGTCGGTCATAGGGCGTCATGGCTGATGCGAATGAGCTGATCAAGCGCGCGCCGGGCGGAGCCGTTATCGATCGCAAGCTCGGCCAGTCGCACAGCGTCCGCCAAATCCTTCGCCCGGTCGGCCAGCACCAAACACGCCCCCGCATTCATTACCGTAACGTCGCGGAATGCGCCGGGCGCGCCCTGCAACAGCGCCTCGATCGCCTCCGCGTTCGCAGCGGCGTCCCCGCCGGTGAGCGCATCCGGCTCCGCGCGCTCAAGCTCAACATCTTCGGGCGCCAACGTGAAGGGCGTGATTTTACCGTCTTTGAGTTCGACCCCTTCGGTCACCGCCGTGTTGGTGATTTCGTCGAGCCCGTCGCGCCCATGCACGACCCACGCCCGCTCTGCGCCAAGGTGTTGAAGCGCTTGGGCCATGGGTTCGAGCCACGCTTCGCTCCAAACGCCTAAGAGCTGGCGTTTGGCGCCGGCGGGATTAGCCAGCGGCCCGAGCAAATTAAAAACCGTGCGCACCCCCAGCGCTTTCCGAGCTTGGGCGACCCGAGCGACCGCGCTGTGGTGCGCCGGGGCGTAAAGAAACCCGACCCCGGCTTGCGCGATGGCGCGCGCGGCGCGCTCTGGTCCCATGTCCAAATTAACGCCCAAAGCGGCCAGCACGTCCGAAGAGCCGGACTTTGAGGAGACCGAGCGGTTGCCGTGCTTAGCGACCCGCGCGCCCGCGCCCGCAGCCACGATCGCCGCCGCAGTGGAGATGTTAAACGTGCCCTTGGCGTCTCCGCCGGTGCCGCACGTATCGACGCAAAGGGCGGGCGCGCGCACTGGCGTCATGCGCGCGCGCAAAACCTCCGCGCCCGCGGCGAGGATCTCCGGGGTCTCCCCCCGGGCGCGAAGGCCCATCAAGAAACCCGCGATTTGGGGGTCGCTCGCCGCACCGTCCATCAAATCGGCGAAGGCGGCTTGGGCGAGCGCGGGATCCAAATCCGCCGGCTCCGCCAACCGCTGAAGCGCCTGAGCGATCCCGCTCACGCGGCCGACCGCGTCGGTTCAAGCCCGCAATAGCGCAGGAAATTACCCAAAATGGCGTGGCCGTGCTCAGACGCGATCGATTCGGGATGAAATTGCACACCGAATAACGGGCGATCCTTATGCGCCAGGCCCATGATCTCGCCGTCTTCTGTGCGCGCGATCACCCGCAACGCGGTCGTGTCGCCGGGCAACGTGACCGCAAGGCTATGGTAACGGGTCGCCTCGAACGGCGAGGGCAACCCCGCGAAGACATCCGCGCCCTCGTGGAAGATCGGAGAGGTTTTGCCGTGCATGATGGTTTTCGCCGCCGTCACCGTTCCGCCGAACACCTGGCCCAGGGTTTGATGGCCCAGGCACACGCCGAGTATCGGCAAATCTTCGGGCGCCGCGCGGACCAGGCCCAGGCAAATGCCGGCGCGGTCGGGATCGCACGGACCCGGTGAGAGGATCACCCCGTGAGCGCCTTGATCGAGCGCGGCTTGAACGGTGATCGCATCATTGCGCACCACCCGAACATCCGCGCCGAGTTCCTGCACATAATGCACCAAATTGTAGGTGAAGCTGTCATAGTTATCGATCATTAGTAGCATGATCGGCGCACCCCGTTTTTGATGGCGCGGAGCCTAACGCGGGCGGCCGGGCGATCAAGCGGCGATGTAATCACAGCCAGCCGACAACCCGCGAAACCACACGTTAACAGCGGTTGGGGCATTTTATCGGCGATGTCGCACGCCGCTTCACAAAGTTTCGCCGGGCTCGCTCAGGCGCGTCGCCAGTTGGTGCGATTCCAACCCGAACCGCCCGCCCAGCCGTCGCGACGGGAACATCACATTGTGGTCGTAGCCCTGGCGGTGTTGGGGGTGGCGGCCCTGATCCTGGTGTTCGCGCCCAACACGGCCCAAATCGCGGACGGCCCGCACGTTCCGGTCTTGCGCAGCGCGCCCGGGGATTTGGCGCGCGCGCAGGCGTTCGCGCTCGATCCGGATCGGGCCGAACTGCGGCTGCGCCCCGGCGGACCGCTGAAAATTCAGGCGCGGTTCAGCGCGCCCCCGCAGCTCCCCCTCGAACCGGGCGCCGCCGTCCCGGTTTCACAGGCTGCGCCGGTAGCGGAAACCCGCGCTGGCCGTTCCCTCGGCTCGACCCCCGCTTTACGCCGCACCGCGGCGCCGCCTGCGCAGCGTGTGGTGATTGGATCGCTGAGCCCGAACCCACGCTTCCCCCCCGCACCCCATTTGACAGCGCCTTGGCGAACGGACGCGGCGCGATTTGTCGACGACGGTCGGCCGCTGCTCGCCATTGTCATCGATGATATCGGCCCCGATCGGGCCGGGACGGAACGCGCCCAGCGCCTGCCTCGAGAAATCACGTTCGCCATACTGCCCTACGCCCGGTCCGCCGCGGCGATCGTGAAGACGGCGCGCGCCGCGGACCGCGAAGTCCTCGTGCACATGCCCATGGAACCGCGAGGCCTCGACGATCCCGGTCCCAATGCGGTGCGCGTCGGGTTGAGCTCACAGGACATTGCGCAGCGGGTCCGATGGGCGTTTGCCCGCGTGCCCGGGGCGGTTGGATTAAACAATCATATGGGCAGTCGCGCCACAGCAGACCCAGCCGCCATGCGTGCGCTGGCGGATGCGCTGGCCAAGCATGATCGCTTATTCTTGGACTCCGTCACCACAGGGGCCAGCGTCGCGCTTTCGGCCGCGGAGCAGGCCGGGGTAGACGGGTTAGCGCGGGATATTTTCCTCGATCACGATCCCAAACGCTCTGCGGTTGCGCGCAAACTCGCCGATGCGACCGCCGCCGCCCGGGCCAGCGGCGCGGCGGTGGCGATCGGGCATCCGCGGCGAGCCAGTTTGGACGCTCTTGAGGCTTGGCTCAGCACAGAAGACGCGCAAACCGTCCGGCTTGCGCCGTTATCCGCGGTCTGGGCGCGCCGCCGAGCCGAGCGCCAACCGGGGCTTCTCGCGCAAATCCGTTAGGCGTCGTCGCGTGCGTCGAACCGGGCCGCTTCAGCGGCGGCGCGGAAGAGGGCGCTCGATTTATGCACGGTCTCCAGACGCTCGGTTTCCGGGTCGCTGTCGGCCACGACCCCGCCGCCGGCCTGGACATAAAGTGCGCCGTCTTTCACCACCCCGGTGCGAAGCGCGATACAGGTATCCAGATCGCCGCCCGCGGAAACATAGCCGATCGCGCCGTAGAACAAGCCCCGGCGGATTGGCTCCACCTCGTCGATGATCTCCATAGCGCGGACTTTTGGCGCCCCGGACACGGTGCCCGCCGGGAACGCGGCCATCAGCCCATCCACCGCATCGCAATCGGGCTTCAACGTTCCCTCGACATTGGAGACGATGTGCATGACCTGGCTATAGCGTTCAACGGCGAAGGATTCGGTGACCCTGACCGACCCGCGCTCGGCCACGCGGCCGACATCGTTCCGGCCCAAATCCAAGAGCATTAAATGCTCGGCGCGTTCCTTCGGATCCGCCAATAAGTCCGTCTCCAATCGCGCATCTTCCGCCGGCGTCGCGCCGCGAGGACGAGTGCCGGCGATTGGCCGCACGGTCACCGCGCCGTCTCGTACCCGCACCAGGATTTCGGGGCTGGATCCGACAACGGAAAAGCCCGGAAGGTTCAGATAAAACAAAAAAGGCGAGGGGTTGAGCCGGCGCAGCGATCGGTAAAGGGCGAAGGCCGAGGCGGGAAGCTGTGCAGAATACCGCAGGCTGGGTACGATCTGAAAGGCGTCGCCCGCGTGGATATAGCGCTTGCAGGTTTCAACGGTCGCGCGCACGTCCGCGTCGCTCCGGCTGGGCGTGGGGGTAAGCGCGCGGGGCGCGATGTCCGTCCGCGGTCGGCGCTCCGGCGAGACTGGGGCCGTGAGGGCGGCGAAAAACCGATCTAGCCGGTCGCAAGCCGCCGCGTAAGCCGCATCTGCGCTCAAAGCGTCGTTCGGCCGGACGGGCGTACACAGCAGGATTTCTTGCCCAACACTGTCGAAAATCGCGATTAACGTCGGGCGGGCCAGCCGCGCTTGGGGCAGCCCGAGGGGGTCGGCGGGCGGATGGGGCAAGCGCTCCACGCATCGCACCATGTCGTATCCCAAATAGCCAAACAGACCCGCAGCCGGAGGCGGCAGGTCCGCGGCCAAATCGATTGCCGACCCCGCGATCACCGCACGCAAACTCTCCAAAGGCGGACGGTCATCGGGGATGAACCCGTCCTCGGGCGGATGCGCGGTTTCGGCCAAGCCCTCACGCACCCGCCATATCAAATCGGGCTCCGCGCCGATAACCGAATAGCGCCCGCGCCAGTCCCCGCCCTGAACCGACTCCAGTAGGAAGACATCCTCGCGTTCAGGGCCCAACGCCAAAAGCGCGGCCACGGGCGTGGTTAGATCATCCACGACCCGGCGCACCAACAATTGCGCCTCGCCGCGGTCATAGCGCGCGGCGAAGTCAGCCGCCGACGGGGTCACAGTCATGAGGGCGCGGGGCTTTCGCCGAGCGCGAGCGCCACCCCGCGTTCGTTGATCTCCACGCCCAGATCGTCCTGTAACGCACCCAACCACACTCGACTGACATCATCGACGAGCGCTTGGGTCAGGCTTTGTTCAAGGATGGGGCGGAATTGGGCGGCGAGGGCGGGATCGGGCGGTTCGATCGCGTCGAGCCGGGCGATCACGCGGTCGCCGGCCTCGGCCGCGGGGCCGATCACCACGTCGCCCAAGCGCGCCGCAAAGAGCGCCGCCGTGGTTCGCCCGCCCAAACTCGGCGCGCCTTGGCTGCGCGTCGCGATTACAATCTCCACCCGCCCGGCAGGCTCGAACGTTTCAGCGATCGCGTTGGGATCCTCGCCCGCGGCGATCCGCTCGCGCAGCGCCTCCGCGAAGCCATCCGCGGCGCGGGTTCGGGCTTGGGCCTCCAGCGCCGCGCGTAGATCCGCCTCAACGTCCTCAAACGCTAAGGGTTCCTGGGGCGACACCTCCGTGACGTCAAAGCCGACATAGCCGCCAGTTTCGGTCAACAACAGGTCTGGTTCAAACCCCGGGTCCGTGTCGAAAATCGCGGCCAGAAGGCCGTCGACCTCGGTGAGCTCTGCGATCGGCCCGCCCGCTCGCGTCGCGCCTGTTCGGTCGACGGGGGGAAAGCTCAGCACTGGCGCGTTGGCCGCTTGGGCCGCTTCGATCAGGCTCGCCCCGCCTGCGCGCTCATCCTCGTAAACGCTCAGCGCATCAAACAAGGCTTGTTCGGCTTCCTCCCGCGCGAGATCCCGGCGCAACTCGTCCACAATGTCTTCATAAGCCAGCGTTTCGCCCGGCGTGACGACGTCCACGCGAATGGCGGCCCACCCCAGATCGCCTTCAACCGCTTGGCTCGCCCCTTGGGGCAAGGAGAACACCGCGCTCGCCAAGGCGAGATCAATCACTTCCGCCTGGGGGACGGCGCTGAACCGCAAGGGCTCCACCGCGCCGATCGCCGCGGCGGCCTCCTCGGCCTGATCGCCTAAAGCCAGCCGCGCGGCTAAGGATTCAGCGGCCGCCTCGTCTTCGGCGGGGATTTGGACGAAGGTGCGCCGCTCGGGTTCGGCTTCGGTCTCCTGGCGATACTCAAAGGCGGCGCGCAGTTCGGCTTCGTCAATATCAACGCCACCGACAAAATCATCGACTTCAAACCGAACCAGGTCGATCGCGCGGGCTTCGGGCCGGATAAGCCGGTCCGCCTGGGCCTCGTAAGCAGCGCGCACGTCGGCGTCCTTCACCGGCTCGGGCGGGGGCGCGGCGTCCGCGGGAACGATCAACGCCAAGGCGCGGCGCTGTTCGGCGAAAAACAACAAGCTTTGTTCGAGCATGGCGGCGGGCGGCGCTAAGCCTTGCTGGGCCGGGATCAATAATTGCTGGCGAACCATATCCGCGCGGATGTTCGCCTCGAACGCCGCGGGCGTTTGGCGGTTCCGCGCGAGCACATCGTAATACGCGTCCTCGCTAAACACCTGACGGACGGGATCTTGGAACACCTCCGCATTCCGGATTTCCTCTGAAATTGCGCGGTCGCTGACGGTGAGCCCTAACCGATCGGCCACCGTCTCAATCGTGACGTCGGTGATCAGTTCGAACAACACTTGGCGGTCAAGCCCTTCGGCGCGCGCCCGCTCGGAGGTGAAGCCGGGGTCCTCCAAGGCTTGGGATCGCACGCGATTGCGGAACGCCTCGGAATAGCTCTGCACGCTGATCGGCCGGCCGCCAACGGTAGCGGCGGCGTCGCCCGCCCCGATGCGAAACACATCCGACACGCCGAAAAAGGCGAAACTGGCGACAAGCAAACCGATGAAAACGATCGCAACAGCGGATTTCCCCGCGCTGCGCAACTGGGTCAACATAGCGGGATTCCTAGCTCCTCATTCGCGTGCGGGACGATAGGCGCGGCCCCGACCGCTTACAAGCGCGCATCGCGGCTCGGACTTGCCAGACGCGCCCCAGCCCGGCTACCCCGAGCACTGAGCGCCGATGACCGCGGGGGCGAGGGTATGGCTGGGACGTTGATCGCCGGCAATTGGAAAATGAACGGCGCGCGCGCGGAACTCGCGGCTTGGCGGGCTGTGGCTTCCGACATCGCCGCCTGCGCCCAAGCCGGGGTCGAGATTGTGATCTGCCCGCCCGCCACGCTGTTGGCCGAAGCCGTGAGCACGCTCGCCGTTAGCGGCGCCCAACTGGGCGGGCAGGCATGCCGCGCCGAACCGAAGGGCGCTTTTACCGGCGATTTGAGCGCGGCGTTACTCGCGGACGCGGGCGCGCGCTTCGTCATCCTTGGGCACTCGGAGCGTCGTGCGGGGTGGGGGGAGACCGACGTGCAAATCCGCGACCAAGCCAAAAGCGCTTTGGCGGCCGGGTTAACGCCGATTGTTTGCGTCGGCGAGGGCGCGCAAAGCCGCGACGCGGGCGAGGCTGAAGCGGTGATCGCGGCTCAAGTCTCTGCGTGCGCGCCTCAAGCCGGCGCTGTCGTTTGGGCCTACGAGCCCATCTGGGCCATTGGTTCAGGTCGAACCCCTGAACCGCAACAATTCACGGACGCGGCGGCGGCCGTGCGCGACGCGCTCGGCGGCGCGGGCGCGCGGGCGCGGGTGCTCTATGGCGGTTCGGTGACCGCCGACAACGCCACAGACATTTTGGCGCTTGCGGGGATCAACGGTGTCTTGGTCGGCGGCGCCAGCCTCGATCCGCAGCTTTTTCTTCAGATACTCAGAAAAGCCGCTCGGTCTGAGTAATTAGTCGTTCACGCCGCACAGGCATGCTGACCCTGCAGCCATAGGGCGTGACCGATATGACAATTGACCTGCCTTTTCACGACGTTGTGAGCCTGGTGTATGATCCGCGTCTGAACAGCCTTCAGACCACGCGCGGCATTCTGCACGAGTGCGGTTTCCGTCAGATCGAGACCACGGCGGACATTGAAGAGTTCGCAGGACGCTTGGTGGAGAATGAGCCCGACCTGGCGATTTGCGAAATCGGCGGCCAAGATGGCGACGCGGTCGAAGTCGTTCGTCGCCTGCGCGCGGGTGATTTAGGCGGCAATCCCTTCTTGGTGGTGATCATGACCTCGTGGCGCCGGACCGAAGCGGCCGTGACCCGGGCGATGAATGCGGGCGCGGACGATATCCTAGTCCGGCCGTTTTCGACGGCCGCGGTCGCCCAGCGCATCAAAGCTTGCACGCTGCAGCGCAAAGATTTCATCGTCACGGGTCAATATGTGGGACCTGACCGGCGTTCGGACGCGCGGGGTGAAGGCGTCTCCGCGCCACTTTTCACCCCGCCCAACACCTTGCGCGCAGTGGTCAGCGGGGATGCGGACGCCAAACGCGCCGAATTACGGAAAATCGAAACCGTGTCGCGCGGCATGGAGCGCCAGCAACTCAAACGGCTGACTTTGGCGGTCGCGGTAACCGCCCAATTGATGATGGCGAAAGCCAAACCAACCCAGGGCGATTACGCGGAACTTGACCGGACCGCGCGCGAGCTTCGTCGTCGGATGCGCCGCTCAAGCTCCCAGGAGCACAAGAACCTCGCGGATATCTTAGTGGAGACGACGGCGGATTTGCTCGATGTGCAGACCCGCACCGAACGCGGCTTGGAAATGGTTCTAACCATGGCCAAAAACATCGCCGTAGGCGGGCTCGGCGTGGATGACGGCGCGTTCACCGCCGAAGTGGTCAAGACGGCTGCTGCGCTGAGCAAGCGCTTAGCCGCGAACCTTGCCAAACGCACCCGGCAGGCCAGCATCGACGCCCGCGTGGCGAGGCAGTCCGCGGCGGCGAAGTCGGCGGCGAGAGCGAACTCAGCGGCGTGACCGTCCGGCTGGCGTCGGCCGCCGGGTTGGGGTAAACACCCCGATCGTTCGGCGCGCCGGAATTCCGCGCGCGAAGCCGTGAGGGTTCAGGAGCGCTTCGTCCCATGTCCACTGTTTTATTGATTGTGCACCTTCTGATCTGTGTCGCGCTAATCGGCTCGGTCATGCTGCAGCGCTCCGAAGGCGGCGCTTTGGGCATGGGCGGCGGTGGCGGCGGCGGGGGCGGTTTGCTGTCGGGCCGGGGCGCGGCGACAGCCCTGACCCGAGCGACGTCACTGTTAGGCGCGGCGTTTTTCATTACCTCCATCAGCCTGTCCCTATTGGCCGGCGCCGGCGCTCAGCAACGTTCGGTGTTCGACCGGGTGGACGAACCCGCGCCTGAGGCGGACGCGCCGACCGAGGATCCGTTCCCGGGCCTTGACTTGTCGGGGTTAGGGGAGGAGACGCCGGACGCTGACGCGTCGCTATCCGCGCCAACCGGCGAGGATTAATCGCACGCCGGAGGGGGACCGCGGCCAATAGAAGGGGCGCGACGAGACGAGATGGCGCGTTTTGTCTTCATCACCGGTGGTGTTGTGTCCTCCCTGGGCAAGGGGCTGGCGTCTGCGGCGCTCGGCGCGTTGCTGCAAGCACGCGGCTATAAGGTGCGGCTGCGCAAGCTGGACCCCTATTTGAACGTCGATCCGGGCACAATGTCGCCCTATCAACACGGCGAAGTGTTCGTCACCGATGACGGGGCGGAAACCGACCTCGATCTGGGCCATTACGAGCGCTTTACCGGGGTGAGCGCCACCCAAGACGACAACATCACCACCGCGCGGATCTACCAACAGATCATCGAACGCGAACGGCGCGGGGATTATTTGGGCGCAACCGTCCAAGTCATTCCCCACGTCACGGACGCCATCAAGGCGTTCGCTTTGGCGAAGTCAGACGATGTCGATTTCGTATTGTGCGAAATTGGCGGCACGGTGGGCGACATTGAAGGCCTGCCATTCTTCGAAGCCATCCGCCAGATCGGCCAAGAACTCGGCTCCGATCATACGCTGTTCGTCCACGTCACCCTGTTGCCCTTCATCAAGGCGGCGGGGGAGATGAAAACCAAGCCGACCCAACACTCGGTCAAGGAATTGCGCTCAATCGGTATCCAGCCCGACATTCTGCTGTGTCGTTGCGAAGCCGAGATCCCGGAAAGCGAACGCGCAAAAATCGCGCTCTTTTGTAACGTCAAGCCGTCCGGCGTGATCCAAGCCCTCGACGCACCAAGCATTTATGACGTTCCGCTCGCCTATCACGCCCAGGGTTTGGACACTGAGGTGTTGCGACACTTTGGCCTAACCGAGGCCGCGCCGGAGCCAGACTTATCGCGCTGGCGCTCGGTGTCGGGACGGCTCTCGAACCCGGACGGCGCGGTGACTGTGGGCGTGGTGGGCAAGTACACCGGTCTGCAAGACGCCTATAAGTCGTTGTTTGAGGCTCTGACCCATGGCGGCATCGCCAACAATGTCAAAGTCAATGTGGAGTGGCTGCCCTCGGAGAGCTTCCAGCGCGCGGACACCATTAACACTTTAGAAGGCCTGCACGCCATTCTGGTGCCCGGGGGGTTTGGCGAACGGGGGGCGGAGGGCAAGATCCGCGCGGTTCAATTCGCCCGCGAGCGCAACGTGCCGTTTTTCGGGGTGTGCTTCGGCATGCAGCTCGCCGTGATCGAAGCGGCTCGAAATCTTGCCGGCCTGCCGCATGCGGGCACCACGGAGTTCGGCCAGGCGGACCCCTCTGTCGTGGGGTTGCTGACAGAATGGATCCGCGAAGACCAGATCGAAAGCCGCGTTCAGGGCGGCGACTTGGGCGGCACCATGCGGTTAGGCGCGTATCCCGCCCTTCTGGCGCGGGGCAGTCGGGCGGCGGCGATTTATGGCGCCACCGAAATCAGTGAACGCCATCGCCACCGCTACGAAGTCAATGTGGCGTACCGCGAGGCGCTTGAGGCGACGGGTTTGCGGTTCACCGGGCTGTCCCCGGACGGGGTGTTGCCTGAAATCGTCGAGCGCCCGGAGTTGCGCTGGTTTATGGGGGTGCAATTCCACCCTGAGCTGAAATCGCGACCCTTTGAGCCCCATCCGCTGTTCGCCAGCTTCATCGCCGCGGCGGTCGAACATTCGCGTTTGGTGTAAGCCGATTGTGTCCGACGATCCGTTCGGATTTCGCCAAGGCGCGCGGTTCAAAGCCGGTTTGCATCCGCCGCTGCGCCTTAGCCTGATCCCGACCGATAACGGCCCCCCGCTCGCCACCGCAGGGCTGTTCACCGCCGCTCAGGACTTTCCGCTGTATTGGCGTCATGATCGAGCAAGCGGGGAGGCGCGGTTGAGCCAACGTCGACAGGGCGATTGGTCTCCGCTTTGGCGTGGACCGGTTGCGCGCGGCGCGCTCAATCTGGATTGGCTTGACGACGGGCTGCACGTTTTTTGCGACGGTTCGAAGCTGCTTACCCGGTCCGTGACGGAAGCCGATGGCGCTGCGGTGCGCGCGCTGCATTTGGCGGGCGGCTGGGCGCGGACCCAAATTGAACCGCCGCCGGGGGATTGGCCCGCTCCGCTCACCTATCCGCCCCGGCCTGCAGGCGCGGTGAAAACCCAGACCGATCTCATATTTGATTTGGGCTTAAACGATGGGGCGGACACCGACTATTACCTCAAAAAGGGTTTTCGGGTGGTCGCCGTCGAAGCCAATGATCGGCTGGCGCGGATCGCGTCGGCGCGGTGGGCTGAGGCGGTGCGCGAGGGTCGGCTCGTTGTGCTCAATGTGGCAGTGGGCGCGCGCTCCGGTGAGGCGGACTTTTTCGAGAACCTCGAGAATGACGGCTGGAGCAGTTTGGAGCCCGGCTTAGCAGGTCGGTCGGGCCATGCGCTTGCAACCCGCCGGGTCCGCGTGGTCACGATCGAGGAGCTGATCGCGGCTTACGGCGCCCCGCATTACCTTAAAGTCGATATTGAGGGCGCGGACGAAGCGGTGGTGGAGGGCTTGGCCGAGGCCGGCGCCCTGCCGACCTTTGTGTCAGTGGAGAATGCGCCCGGGGTTGAGACGCTGATTAAGCTTGGATTTGACCGGTTCAAATTCGTCAATCAAAACGAGCTTGCAGGAACCTCGCCGCCTCGACCCGCTCGGGAAGGGCGCGATGTGGATCACGTCTTCCCGTTTGGCTCCAGCGGTCCGTTCGGCGCGGAAAGTCCTGGGCCCTGGATGGACGAAAGCGCCTTACGCGCGCGACTTGATGCGGTGGGCGGGCGACGCGGGCTCGGCGACGGGGTCAATTGGTGGGACTTGCACGCCTGGCGTAGCGGTGCGCGCGCCTAAGAGCGCGCCTTGCGTCACGGACGCCCATCGTGTATCTCCCGCCGCTTCCGGGGCTCGGCGGACGAGCGCCCGATCGATGTCCTATGGCGTTTTCGCCAGTGCAGAATGGAGAGGCCCTGATGGCCGTCCCGAAGAGAAAAACAACGAAATCCAAGCGCGGCATGCGCCGGGCCCATGACGCCTTGGGTCAAAACACCTTCATCGAAGACAAAGAAACCGGCGAACTGCGCCGGCCCCACCATGTGGATTTAAAAACCGGGCTTTATCGCGGCCGCCAGATCCTGCCGGCCACAGACGACTGAACGCGGTTCCAAGCTCAAATAAAGCCCCGTCGCGGTTGGCCCGCGGCGGGGTTTCCTATGGCCGGCTCTTTGGGCGCCGCGCCGGGCTTTCGTGCCCGGTGAGGGGAGGGTAAACACTCCAAAACGCGAAGTTCAGGAGGACTCCATGACCGCGATCGCCGATATTATCGCTCGCGAAATTCTCGACAGCCGCGGCCATCCGACCCTGGAGGTGGACGTGCGCTTAGAGGACGGTGCGTTTGGTCGCGCGGGCGTGCCCTCAGGCGCCTCAACCGGCGCCCACGAGGCCCATGAATTGCGCGACGGCGGAGAACGGTATGGCGGCAAGGGCGTGCGCAAGGCTGTGGACGCGGTCAACACCGAGATTTTCAGCGCCCTTGCGGGCATGGACGGGGAAGATCAACGCCGCATCGATGAAACGCTCATTGATCTGGACGGATCGGAGAATAAAAGCCGACTGGGTGCGAACGCGATCCTAGGCGTGTCCCTGGCCTTGGCGAAAGCGGCCGCCGCCAGCCGCGGCCTACCCTTATTTCGTTATATTGGGGGAGTGAATGCGCGGCTTTTACCGACGCCGCTCATGAATGTCATTAATGGCGGGGCGCATGCTGAGAACGCGCTCGACATCCAAGAATTTATGATCATGCCCGTGGGCGCGGACACGTTCGGCGAGGCCCTGCGCATGGGCGCGGAGGTGCTTCATGCGCTCAAGGCGCGGCTGAAAGACGCCGGGCACAACACTAATGTGGGTGATGAAGGCGGGTTTGCGCCCAATCTGGGCTCGCCCGACGAGGCGCTAAGTTTCTTGATGGCGGCCGTCGAGGCGGCGGGCTTTGCGCCGGGCGACGATGTTGTGTTCGCGCTCGATTGCGCAGCCAGCGAATTCTACCGCGACGGCCGATATCACCTTAAGGGGCTTGAGCACGTTTTCGACGCCGCCGGGTTGACGGACTATCTCGCAGGGCTTTGCGAGCGCTTTCCCATCGCGTCTATCGAAGACGGCATGGCGGAGGATGATTGGAACGGGTGGGCCAGTTTGACCGAACGGTTGGGCGCGCGGGTCCAATTGGTGGGCGATGACGTCTTCGTCACCAACCCCGAACGCTTGGAAACCGGGATCGAGAAGGACGTCGCCAACGCGATCCTGATTAAGGTCAACCAGATCGGCACCTTGTCGGAAACGTTGGACGCCGTTGAGATCGCCTACCGCGCGGGCTATGGCGCGGTGATGTCCCACCGCTCCGGCGAGACCGAAGACACCACCATCGCGGATCTCGCCGTCGCCACCGGATGCGGGCAGATCAAGACCGGATCGCTGGCGCGCGCAGATCGTACGGCGAAGTACAACCAGCTTTTGCGCATTGAAGAAATGCTCGATGACATCGCCGTTTATGCGGGTCGATCCGTGCTGCTAGACGCAGAGCGTTAACGGAAATTTACCTCTAAACTCAAGAGTTTATTCACCATCGTTCACCTAACCTCCTTTCAAGCTGGCCTGAGGGATGACGCCGGCGAAGAGGTTTGGCATGGGTGTTTTCCGGCAATTGGCGCCGTTAGCGGTGATCCTAACGGTTATGAGTTATTTCGCCGTTCAAGGATGGCGCGGCGAACGGGGCATGGTGGTGTTGTTCGAAACCGAACGCACGGTAGTTCAGCTCGAGGCGGAGCTTGCTCGCGCTCTTGCGAATAAAGCGCGCCTTGAAAAAGAAGCCGCATTGTTGCGCGATGACGGCCTCGACCTCGATCTCTTGGAAGAGCGTGCTCGGGAAATCCTGAATTTCGCCCATCCGCAGGATTTTGTGATTAGCTTGGACCTCGCTGCGCCGGACCCGCAGCCCCAAGCCCTCGTGGCTCGATATGCGCTTGAACCGGGCCAACCAGTCCGAGCGCAGTAGTCAAGCCCATCCATAGCTAGACGCGCCGCCGCATTCTTGGGTAATTAACCCCCGAGAAAAGCGGCGGAGGACGCGACGAGAGCTCGTCGCGCGGGCGAAGTATGGCGCGGACGAAATCAGCTCCCCAATCGGATGACACCAAAGAGGCGGAGGCGGATTTAGATGCGCTGCTCGCTTATTATCGCGACATGTTGCTCATCCGACGGTTTGAGGAGAAAGCCGGCCAGCTTTACGGCATGGGCCTGATCGCCGGCTTCTGCCATCTTTACATCGGCCAAGAAGCTGTGGTGGTGGGCATGCAGGCCGCGATCGGGCCTGGTGATCAAGTGATCACCGGTTATCGCGACCATGGTCATATGCTCGCCTGCGGCATGGACCCCAATGGCGTGATGGCGGAGCTGACGGGCCGGGCGGGGGGCTATTCCGCGGGCAAAGGCGGCTCCATGCACATGTTCAGCCGCGAGAAGGATTTCTACGGCGGCCATGGCATTGTCGGCGCGCAAGTGCCCATCGGCGCGGG
>JBHJGU010000139.1:0-28251 GCA_050331475.1 Maricaulaceae bacterium | reverse complement strand
CGGCGCTGTTGATCGAAGATTTCATGGTTGGCGTGGAGGCGTCCGTCTTTGCGTTATGCGATGGCGAACGGGCGGTGTTTTTCGGCGCGGCGCAGTATTACAAGCGCGCGTTCGACGATGATCGCGGCCCGAACACAGGGGGCATGGGGGCGTTAAGTCCGACCCCGCGGCTTGACGCCGCCGCGATCGACCATGTGATGGCGACCATCATTTTCCCCACGCTCGGCGCGCTGAAAGCCGACGGCGCGCCTTACCAGGGCGTGCTTTACGCGGGGCTGATGCTGACCGCTGAGGGTCCCAAGGTTGTGGAGTTCAATTGCCGGTTCGGCGATCCCGAGACCCAGGTCCTGATGATGCGCTATCGCGGCGATCTCGCTGTGGCGCTTAAGGCGGCCGCGACCGGTCAACTCGGCGATCTTAGCCCGCTCAGCTTCGACCCGCGTCCCGCGCTCACCGTCGTCATGGCGACGAAAGGCTATCCCGAGGGCTACAGGACCGGGGAGGTGTTAGGCGGGGTCGAGGCGGCCGACGCCTTGACCGGTGTCAAAGTGTTCCAGGCCGGCACGGCGCTGAACGCGGACGGCGCCTTGGTCGCCGCAGGGGGGCGCGTGCTCAATCTCACCGCGATCGGTGGGGACGTTGAAGAGGCCCGCGCCCTTGCCTATAAAAGCGCCGCTGCGGTCTCTTGGCCCGGCGGCTTCTATCGCATGGATATCGGGGACTAATCTACACGCGCCGGGGCGATGGCGCCGGGGGTCGAGCCTCATTGTTTGGCGGTCTTGGGCCGCGCGATCACCAGACCGATCAGAATAACGGTCAGCGCGCCGAGCAAAGTCGCCGGCAGCGGTTCGGCGAACACAAGCGCGCCCATCCCCACCGCCCAAAGCGGCACGAAATAATTGGTCAGCGACAGGAAGCTGGGTCCCACCCGGCGGACGACCTGAACATAAAGGATCGAGGCGATCGCCGTTGGGAAGGCCCCCAAGGCGACGATCATCACCCATGTCTGCGGCGAGGCCTGGGCCATCTGAGCCAGGTCCGGCGCGGCGAGCGGCGCCGTGGCCAGCGCGCCGCAGCTTAACATCGCCGTGGCGATGACTGAGGGCGAGGTCTCCGGCGCGCGCTTCGCCAGAATGCCCGAAACCGCATAGGACGAGGCCGCGGCCAGCAAAGCGAGTTGGGGGCCCAAGGGCGCGTCGACAAACCCCGCCGCCGCACCCGGCGCCAGCAAAATCATCAGCCCGGTGAAGCCCAGCGCAAAACCCATGATCTTGCGCCGCGTGGCTTGCTCGCCCGGCACAAACACATGGGCGAGCCCAATGGTCAAAAGCGGCACGAGCGCCATGAACACCCCCGCCACCGAGGACGGCGCAGAGGTTTGCGCCCAACTGATCAGGCTGAAGGGGATGGCGTTGCCCGTGAGGCCGAGCGCGAAAAACCAGAGCCAGCGCAGATCGGTCAGTGGCGGGAAGCGCCGACCGCGCACCAGCGCATAACCGGTGAGCAGGCCTGCGCCTAAGCTCAACCGTCCGAACACGACCAGGCTGGGGGACACCTCCCCCACCGCGATGCGAATTGCTGCGAAGGCGGACCCCCACATCACAATGAGCGCCAGCAGGAAGGCCCAATCGCGCGGGGTCGGCTGAGGCGGCGCCTCAGCGGCCGGTTCGGCTGCGTTCATCCGCCCAGCACGCGCGCTAGGCTCGCCTCCAGCCGGTCGATGTCATCCGCACGGGTATGAAGATAGCCGGTGACGCGCAGCCGCGGCCCCCGTTTGGAGACGTGCACGCCGTCCGCGCGCAATCGATCGACGAGATCCGGCGGCGTTCCATCAGGCAAGGCGAAGCTCAGATAATGCGGGCTGCGCAAGGGCTCGGCTTCGGTTGTCAGCCCACAAGGCGCTAGCCGATCCGCAATCCGGGCGGTGAGGCCGCTCAGTGCGTCGCCGATCGCCTCCGGCGTCCAGTGCAGCACTTGGTCGAGCGCTGTGGACGCCATGGGGACGAGTTGGAAGTTCGACCGCTCGCCCATGTCATACCGCCGGGCGCCGGGCTCAAAGCCGTCGCGGTATTCCGCGAGCCGGCTGAGATCGTGCGGATCTTTGCGCGCGATCCAATTCTGTTCCAAGCCCGCGCCGGACCAATGCCGCTCCGCCACATAGAGAAAGCCCAGGCTATAGGGACCCAGCAGCCACTTATATCCGGCCGCCACCGCGAAATCGGGATCGACCGCGGCGGCGTCGAACGGCACCGCGCCCAGAGATTGGCTGAGGTCGAGCACCAAGCCCGCCCCGCACGCCCGCACCGCCTGTGCAATCGCGTTCAGGTCCAAGGCGCCGCCGTCCGACCAATGGGTTCCCGGAACCGCAACAAGGCCCGTGTTCGGACCCACGGCGTCAAGCACCGCATCGGTCCACGCGCCTTGGCTGTCGCGTCGAACGGTCACGATGCGCGCGCCCCAGCCCGCCGCCGCGTCGCGCCAGCAATAAACGTTGGATGGGAACTGCCCGTCGAGCAGCACGATCTCTTGGCCGCGCGCCAGCTGCAAATTCTTCGCCGCCGCCGCCAGGCCGTAAGACACCGCGGGGACCAACGCGATGTGCTCGGCGCTCGCGTTGAACAACCGGGCCGCCTTGGCGCGCAGACCATCGGATTCGGTGAAAAAGTCGATGCTCCAGGGGCGTAAGCGCCCGCGCGCAGCGGCTTCGCCGGCGGCGGCGACGGCGGTCAATCCTGGGCCGAACGCGGCGGTGTTGAAATAGGTGATGTCCGGGTCGCGAAAGAACGCCTCTGCGGCGCGGGAGATGGGCGTCAAGGTCATGCGTCGGGCCGTGCCAGCGGGCCGCGCTTAAGTCAATGTGTGCGCTTAGATTGGGCCCAGCCGGGGCGCGGTTTCGCCATTGCTAAAGAGATCAATATATATAGAATAATAATGATGATGCGCACCGCCCGAAAAGCAGCGTTGATTGTCGGCGCGATGGGCTTGTTCGTCGCCGCTAGCGCTCATGTCTGGGCGATCTTCGCCGGGCCAGAGGCTTATGCGGCCATGGGGGCGCCGCCGAACATCGTCCGGACCGCAAAAGCTGGGGACGGCTTGGCCGCCTGCGTCACGACCGGGATCGCCTTCGTGATCAGCCTATGGGCGCTCTATGGGATATCCGGCGCTGGTGTGATCCCGCGCCTGCCGTGGTTACGGCTCGGATTAAGCGGGATCGCAGCGGTTTTGCTGCTCCGCGGCTTGATTGTGGTTCCAGTCCTGATTAGCGAGCCTGGGCGGTTACAGGTGTTTGATTATTGGTCCGCAGGGGTGTGTTTTGGGGTTGGTGCGCTTTATGCGGTTGGGGTCACCGGATCGCTGCGAGTTCGCTAGAACGTGCCGCGCACTGAAAGCGTAAACCGCCGACCATTGCGGCGATCACGGGTGTCGATATCGGTGACGATCCCAGAGGCGCGGGTGTCGAGGAAGAAGAACCGATCGCGTTCATCCACCACATTGCCCAAGTTTTCCGCGTCAAATCGGAGCGTTACGAAGGGCAGACGCGTGGTCTCGAAAAACAAATCCACATCACCTGTGCCCCGCGGGCCGACTTCCTCCTCATCGATGCGGAACACAATGTCGGGCGGGCGCCAAAACCAATCGCCGCCCCAGCTAAAACCCAAATCCGGCAAATCATGGCGCCATTCGATAAAGGCGCTGGCCTCGGCGAAGCTGTTGAACCGACGCGGCTGAAAGGTCACCGGATCAATCACGCGGGTGTCGTCCACCACGAAATCCCACTCTACGCGAAAGTTTTCGAGTCCGATAAAGCTCAACGGCGTTTCCCCCTCCAACGCCACCCCAAAACGCCGGCCATTGCCGATATTGCCCGGGGCGTCGTCGTCTAATAGCGGGATTTGGTCTTCAACATCTTGAAAAAACTCGATAAAGCCATTGATCGACACCAAACCGGCGCGACCCAATTGCCGCTCATAGATCGTGTTGACCGACCAGAACCGCTCCGGCTCCAGGTCTGGATTGCCGAAATTGATCTGGTCTGTGGTCAAAGACACCGAGGAGACAAAATCGCCGAAATTCAGTTGGGAGACTTGGCGGGCGACTTCTAAGCGGAACTGGTCTTGCGAGGTGGCGTTCCAGGTGAGATTGGCGCTGGGTTTGGGAAAGACGAAAATCCGCGTGAGCCCGCCTTCGCCCGCCTGCGCGATCCGGCTGACCTCCAACTGAAACCCACTCTCTAAGGTCAGGTCCGAAGCGATCTGCCAGACATCGGCGGCGAAGAGCTTCCCGCGCGCTTCCGCCACCCGAGTGTCGGAGGCGGGGAGAGGGGTCTCCACCCCGTCCACGGACAAGCCTACGGTGGAGGACAAAAAATTGTACGCCCCCTCCAGGCCGATCTCCACCGCGTGAGAGTCCCCCGCCCGCCAATTGAATTTGCCCTGCAGGATCGATTCCCCCGCCGTATCGGATGAGAGAAAGGTCGAGGTGCTGTCGAGAACCGTATCGAGACCGAAGCTGGAATTGATTGAACTGCCGGTAAAAAAGTTCAAGGTTTGCAAGGCGATGATTTTAAACGACAGATCGGTGCTCAGCGGACGCTCGTAATCTCCGCCGAGCTCAAAACCGGTTTCCCGATCAATACGGACGAATTGGATGACATTATCGGGGATCAACCCGCCCAGACCGTCGGGAACATTGACGATTTCGTTCTGGGTTCGATCGAACTGAAAGCCAAACCCGCTGCCGTTGAGCTGGATGCGGCCCAAGCCGAGATCCCGGCTCAGATCGATCGCGCCGGACCATTCCCGCTCGGAGCGCTGGTCGGTCTCGTCAATGCTCACGAGCAAGGTCCCGTCGGGCAGGATGGTGTCCTCCGGACCCACCCGCCGTTGAGCGAAGGTGGAGCGCTCCAGGCTTAGATTGGTAGTCCAGCCTAAGAGCTCTGCGGAGAGCGCGATATCGCCCTCCCAAGTCAGCCGATCGTCCGCATTGGTGTATTGGGTCGCGAGTTGATACGCGCCAGACACGGATTCAGCGGCGGATAATACGACATTGGCGATTTTTGTTTGCCCGCGGACATCGCTGGCGCCCGATTGGCCCAAGATCAACTCAATGCGCTCGACCCGGTCAAACGGAGTACGGCCCAAAACATCCGCAACGCTGGAGGATTTCGAACTCGGTCGCTCGCCATTGATCAGCACATTGCCCGCGGTGCCGGTAAAGCCGCGGCTGGCATCGCCGGTGTCCAGGGAAAAACCCGGCAGCCGCGAGATAGCGTCAAGCGCGGTAACCGGGCTGAAATCGTAAAAGAACTCGGGCTCATAGGGAATGACTTGGGCGCCGTCCGCCGCCATGATGTCATCAGGATCGGCGGCGAGTTCGTCGACCAGCGTCGCCGCCGCGTCATCTAAGACCTGACCAGGTTCCGGCGGGTCTTGCGCGTACGCCACGGACGTCCAAAGGAGCGCCCCCGCCCATGCGCAGGACCCGAGAAACCGCTTCGCCACACTACTCCCCGCAGGACGTGTTTTTTCACCACGCTTACAACTCTAGCGCGGTTTCGTCCCGAAGGTTATTGCGGCTTTTTGTGGAAAGGCGACTTAAGGGTTGGTCACGATGGCCGATGAGGCATGAGGCGTCGTAGCGCTTAGCCCGCATCCCCCGCGCCGCCGACCGTCAGCCCAGAGATTTTCAAGGTGGGTTGGCCGACGCCTACGGGCACGCCCTGGCCGGCCTTGCCGCAAACACCAACCCCAGAATCCAGCTTTAAGTCGTTGCCGATCATGGTGATTTGGGTGAGCGCCTTAGGTCCGTCGCCGATCAGCGTGGCGCCTTTGACCGGGGCGACGATCTCACCGTTCTCCACCCAATAGGCCTCGGTGCAGCGAAAGACGAATTTGCCGCTGGTGATGTCCACCTGGCCACCGCCGAAATCCACCGCATAGAGTCCGCGCTTGAGGCTTTTCAGGATCTCCTCGGGGTCGTGATCCCCGCCCATCATGAAGGTGTTGGTCATGCGCGGCATGGGCGCGTGGGCGTAGGACTCCCGCCGACCATTGCCGGTCGCCGCCACCCCCATCAGCCGCGCATTCATCCGATCCTGCATATATCCGACGAGCACGCCGTCCTCGATCAGCACTGTTCGGTCGGTGGGCGTGCCCTCGTCATCCAAACTTAACGAGCCCCGGCGGTCTTGGATCGTGCCGTCATCGATGACGGTGACACCTTTGGCGGCCACTTGTTCGCCAACCCGGCCGGAGAACACCGACACGCCCTTGCGGTTGAAATCCCCCTCAAGCCCATGCCCAACCGCTTCATGGAGCAGCACGCCGGGCCAACCCGGACCCAGCACCACATCCATTTCGCCGCCTGGCGCGTCAATCGCCTCCACATTCACCAGTGCTTTGCGCAGCGCCTCATCGGCGAGCGAGCGCCAGCGGTCCGGCGTGATCCACTGTTCATAAGCGGTGCGCCCGCCCGCGCCGGCGTTGCCGCTTTCCCGCCGGCCGTTGCGCTCCACGGTGACATTGACGCCCAAGCGCACCAGCGGACGCGCGTCATGGGCCGTTTCCCCGCCTGCGCGCAGGATTTCGACTTCCTGGCGCTCGCCCGACAGGGTGGCGGAGACCTGCACCACTTCGGGCGATTTCGCGCGTAAATAGGCGTCGATTGTCTCCAGAAGCGCGATTTTCTCTGAGAAACTGGGCGCAGCCGCCGGGTCAACGTCGTCATATAGCCGGCGATTGGTGCGCGAGGGCGCTGGCGCCGGGGAACCCGCGTCCCCCCGTTTGGCCGCGCTGGCGGCCGCGGCCGCGCGCGCGATCGACGCCGGGCTAAGATCGCTCGAATGCGCGTAACCGGAGGTCTCCCCCGCCACGATCCGCAGGCCGAAGCCGCGGTCGGCATGGTAACTGGCGGATTTCAAACGGCCGTCGTCGAACACAAAGGACTCAGACACCGAGCGCTCGACGAAAAGCTCACCGTCATCGGCGCCGTTCACGGCGTCGTCGAAAATGCGCTGCGCGCTGTCGCGATCGAACGCGGTTTCAAGATCTGCCTTGGAGGCGACGGAAGTTGCGGCCATAAAGATGCACTCTAAAGGTTTGAAAACGAAGGGGACAGTCCCCGCTCACATGATGCGGGCGCGTCGGAGGGCGCTTTGGCCCGACATCCGCAACTGACCGCCCACACTACGCGTTTTGGGGCGCAAAGCTATCCCGCCCCGTGGCTTCACGGTCCGGACTGCGGTTGAACCAGGACGTTGAACCGTTCTAACTCGCGCACCGGAGCCCCCCATTCCGGCGCCAGGCGGGAAGCCTCAACGTAGTCATTATAAGCCGCTTCGACATCACCAAGCTCTTCATAAGCGAGACCGCGATTAAAATAGCCGCGGGCGGGCTGTTCTGGGTCCAGCCCAAGCCCTGCGTTGATCGCATCGATCGCCTCGACAAAGCGATTGAGCTGCAAGAACACCGCGCCGCGGTTCAAATACGCCTCGGCCATATCCGGGCGCAGCTGCAGCGCCTCACCATAAGACTCCAAGGCGTCTTCCACCCGACCGGTTTGCTTCAGAATGATCCCGCGATTGACCAAAGTGGCCGCGCGGTCGCGCACGCCCAGATCACCCGCGTTGAGCGCCGCATCGCAATCATCTAAAGCGTTGGCCGAAAACCGCTCCAGAATGGCGTTCTCGTAGCACTTCTCCGCCAAACCTTTGCCCAAGACCAATTCAGCCGCTTGAACAGACGTCGCCGCTCCGATGAGCCCTGCGGCTAACGCTAGAATCATAAACCTCGCCATTTTTTCCGCCTCCCGGGTCGCGCTTGGGTCCGATGCCTATTCCTACACCACAGAACGCTATCGTCGAAGGGGGCGTAAACTGGCCAGCGCAGCATAGACGCAAACTCTACGCACCAGGCTCGGCGCCGCGACTGCGAAAGAAAATGCGGCTGCGGGCGGCGTTAAAGGCTCGCCTGCGGCCTCCGCCCTCGTTTATAAGGCCGATAAACCTAAGTTCATATTTTGAGTTTGGCGCGGTGTTCGATCGGTTGGGAGAGATTATGCGCGTACGCATCGGTATGGCGGCGATTTGTAGCGCCGTGATGGCGGGAGTAGCTTGGGCGGCGGAGCCCGAGCCCGGTCAAGTTGGGCTCCAGTCCGCAGCGACCCCGGTGATGGAGCAGATCATCTGGTTCCATAACGGCTGGTTGATGCCGTTGATTACGGTCATTTCGGTTTTGGTGTTGGCTTTGTTGGCGTGGGTTATCTTTAAATTCAACAAGCGCTCGAACCCCGAACCCCGCAGTTTTAGCCACAACACCACCGTCGAGGTTCTGTGGACCGTTGTTCCGGTTCTGATTCTGGTAGTGATCTCGGTGCCTTCCTTCCGCCTGCTCTATTTGCAGGATCGCATTCCTGAGGCGGACCTGACGGTCAAGGCCATCGGTTATCAATGGTATTGGGGCTATGAGTACCCCGACCTTGGCGAGTTCGAGATTATCTCTGTCATGCTCGACAAGGACCAAGCTGAGGCCGCCGGCAAGCCGCATAAGCTTGCGGTGGATAATGCTCTGGTCGTGCCGGCCGGGAAGACGGTCAAAGTGCTCGTCACAGCCCAAGACGTGATCCACAATTGGGCCATGCCGGCCTTTGGGATCAAGATGGACGCGATCCCTGGCCGATTGAATGAGACCTGGTTCCGCGTGGATGAGCCCGGCACCTATTACGGCCAATGCTCGGAAATTTGCGGCGCAAATCACGCGTTTATGCCGATCGAGGTGCGCGTATTGCCCGAAGACGAGTACGAGCTTTGGGCCGAGGAACAAAAGGCGGTCTATGCGGCCGCAAACCAGCCGTCTGGGGCGTCCTTCGCCCAGGCGCTGAATTAGAGGACGCTCTGTTATGGCAGTCACCGACGTCACAACGGCGAAGCGGGAAATTCCCGCGGACGCCACCGCAGGTCACTCGGATGCGCCCCACTGGACCGATTGGAAACGCTGGGCTTACTCCACGAACCACAAAGATATCGGCACCATGTATTTGTTGTTCGCCATTATTGCGGGGCTCATCGGCGGCTGGATGTCGATGATGATCCGAGTGGAGCTTGGCGAGCCGGGCGTCCATCTCTTCGCCGACAATTATCACCGGTATAATGTGCTGGTGACCATGCATGGCCTGATCATGATTTTTTTCATGGTGATGCCGGCGATGATTGGTGGGTTTGGCAACTGGTTTGTGCCCATCATGATCGGCGCGCCCGACATGGCGTTTCCGCGCATGAATAACATTTCCTTCTGGCTGCTGCCGGCGTCGCTGGGCCTGCTGCTGATCTCCATGTTCGTGCCCGGCGCGGCCGGCGCGAACGGTTTTGGCGGCGGTTGGGTGTTGTACCCACCGCTGTCGACGAGCGGGCATACGGGCCCGGCCATGGATTTGGTGATTTTGTCGCTACACGTGGCTGGGATCAGCTCGATTCTTGGGGCGATCAATTTCATCACCACCATCTTCAACATGCGCGCCCCGGGCATGACCATGCACAAGATGCCGCTCTTCGCCTGGTCAGTGCTGGTGACGGCGTTTCTGCTGCTGTTGTCTCTGCCGGTCCTGGCGGGCGCGCTGACCATGCTGCTGACAGACCGGAATTTCGGCACCACTTTCTTCGATCCCGCCGGGGGCGGCGATCCGGTGATGTTCCAGCATTTGTTCTGGTTCTTCGGTCACCCGGAAGTGTACATTCTGATCCTGCCCGGTTTCGGCATGATCAGCCATATTGTGTCGACGTTTTCGCGTAAGCCGATCTTTGGCTATCTTGGCATGGCCTACGCCATGGTCGCCATCGGCTTTGTCGGCTTTTTGGTCTGGGCGCACCATATGTACACGGTCGGTATGGACGTGAATATGAAAGCGTATTTCGTCGCCGCGACCATGATCATCGCCGTCCCGACAGGAATTAAAGTCTTCTCTTGGATCGCGACCATGTGGGGCGGCTCCATCGACTTTAAGGTGCCGATGCTGTGGGCGATCGGGTTTATCTTCCTCTTCACCGTGGGCGGAGTTACCGGCGTGGTGTTGGCGAACGCTGGCGTCGACCAATCCTTGCACGACACCTATTATGTGGTGGCGCATTTCCACTATGTGCTGAGCTTGGGCGCCGTGTTCGCCATCTTCGGTGGCTTTTACTACTGGTTCTCGAAAATGACCGGGTTCGAGTACAATGAACGGCTTGGGCAAATCCACTTCTGGGTGACGTTTATCGGCGTTAATCTGGTGTTCTTCCCGCAGCACTTCTTAGGGCTTGCGGGTATGCCTCGGCGCTATATCGACTATCCCGAAGCGTTCACCTTGTGGAACCAGGTCTCCACCTTTGGGTCGTATATCTCTGCGGCCGGTGTCGTAGTGTTCCTCGTTATGCTCGGCGAAGCCTTCCGGACGCGTCGTCGGGCCGCGGCCAATCCTTGGGGCGAAGGCGCGACCACGTTGGAGTGGACACTGTCTTCGCCGCCGCCCTTCCACCAATTTAACGAGCCGCCGGTCGTCAAATAAGCGACGGGGTTCGCGACTGATAACGCGATGCTGGCCGGCGGGGTCGGTCGGCGTTGCGAACTTAAGGGAGGAGTCCCTCTTGACAGACCTTAGCGTCGAGCTGTCGCGCGCGCCCGTTTCAAACCCGGCGCCCGCTCAAGCCCGCGATTTTATTGCGTTGCTCAAGCCGCGGGTGATGTCTCTGGTGGTGTTCACCGCGTTTGTCGGCCTCATCGCCGCGCCCGGCGACGTGCATCCGCTTGAAGCGGTAATTGCGGTGGTGTGCATCGCTGTGGGGGCTGGCGCAGCAGGCGCGCTCAACATGGCCTATGACGCGGATATTGACGCGATCATGACGCGCACCCGTCTCCGGCCTGTGGCGCGCGGCGCGGTGCCCGCGACGGAGGCTTACACCTTTGGCCTGGTGCTCAGCGCGCTCTCGGTACTCGGTCTCGCGCTCGTGTCTTATGAGGCGGCGGCGTGGCTGGCGGTCACCATCGCCTTCTATGCGGTGATCTACACCGTTTGGCTGAAGCGCGCGACGCCACAGAACATCGTCATTGGCGGGGCGGCGGGGGCGTTTCCGCCGGTGATTGGTTGGGCTGTCGCGGCGGACGGCTTCGCGGCGGAGCCGTGGCTGCTGTTTTTGATCATCTTTTTGTGGACGCCACCGCACTTCTGGGCGCTCGCGCTTTACAAAGCGGGCGATTACGATCGGGCGGGCGTGCCCATGATGCCGGTGGTCAAGGGGCCCGCGGCGCCGCGGCGGCAATGCGGGCTGTACGCGCTCGCGCTCGCGCCCGCGGGCTTCGCACCGGCGCTCATCGGGTTAGGCGGTGTGCTATATGCGGGCGTGTCCGGGCTTGCGGGGCTGATGTTCCTCGGCCTCGCCTGGCGGGTGGTGCGCAGCCGGGCTGGGGAGCGGGCGGACGCGGCGAGTGAGGCGGACCTCTACGCCGTGGCGAGCGGGGATAAAGCCGCTCGGGATTTGTTCGCCTTTTCCATCCTTTATCTCTTTGCGCTGTTCGCCGCGCTCTTGGTTGAGCACGCCCTGGGGCTTTACGCGCCTGTGTTTGGAGCCGCCCATGCCGGATAGGCGCGAAGACCCGATCAAAGCCGCGCACGACAAGCGCAATAAGGCTATCGCCTGGTCGCTTGTGGGCATGATGGTGTTGATTTTTGTCGCCACCCTGGTCCGCCTGACGCAAAACGCCACCTGGGGGTCGGTGTGAGCGGCGGCGTTGGTCCTAAGAGCGTGCGGATCGCGCTGGCTTGCACTGCGGTCGTCGGCGCCATGGGCGGGCTCGCCTTCGCCAGCGCGCCGCTTTACGACGCGTTCTGTCGGGTGACCGGGTTCGGCGGCACGACCCAGCGCGCCGCCCAAGCGCCCGGCGTGGTGTCTGAGCGGACCGTCACCGTGCGGTTTGACGCCACCGCGTCGAAAGACCTGCCCTGGCGGTTCAAACCCGCAGCCGCGACGCTAGAGGCCAAGATCGGCGAGACGCAGCTCGCGTTTTACGAGGCGGAGAACCGGTCGGACCGGCCCACTTATGGGGTCGCGTCCTACAATGTCACCCCGCATAAAGCGGGCCGGTATTTCAGCAAGATCGAGTGTTTTTGCTTCACCGAGCAGACGCTTGACCCTGGGGAGGCGGTCGACATGCCGGTGCTGTTTTACCTAGACCCCGAACTGCTCGATGATCCGCGTATGGATGATCTGACCGAAATCACGTTGTCCTACACATTCTTCGCCAGCGAGCCGGCCGGCGGGCCAACGTCGGGCGCGGACTAATCCGCTTGTCCGCATTGCGGACCGGCGTTACACGGGCACGAGAGAAAAAGAAGGACCGCATCCGTCATGGCTGGAGCCGCGAAACACGATTATCACCTGGTTGAACCGAGCCCTTGGCCCTTGGTCGCCTCCGTGGGCGTCTTTGTTCTGGCGCTAGGCGCGGTGATTTTCATGAAGGGCTTAGTCACCGACGAGACGGCGGCGAGTTTTTTCCTGCTCGGTGAAGGCCAGCCTTGGGTCATGCTCGCGGGCTTCGGGCTTGTGGTTTACACCATGGTCGGCTGGTGGGGCGACGTTGCTCGAGAGGGTAAGCAAGGCGACCACACGCCGGTGGTCGATATCGGCCTGCGCTACGGCATGATTTTGTTCATCGCCTCGGAGGTGATGTTCTTCGTCGCCTGGTTCTGGGTGTTCTTCGAACTCGCCCTCTTCCACGACGTGCGGCTGTTAGAGGGCTGGGAAAGCTGGCCGCCGCCGGGCATCGAAACCTTCGACCCTCTGCATTTGCCTTTGCTCAACACCATGATTTTGCTGACCTCGGGCATGACGGTGACCTACGCTCACCATTACCTCATTGAAGGCAAGCGTCAGTTGGCGAAGAACTGGTTGATCGCGACCGTGATTCTCGGCGCTTCTTTTAGCTGCGTGCAGGTCTATGAATATGCGCATGCGCATTTCGACTTTTCCGGAAATCTCTACGGCGCGTCATTCTTCATGGCCACAGGATTTCATGGTTTTCACGTGCTGGTGGGGACGATTTTCTTGCTAGTATGCTATCTATTGATGAAGCGCGACTATTTTAAGCCGGAGAAACACTTCGGCTTTGAAGCGGCGGCCTGGTATTGGCACTTCGTCGATGTGGTGTGGTTGTTCCTTTTCGCTTTCGTCTATTTCGTTTTTAATTGAGCCCCATGGCGGGGTGGCGTCGGGCGGCGTTGGCGCGGCGGATCGTGGCCCAGCGCGGCTGGTCTAATAGGGCGGTCTCGCCATGAGCTTCCGCCCTTTGCCGGGTTTGACCCTCGCCGCTTTGCCCGCTCTGGCGCTGTTGCTGGGGTTAGGCGTCTGGCAGTTGCAGCGTGACGCTTGGAAGGCGGATCTGATCACGACGCTGGATGCGCGCATCGCCGCTCAACCGATCCCGCTGTCCCAAGCGTTGGAGCAGGCCGCACAAGGCGAAGACGTTCGGTTCACCCGGGTTCGTGTGAGCGGACGGTTCGCCGACCCCCAGACGTCACTGGCGCTTTATGGGCTCGATGAGGGTCGCCCCGGCGCGCGCGCCTTTGCCGTTTTTGAAACCGAAGCGGCTGGAGCGCCGGCGTCGCTCTTGGTCGATCGCGGATGGACCCCGCGCGGCTTTGACCCCGCGCCGTCCCCTGAGCGACCGCTGACCCTGATTGGCCGGCTGCGGCCCGAACCCAAGCCCGGCTGGTTCACCCCGCCAAACACCCCTGACGCGACGCTGTGGTATCGGCGTAAGGTCAGCCCCATGCTGGCGGCGCTCCAAGCCGCGCGTCCGCTTGAGGGTTGGTTCGTCGAGCTTGAAACGCCGACCGGCGCGCCCTGGCCTCAGCCCGCGCCGCTGGGCCCGGAGCTCTCCGATCGGCACCTGGTTTACGCCTTGACCTGGTTCGGCCTCGCCGCGACGCTGGCGGGCGTTTACCTCGCCGTGCACCGCCAGCGCGGGCGATTTTAACCGGCGAAAGGACGGCTGATGCGGTACGGATCCACGCGCGGGCAAGCGCCGGACGCGGGCTTTACGGACGTTTTGCTAGAGGGCTTGGCCCCCGATGGCGGGCTTTATCACCCACAGGCGTGGCCAGACCTGGCGCCGAGCGTGCTTGACCCCGGCTGCGCCTATGTTGTCCGCGCTGAGGCGGTGTTGCACGGCTTTGCGGGGAGCGAGGATCCGCTGGCTGAGCACCTTCACAGCGCGTGCCAGGCCGCCTACGCCCGGTTTCAATCGCCCGCGGTCACCCCCTTGGTGCAGATCGACGCCGACCTTTGGCTGCTGGAGCTGTTTCACGGCCCCACTTTGGCGTTCAAGGACATCGCCCTGCAGCTTATGGCGCAGCTTTACGACCAGGCGCTCGCCCGCGCTGGTCGGCGGTTAACGGTTCTCGTGGCGACCTCTGGGGACACCGGCGGCGCGGCCGCCGCCGCGCTGGCGGGCCTCGCGAATATCGACCTGTTCATCCTACTGCCCGAAGGCCGGGTGTCCGACGTTCAGCGCCGCTTTATGACCACGACCGGCGCGGAGAACGTTCACGCGCTCTCGGTCTCCGGCGATTTCGACGACTGCCAGCGCTTGGTTAAAGCCGCTTTTGCTGAGGAGGCCTTCCGCCGTGACTATGATTTGTCCGGGGTGAACTCCATCAACTGGGTGCGCATCGCCGCACAAAGCGTGTATTTCCTCGCCGCTGGCGCCGCCTTGCCCGGGCCGGCGGCGTTCTATGCGCCGACGGGGAATTTCGGTGATTGCCTGGCCGGCTGGGTGGCGGGGCGTTTGGGTTTGGAGATCGACAGCCTCACCGCAGCGGTGAACGCCAATGACGCGCTAGCGCAGTTCGTTAGCCACGGTATGGCTCGGCGCCAGGCCGCCCTCGCGACGCTGAGCCCGGCGATGGACATCAATGTGGCCAGCAATCTGGAGCGGCTCGTGTTTGAGGCGTTCGACCGGGACGGGGCCGCGACAGCCCGGGCCTATGAGGGTTTCGCCGATACGGGGAGGTTAAGCGTGCCCTCGGCCGCCCACGCCAAGCTCGCCGCTGCCATACGCGCGGTGAGCGTCGATGATGGGCGCACCATAGCCGAAATGGCGCGCGTTCACGCCGAAACGGGGCAGTTGATCGATCCGCACACAGCCGTCGGCGTCGCCGCGGCCCGGGACCGTCCGCCGAAGACGCCGGGCGCGCCGCGGGTCGTGCTCGCAACCGCCCATCCGGCGAAGTTTCCCGACGCGGTGCACGAGGCGACCGGCCGACACCCTCAAGCGCCCGAGCGCTGCGGAGACCTGTTCGAGCGTCCTGAAAAGCTGAGCCCCCTGACGGCGGATCTGCAGGCCTTGAAAACGCAGGTCGCTGAACGGGCGCCCCGGCCATGAGTGTCGCTGTGGACCGATTGGCCAATGGGCTCATCGTCGCCGCCGATCCGATGAACGGGCTTGAGACGGTGGCGCTCGGTGTTTGGGTGAAGCTGGGCGCCCGGTGGGAGCCCTTAACGCTGAACGGGGCCTCCCATCTGCTCGAACACATGGCGTTCAAGGGCGCGGGCGGGCGGTCCGCCCGCGACATCGCCCAGGCGGTTGAAGACCGCGGCGCGCTCCTGAACGCGGCGACGAGCTATGAACGCACAAGCTATCACACCCGGGCGCTGGCTGATGACGTGGAGGCGTTGGTCGACCTGCTCGCGGACATTCTGCGGCGGCCGCATTTCGACCCCGATGATTTCGCCCTTGAGCAGGACGTGGTCCACCAAGAAATCGGTGAAGCGCGCGCAACCCCGGACGACTATGTTTTCGAGCTGTTTCAAACTGCGTGTTTTGGGGACACCCCGCTGGGTCGACCTATTCTTGGCGCGCCCGACCGGCTCGACGCGCTAACGCCCCAAATCGTGCGCGCCTATGCTGAACGCCACCACCGGCCGGATCGGCTGATGCTGGTGGGCGCGGGCGCGGTCGGGCTGGAGCGGCTCAGCCAAGCGGCGGAAACGGCGTTCGGCGACTGGTTCGCTGACGCCGTTGAGGACAGCCCCGAGCCGGCGCAGTTTCTCGGCGGTGTTCAAACCGAGCCGCGCAAAACGGAGCAGACTCATCTTGTTATAGGTTTTGCCGGACCGGCTGCGGACGCCACCCCTGAGCTGCGCTACGCCGCCCATGCGCTGGTGGAAATCCTCGGCGGGGGCATGTCCTCGCGGCTGTTCCAGGACGTGCGCGAGGCGCGCGGGCTCGCCTACACCATCGACGCCTTTTTAGAGAGCTATCAGGGCGTGGGTGGAATGGGGATTTACGCGGCCTGCGCTTCAGAAAAGACCGGCGAAGTCGCGCGGCTCAGCTTGGAGGCCTTGGACGCCCTCGCTCAATCGGGACCAACAGACGCAGAACTGAACCGCGCCAAAGCGCAATTCTGCGCCGGATGGTTGCGGGCGCGCGAAGCCCCCGCGGCGCGGGCGGAAACGTTGGCCGCGCAACTGCATCTGGACGGTGCGCCGACGCCCGCTGAGGTGGTTTTGGAGCGGTTGGCCGCGGTTGAGCCTGAGGCGGTCCGCGCGGCGGCGCAAACCGCACTCGCGGGTCCGCGCGCGGTGGCCGGTTTGGGCCCCAAACGCCCCCTTGCGTCCTTGGCTGGCATCGCGGAAGCTTAAGTTTGGGCGACAAACATAGGGGAGGCCGCTATGGCGCTGATGCGCCGCGAGCCGATCGCCGAGGGGCTTGAGGGGGAGGGCGTGTGGCTACGCGCGCCTCGCTATGAAGATTTTGAGGCGTGGGCGCGATTACGCGCGCGCAGCCGGGCGTTTTTGACGCCATGGGAGCCGTCTTGGCCGCCCGACGACCTGACCCGACCGGCCTTTCGCCGTCGCTTGCGCCGCTATGCCCGCGATATTCGCGAAGGCCTAGCCTATCCGTTTTTTGTGTTTCGGGCGGAAGACCAGGCGCTGGCGGGGGGGTGCAATCTGTCCAACATCCGCCGCGGCGTGCAGCAGACCGCCTCGCTGGGCTATTGGGTGGGCGACCCATTCAAGCGCCGCGGGCTCATGCGCGCTGCGGTCACCGCGGTGTTAGAGTATGCGTTTACCGATTTGGGTCTGAACCGGATCGAAGCCGCCTGCATTCCGTGTAACGAGCCCTCAAAGGCGCTGCTTGAGGCGTTAGGCTTTCGCCTTGAGGGCTGCGCCCGGCGCTATCTCAAAATCAACGGCGCCTGGCGGGATCATCTGCTCTACGCCAAGCTGCGTGGCGATTAAGCGGCTGAGCGGTGAGGCAGGTTATGCAGTGCCCGACAGCCCGGACAATCGGCCCGCATCCGCGCCGATGGAGGCCAGCGCGCCTGCCCATTTCGCCTCTAAATCGTCGCCGAACACGAATTGCTCCGTCGCCTCGCAAATCAGCCAGGAATTGTCCGCAATCTCAGCCTCCAGCTGACCGGGCCCCCAGCCCGCATAGCCCAGCGCTAAGACGGCGCGTTCCGGCGCGCCGTCATCCGCCGCGATCGCTTCGAGCACTTCCTTCGTGGCGGTCAGGCTGACCCCGCCGCGCCCAACCAAGGTTGCGTCTTCGAGGAAATAATCGTCCGAATGCAGCACGAACCCGCGGTCACGGCCCACCGGGCCGCCTTCGAGCACTAACCGATCCGGAGTGCGGATCGTGGCGGGAATGCTCAGTTGGTCGAGCAGGTCCATTAAGGTCAACTCGCCCATGGCCTTATTCACCACGATGCCCATGGCGTGGCGCTCGTTATGGTCGGCCACATAGATCAGCGAGCGCGAAAACCGGCTATCGCCAAGCGACGGCGTGGCGATCAGCATCTTGCCTGTCAGAAAGGTGTCATGGTCTAGCATCATAACGCTATCGTTGACGCGATGGCCTGTTCCCGCAAGGCCTGGAGCGGAGGTTTTTCGCGCCGCCGATCAGCCCGCGGGGGCTTAACCAAGGAAGGACAAACAAGATGGACGTGAACACGAAATTGCCCGACGCGACCTTCGGGGTCATGACCCCTGAGGGTCCGGGACAAATGACCACCGCCGAGGTGTTTGGCGGCAAAACCGTAGCCCTGATCGCGGTGCCCGGCGCGTTCACGCCTACCTGCTGGGCCAAGCATTTGCCCGGCTTCGTCGCCCATGCGGAGGCGCTTAAAGCCAAGGGCGTGGATCGGATCGCCTGTGTTTCGGTCAATGATGTGTTCGTCATGGACGCATGGGGCAAGGATCAGAACGCCAATGACGCCGTCCTGATGCTGGCTGACGGCAATGGCGATTTCACCAAAGCCATCGGCATGGAGTTGGACGCCAGCGGGTTTGGCATGGGACCGCGTAGCCAGCGCTATTCCCTGTTGGCCGAAGACGGGGTGGTCAAACACTTTAACCTCGACGCGGGCGGCGGTTTCCAAACCTCCAGCGCGGAGCACATGTTAAGCCAACTTTAACGCGGTTCACCTACGTCTCGCGCGTCGGCCAGCCCCTCATTGGCGAGCTGGTCGGCGCGTTCATTGCCCGGGTCGCCCGCATGGCCCTTCAAACAGCGCCAATCCATGTCGTGGCGCTGGGCGGCCGCGTCGAGGCGCCGCCAAAGGTCTTCGTTCTTGACTGGCTTTTTCGCCGCCGTTTTCCAGCCCTTGGCTTTCCAGCCATGGATCCACCGGGTGATGCCGTCGCGCAGATAAACCGAATCCGTGTGCAGCTCGACCTTGCAGGGCCGCTTGAGCGCGTCGAGCGCTTCGATGGCGGCGGTCAACTCCATGCGGTTATTGGTGGTTTCCGCTTCCCCGCCTTTGATCTCCTTGACCGTGTCGCCATAGCGCAGGACCGCGCCCCAGCCGCCCGGGCCGGGATTGCCCTTACACGCCCCGTCGGTGTGGATGACCACCGGACCCGCGCTCACAGCCCGTAGACCGCTGGGTCCGCGGCGTCCCGGTGAAAGCGCACCTTGATGAGGTACTCGGCGGGGTCTTTTTCCCGCACCAACGCGCCGGGCCCGCTCTCGCCCCAATCCGCCAACCGGGTGAGGAAAAACCGCAGAGCCGCCCCTTGGCAAAAGACGGGCAGGGCGTCGCGTTCGAGAGCGCTCAAAGCTCGGATCTCCTGATAACCGCGGGTGAAGGCTTGGGCTCGCTCGGGATCGAACCGATGGTCCGCGTCAAAGCCCCACGCGTTCAAACACACCGCGAGGTCATAGGCGAGCGCGTCATCGCATGCGAAATAGAAGTCGATGAAGCTTGAGACCCGATCGCCCAGGAACAGAACATTATCGGGGAACAGATCGGCGTGGATCACGCCTTGCGGCGCGCCTTTGGGCCAGGTGCGCTCCAACCCGGTGAGCACGGTCGCCACCTCTGCGCCGACGCCTCCGCCGAACGCATCAGTTTTCGCCCGGTGGCGATCGAACAATTCCCGCCAGCCCAGCAGGCTGAGGTCGTTCTCACGCTGTAGGGTAAAGTCCGCGCTCGCACGGTGAAACCGCGCCAGCGCGCGTCCGCCCGCCGCGCATTGGGTTACGCTTGGGGTTTGAGGGGACACCCCATCCATGAACGCCACCAGAGCCGCAGGTCGGCCATTGAGTTCGCCAAGGACCGCGCCGGACTTCATGGCGATGGGCGGGGCGCAGGGAAAGCCTTTACCCGCCGCATGGGCCATGAGCCCTAAAAAAAACGGCAGATCGGTCGCCTGAACGCGCTTTTCGTAAAGGGTCAGGACGAAGCGGCCATGCTCGGTTTCGAGAAAAAAATTGGAGTTCTCGACACCCTCCGCGATGCCCTTAAAAACCCGGGGCCGGCCGACCGCGTAATCGCTCAAGAACCGCTCCAGCGCCGCATCCGACACCGGGGTGTAAACCGCCATACGCCTTCAGTCGGCCAGAACGCGCGGCAATTTAAATGTGACGTCTTCGCGGGTGACCGAGACTTCATTAACGTCGACTTCAAAGCGAAGCCGGGCGGCGTCGAGCACCTCGGTCACCAAGCACTCAGGCGCGGAGGCGCCTGCAGTCAAACCAACGACGCCCGCCTCGGCGACCTCGCTCCAATCGATCTGATCGGCGTTTTCAATCAATCGCGCGCGCGCGGCGCCGGCGCGCTCGGCCACTTCAACCAAGCGCGAAGAGTTTGACGAGTTTGGCGATCCGAGCACCAAAACGATCCCGCATTTCGGCGCGATCGCTTTGACCGCCTCCTGACGGTTGGTGGTGGCGTAGCAGATGTCGTTCTTGTGGGGACCCACAATGGCGGGAAACCGGCGGCGCAGCACCGCGACGATTTCCGACGCGTCATCCACTGAGAGCGTGGTTTGGGTGACATAGGCCAATTGGTTGGGGTCGGCGGGCGCATAGGCTTCCGCGTCCTCCGGCGTCTCGATCAAGGTGATCGCGCCCGGCGGTAATTGGCCGAGGGTGCCGATGACCTCGGGGTGCCCCGCATGGCCGATCAAAAGCAAATGCCGGCCGGAGTCGTAATGGCGATCGGCCTCCACATGGACCTTGGAGACCAAGGGACAGGTGGCGTCGACATAAATCATCTCGCGCCGCTCAGCTTCTTGAGGCACCGCCTTGGGCACGCCATGGGCGGAGAAGATCACCGGCCGATCGGTGGGGCATTCGTCGAGTTCGCTGACAAACACCGCGCCCATTCGTTCTAAATGTCTGACGACATGCTGGTTGTGCACGATTTCGTGACGCACATAAACCGGCGCGCCCCAACGCTTGATCGCCTGTTCGACGATTAAGATCGCTCGATCCACGCCTGCGCAAAACCCGCGCGGTGCGGTAAGTAAAAAGGACACGCTTGGACGTGACAATCGATCCATCACGTTGACATCCCTTGGCTTCGCCGTCTGTGTGGCGCACGATCCTCTGTACGCCGCTGGCCTATGCCACGCCGCGCTCTAACAGCAACGCGGCGCGTCGACATTGCGAGGCGGGGTCCGAGGCGATATCACCGGCGCGCCCGCGCCTCCTCTCGGGAGAAACTATAGTGGTTAGACGCAAGGGCGAGAATGCGACCGCATGTGCGCGGATTGGGGGCCGTTTATGTTCAAACGCGGGTTGATGGCGTTGGCGGGATTGGGCGCGAGTAGCTGCGCCTTATTCGAAAGCGGCGAGGAGCTGCCCAACCCCGGCCCGTGTCCGGCCGCCTCCATCCTGAGCGACGCCGGCCGGGTGGTGAATTTTGAAGGTGAGGACACGCTGTTTCGATTTGTCGGCTTCACCGGCGAGATTGAAGACGTCCAATCGCGGTGCCGATACTTTGCGGACAAACCGATCAATGCGGACTTGGCGATCACGTTTTCATTTGGTCGCGGCCCGGCGGCCTTGGATGAAAACACTCATCAGTACAATTATTTTGTCACTGTCACGAGGCGGAATGTTGCGATCATCAAAAAGGAAGTTTATCCGCTCAATGTCGTGTTCCCAAAAGACGAGCAGATTGTCCAGGTGACGGAAGTTTTCGACGAGATTATTATCCCGCGGATTAATGACCGCACCAGCGGCAACAATTTTGAAATCCTCGTGGGCTTCGAACTCACCGACGAGCAGCTTGAGTTCAACCGGTCCGGTCGGCGGTTCCGCATCGACGCGGCTACTGTGGACCCATGACGACGCTGACCCAAGCGCTCAGCGCAAAGCTTGGTCCCGCCTTCGATGCGCTTGGCCTGGAGCCGGCGCTCGGCCGGGTGGAGCGCTCCGCACGGCCCGATCTGGCGCCGTTTCAGTGCAATGGGGCCATGGCGGCGGCGAAGGCGCTCAAAAAAAATCCGCGCGAGATCGCCCAAACCCTCGCCGATCGTCTCGCCGGTGACCCGGACATCGCAATGGTGGAGATCGCCGGGCCCGGGTTTTTAAACCTGACCCCCACGGACGCGGTTTATGACGCCCGTGCAGCCGCATTGGCGGCGGACCCGCGGGCGGGGGCGGCCCAGCTTGACGCACCGCGCCGAATTCTGATCGATTTCGGCGGACCGAATGTGGCCAAGCCCATGCATGTGGGTCATGTGCGGTCTTCTGTGATCGGAGATTGTCTGCAGCGGCTTTATCGGTTCCGCGGCGACACCGTGACCAGCGACGTTCACCTTGGCGATTGGGGCCTGCAAATGGGCCATTTGATCACCGAGCTTGAGGACGAACGCCCCGAACTGCCCTATTTCGCGACCGACGCGGCGGAGCCGTTCCCCGCCGAAAGCCCGGTGGACCTCGATGATCTTGCCCGGCTCTACCCACAAGCCAGCGCCAAAGCTAAAGCGGACCCGGCGCGTATGGATCGCTCGCGCAAGGCCACGGCGAAACTGCAAGCCGGCCACGCGGGCTATCGCGCTTTGCTGGCCCATTTCATTGCGGTGTCCAAAGCGGGCCTCAAGCGGGATTTCGCCCGCATGGGGGTGTTTTTCGTCCTCTGGAAGGGGGAGGCGGACGCCGAGTCGCTGATCCCGGATATGGTCGCGGACCTTAAGGCGCGCGGGGTGGCGGAACTCAGTGAGGGCGCTTGGATTATTCGCGTCGCCGAGCCGACCGACAAAAAAGAGCTCGCGCCGATGATTTTGGTCAGCTCCGAGGGCGCGGCGCTTTACGGAACCACCGACTTAGCGACGATCCTCGATCGCAAACAGGCGCTCGATCCGGACCTGTCGCTTTACGTGGTCGACCAACGCCAGCGCGAGCATTTCGAGCAGGTGTTTCGCGCCGCAGAGAAAGCCGGCTATGGCGAGCGCGCCCGGTTTGAGCATGTCGGCTTTGGCACCGTCAACGGGCCCGATGGCAAGCCGTTTAAGACCCGCGAGGGCGGGGTGATGCGCTTGGCGGATTTGCTGGCCATGGCGGAGGACGCCGCGCGGTCGCGCTTGGCCGAGGCCGGTTTGGGCCAAGACTTGGGCGATGACGGCTTGGCCGCGGTGGCGCGCCAGGTCGGCTTGGCGGCGATCAAGTTCGCCGATCTGCAAAACCAACGCACCACCAACTACGTGTTCGATTTGGACCGGTTCACCGCCTTTGAGGGCAAGACCGGGCCTTATTTGCTCTATGCGGCGGTGCGGGTGAAGTCCGTGCTGCGCAAGGCCGCCGAGGCGGGGGTCGAGCCTGGACCGATTGCCGTGCGCGCGGAGGCTGAACGCGGCCTGGTCTTGGCCTTAGACGGCTTTGAGCGCGCCTTAGCCCAGGCTTACGATAAGAAAGCCCCGCATATTCTTTGCGATCACGCCTATGGCCTGGCGACGGCGTTTTCGAGCTTTTACGCCAATTGCCCGATCTTGGGCGCGGAAACCGACGCGGCTAAGGGCTCCCGTCTCGCGCTCGCGGCGCTGGCGTTGCGCCAGCTTGAACGGACGCTGGATATACTTGGCCTCGAAGCGCCGGAGCGGATGTAAAGCGCTTGCGGATGCGCGTTATCAGCCTGGCCGTGTTCGCCTTTCTCGGCCCCGCCTCCGCTGATGACGCGCCGAAGCAACCCGATTGCCTTTTCGGCGTCTGTTTAGAAGTCGATCGTTCCGAAAGCGCGATCGAGTATGTGGTAACGAACCATAATGCGCTCTTGCCGTTCGGCGTCGTTATACGCCCTTCCGATGCCGAGGACGCGGCCACGACCTCTGTGAGACCCCCGGTTTTGGTTGCGCCAGGAGAGCGCAAATCGTTGTTGTTGCGGCCCCGAGGCGACGCTTCGACGCCCGAACAACGGCAAACCGTAACACTGCTCTTCGGGGGCATGTCCGCGCGTCATGACGTCGAGCACGTCTATCGCTTACCGTTTCGGCCGGGCAAAACCTATCGGGTCAGCAAAAGATGTCATGGCGGTGGAGGCCACCAGGGCGCCAGCCGGTTTGCGGTGGATTTTCCGATGCGGCGGGGCACGATCGTCACCGCGGCGCGTGCCGGACGGGTGGTCTATGTGCAAGAGGGTTATCGCGGTGGCGGCAAGGAAGACCGCTTCCGGTTTCGCGCCAACCGGGTCATCGTCGAGCACGCCGACGGATCACTGGGGCACTATCTCCATCTAAAGCCCAATGGCGTTTTCGTCGCGTTGGGCGAGACCGTGAGAGCGGGCGATCGGATCGGCCGGTCCGGGAACACCGGCTGGTCCTCCGGCCCGCATCTGCATTTCCACGTAACTCAGGGCGGCGCCACGCCGGAGGAACAGGCGGTTCCGATACGCTTTTCAACATCCGACGGCGTCGTGGAGTGCCCGAGCAAAGGCGTCCGACTGACCGCAAACCGACCCTAGGGCGGCGCAGGCGTGGACGCTCACTCCGCTGGCGCTTGAGCTTTGGGTTTAACGCATGCGTTCAAGAACAATCCCAAGGCGATTGCCATGAGCACGCCGCCGACCAAGTATTGCGCCCCGGGCAGAAAGATTGGTGCGCCCTCACGGGTGAAAACGTAAAACAGCGCCGTCGCCGGGGGCGGGGTGATGATCAGAGCCAGACCTTGAAGCGAGGCGAGCGCGCCCTGCAATTCGCCCTGGGCGTCCGCGCCGACCCGGGCGGACATCAGGCTCTGGATCGCGGGCGTCGCCAAACCGTTAAGCGCGCTGAGCCCAATGCAGAGATAAACCACCCAGACCGACTGGGCCAAGCCAAAGCCAAACATGGCCAGCGTCGCCCCGCTGAGCCCGATCACTGCGCATCGCACTTCGCCCCAGCGGGGGATCAAAACCCGGGTCAATCCGCCTTGAACGACCGCGGTGGCCAGGCCCACCATGAATAAGGAGAGGCCTAATTGCGCGGGCGTCCAGTCAAACAACGCCTTGCCGTAAAACGCCCAGGTCGCCGGATACGTCTGGTTGGCGAATTGGATGAAGCCGTAAACAAAAGCCAGACCCAGCACGGTGGGCAGCGCGCTCATGGCGCGAAAGGCGCCCAAGGGGTTCGCGCGCGCCAGGCTAAACGGTCGACGCCGCTCGACCGGTAAGGTCTCGGGCAGCACAAAAAGCCCGATCGCCGCGGTGAGCAACGCCAAACCGCCCGCGACAAAAAACGGCGTGCGCGGGCTCAGCTCGCCCAACAAACCGCCAATGACCGGACCCAGGATAAAGCCGATCCCAAAGCCTGCGCCGATTAAGCCGAAATTCGCCGCCCTTTTTTCCGGCGGCGTGATGTCCGCGATGTAAGCGCTGGAGGCGGAATAGGTGGCTGCGAAAACGCCTGTCGCGATGCGGCCGACAAACAGCCAGAACACGCTCGGCGCGAGCGCCATGACCCAATAATTCACCCCGAAACTAGCCATGGACAATAACAGGATCGGCCGCCGCCCAAACCGGTCGCTCAAATTGCCGATCACTGGGGAGAAGACGAATTGCAAAAGGGCGAACAGAAACACCAACGCCCCGCCCAAAAGCGCGGCGTCGCTCAAGGGCCGCCCCGTCAGGTCGACATAAAGGTCCGGCAGGACGGGCAGCACGATGCCCACGCCGACCGCATCCATCATGACGATGGCCATGACAAGCGGTAGCGCGGCGCGATTGGGTTTGGGGGTCATGGCGGTGATGCGCCTCCTGCTCGCGGGAGGGGGATAGAGCCATGGGGCGGGGCAAAGGTCGAGCCGGAGCCGCCCGCGCGATCACGCCGCAGGCGGTGAGGGCGCACGCCGCGCGGGGGTGGAAAAAGGAAGCGGGCGGCCGAGGGGAAGCGGCCGCCCGCTCATCCACGTCCGGGGAAGACGCGGTCCGGAGGTTGGGTCGCCTCCGGTAGGCAAGCGGCCGGGCCGGGGGAAGCGGGCCGCATGCTTCAGGGTTGGTTCGAAACGTGACACGCGCTTGGGAGCCGATCTCCGACGGACTCTAACGCGTTTGTGATCTCGCCAACAATCTCGTGAAGACTGTGGCGGTCAGAGGTTAATTTCTTCCTAACGCCAGAACGCAAGAGCTTAATACCTGCGAGGTGGTCGTGTATTTGCCTGACGGTTAGAGACGACGGTCAGGCGCTCGTTGCGTGCGCCAAAGATAAAGGCAAAGCGGTCGTGGTCTTAACCGTGCGCACGACAATCCGTGACTGCATATCCGATATCAAACCTAACGACAGTAACTTATCTCGCATAAAGTCATCATAAGCGTGCATATCGCTGGTAATGATCCTCAGCATGTAATCCACCGATCCGGTGACCGTCGTGCAGTCAACGACTTCGGGCATTTCCATGATCGCGGCCTCAAACGCGTCCAGCGAGGCGCGGTTGGGCAAAGCCAGTTTGATCGAGGCGATGACTTCAAAATCCAGCCCCAGCAATTCGCGATCGAGCAGCGTCACCCGCTTTGTGACGACGCCCTGCTCCTCCAGACGCTTGATCCGGCGCCAGCAGGGCGAGGAGGACAAGCCCACCTTCTCCGCGATATCGGCCACCGACAGGCTCGCGTCTTGTTGGATGAGATCTAAAATACGCGTATCGACGGCGTCCAACTCTGCAGACACGATTTTTCCTCCAAAGGGCGCGACTCGCATTCTTTTGCGCATTAACATGGCGATAGCCGCGTCTAAAGCAACGTTTTTGCGAGATCGGCAACCGGGTTATGCCGCTTTAAGTGCAGGGCCCACACCGGCGGGAGGCGGGGTTGGACACCGTCGAGATTGAGGTCGCGGTCATTGGCGGCGGCGTTGTCGGATTGGCGATCGGCGCGGCGGCGGCCGCCCAGGGGTGCGCTACGGTGGTGCTTGAAGCGGAGGCGCGGCCCGCCCAGCACGCCAGTTCACGCAATTCCCAGGTCATCCACGCTGGGCTCTATTACCCGACTGGATCGCTGAAGGCGCGGGCTTCAGTGGCGGGGCGGCGGCGGCTCTACGCTTACCTTGCCGACCGCGGGATTGCGCATCGACAGTGCGGCAAGTTGGTGGTCGCGTGCGACGCCGCGCAAACCGACGCGCTGCGCACGCTCTTTGACCGGGCGCAGGCAAATGGGGTGGAGGATTTGGCGTGGCTGGACGGGGCGTCGGCGCGCGCGCTTGAACCCGCTCTTGGCGCCGAAGTTTGGGCGGCGCTTCATTCGCCACAGACAGGCGTTCTGGACTCCCAAGGTCTTGTATCGGCGTTGATTACGGACTTGGAGGCGGCCGGCGGACATTTGGCCCGCCAAGCGACGGTGATCGACGGCGCGCCACGCGCCGGTGGGCTAGAGGTCCGGGTCGGCGGCGTGTCCGACTATCGGGTCCGCGCTCGACATGTCATAAACGCTGCCGGTGCGCGGTCGGACCGGGTCGCGCGATCGTTCGGCGTGGACGCGCCGGTCCATCGGTTCGTCCAAGGCCGCTACGCTGCGGTTTCAGGCCAAAGCCCCTTCGAACGCTTGATCTATCCCATTCCCGAGGCGGGTGGATTGGGCGTGCACGTCACCTTTGACCTAAGCGGAGGGTTACGGTTAGGGCCGGACGTTCGCTGGGTGGACGGCTTTGACTATGATCCGGGCGGCTTTGACCCCGCGGCGTTTGTCGAACCGGTGGCCGCTTTTTGGCCCGGCGTGCGTCAACGCCGGGTTTGGTTTGACAGCGTCGGTTTGCGTCCAAAGCTTGATGCGGCGAACCCAGACTTCCGAATTGACGGCCCGGAAGTTCATGGCGTTATCGGGTTGGTTTGCCTTTACGGGATCGAAAGCCCCGGGCTGACCAGTTGTTTGGCGTTGGCGGACGATGTGCTCGACCGCCTCTGATAACGACGCCGCGAACTGTTGAGTTCGCTGCTCACACGCGCTGATAAAAACGTTTTGACATTAAGCTGACGGAAACCCCCCACCCGGCATTAACGCTGCGCAGACACGCATGACGTGCCCTCGGTGCGTTGTGTGACGCGCAAAACCGAAGCGACGCGTCCCGAAGAGGCGCGAATTCAAGGGTGACAGCTATGGTGAAGTTTAAATCGGTGATGGCGGCCGCATTAGCCGGCGCGGCGATGCTCGGCGCAGGCGCGGCGCACGCCCAGTCGATCAAATTGGTCAAACAAGTGGCGCCGGATTACCCCCGCGGCGCGGAGCGTCGGGGTGTCGAGGGCAAGGTCGTCGTGGAATACACGGTCCAAGCCGACGGTACGGTTGCTGACGCCCAAGTCGTCGAAGCCACCCCGCCGGGCGTGTTCGACAGCGCCGCTGTGAAAGCCGTCGAAAGATGGCGCTACGAATATCCCGGCGCTCCGTCCTGGGTGCGCGCGGAAATCGCCTTCAATCTGTAATTCGTGCAGCGCGGCCATCAGGGGGAAGGCCGCGCTACGGTCCTTAACGACAGCACTGGACAGAACAGGGGGAAAGCGTGTCCAGGTTTGAAAAACGATCGATCCGTTTTTT
>JBHJGU010000138.1:0-16673 GCA_050331475.1 Maricaulaceae bacterium | reverse complement strand
ATCGAAGGCAATCACGATCCCGCCCCGCCCGCGCGGGTTGGCGGCCGGCGCGCGGGCGAACTGGGCTTAGGCGGGTTGACCTTCCGCCATGAGCCAAGCGCGGGACCGGCGCCCGGAGAAGCCGCGGGGCATCTGCACCCGGTCGCGCGCATTCGTCGACGCGGCCGCGCGGTGCGGCGGCGGTGTTTCCTCTGCGATGGCGCGCGGGTGATTTTGCCGGCCTTTGGCGCCTATGCAGGCGGGTTGAATGTCCGCGATCCGGCGTTTGCGGGGATGTTCGAGCGCCCGCACGCTTGGATGCTTGGCCGGGACCGGGTCTGGCCGATCCCGCCCAAACACTGGGTTCCCGATTAGGCGGCCAAGATCCAACCAATCGCCAAAGCGGTGATCGCGCCCAAGCTCAGCAGCGTGCGTAAGCGGCCGTACCAGGCGGGCAGGCCTCCCGCCTTCGCCGTGCGCCGATCCCACAGGTATTGCGCGGTGAAGCCGGCGATCAGCAGGGCGCAGGCGACGCGCGGCGCGTCATGGGCCAGAACCGCAACCCAGCCGAGCAGGGAGGGCGCGATGGACGCGGTCCACGCGGCGAGCCCCGGCGCCGGGTCGACGGTCAGATACCGGCCCCACCGCACCCCACCGAGAAACGACAAGATCACCGCGCCATAGCCGATCAGCGAGAGGTCCCCCCAGCCGGCCCACGGCTCTGGCGCGAAGCCAACCGCTGCGGCTGAGGCGAAGAAGGGCGCTAAGCCGAGCGGACCTAAGAGCTTCGGGCCGAACGGGATCGGGCTATGAGTGGACATGGACGCTCCGCGGACACAGTCTTGCGCAGCCTTAGGCGACCTGGTTTTTTATCACAAGCCAAGCGGTTGGTTCAGCGCCGGGTGAAGGCGGCCCCAGCGCCGATCCCCGACAGCAAGGCGCCAAGCGCGACGGCGACGCCATAGAACCAAGGATGGTCGTGGGCGGCGTCATAGAGCAGCCGCTCCAGCCCCGCTTTGACCACGTCGAGCTGGACGGTGGTTTGCGCGACAGCCGCGCCCTCGCGGAACAGATAAACCTGCGCCTCATAAGCGCCTGTCGGCGCGCGCGCGGGCAAAGCGATCACGGTGCGAAACAAGCCGCCGTCAAACCGGGTCACCGCGCCCGGGGTTTCGCTGTAAAGCGCTTGGGCGCGTTTGGACCGCACCAAGGCGTCGCGATAGGGGGCTAAAGCGCCGCCTAAGGGGCCGACGGTGACCGATTCCCCGGTCTGGGGCTTAGCGGTCAGCGCCAAATTCTCAGCGCCGATGCGGGCTTGGGCCAGGGCGTCGAATGTGGCGATCTGACCGAGCGGCCGGGTCGCGGCCACCGAGTAAAAGCCCGGCGCGTTTTCAAACACCACCGGATCGCGATTCAGCCAAATCCCGGCGACGCGACGCTTGCGGCGCACCACAGCATCCCGGTCGGGTCCGCGCACGACGATGACGATATCGTCCGTCGGCTCCGCAAAGGGCGCCGCGCCGAACACGGTCAGCTGTGCGCCCGCGAAGCGCGAGGTCACCCGCACTTCGTCCTCGGTTAAGGCGGCGGATACGCCGACGCCGGTTTGCGCGGCGAGCGCGAGGATCAGCCCGGCGAGAGTCACGCGATCGCCTCCCCGCCAAGCGCGAAGGGGTCCGCCGGCGGCGCGATCAAGTCAAAGCCCAGCTTGGCGCAAACGCCCAGAACGACCAAGGCCAGGCCCAAGCGCAGTTCCTCAGCCCGGATCCGTGCGCCCGCGCGCACGCCCAGCTGAGCGCCCAGAACGCCGCCAAGGATCAGAAACCCGGCCAACAGCACGTCCACGGTTTGGTTCGCGCCCGCTTGAAGCACGGTGGTCAACGCGGTCACCAAGATGATCTGAAACAACGACGTGCCGACGACCACATTAGTCGGCATGCGTAAAATGTAGATCATGGCGGGCACCATGATGAACCCGCCACCCACGCCCATCAGCGCCGCCAAAATCCCCACCGTCAATCCGATGAGCACTGGGGGCAGAGCGCTGGTGTAAAGCTTGGAGCGCGGAAACCGCATTTTCAGCGGTAGCGCGTCGATCCATCGGGTTCGGGCGGCTTTGCGGCCTCGGGGCGTTTTTCCGCGTTTGCGCGCGCGTAAGGCCAGCGTGCTTTCCCACGCCATTAATCCACCGACCAATCCCAGAAACAAAATATAGCAAAGCGAAATGACCACATCGATTTGGCCGATCCCGCGCAGGAGGGTGAAAATCCGCACGCCGGCCAAAGAGCCCAGCGCCCCGCCGAGCAGCAACAACAGCCCCATCTTCACGTCCACCGCACGTCGTCGCCAATGGCCCAGCGCGCCGGATGCGGAGGCGGCCGTGATCTGGCTGGCTTCGGTGGACACGGCCACCGCCGGTGGCACGCCAATGAAGATCAACAGCGGGGTCATCAAGAACCCGCCGCCCACGCCGAATAAACCGGAGAGAAACCCCACCAACAGGCCCAAACCGATCAGGACGAAACCGTCGACGGAAATCTCAGCGATCGGCAGGTAGATCGGCACGCATGTCCCCCGCCCTTAACGCCTCACCGTTCTGCGGCGGCCTCCAATCGGGCGAGCAAAGCTAGGGTGATTTGCCCGGTTCCTGGCAAGCCGTTGTCCCGCTCATAAGCGAGCACCGCGTCGCGGGTCCGAGGCCCCGTTGCGCCGTCGGGCGCGCCGACGTCATAGCCCAGATCGCGCAGCAATTGTTGGGCGCGGCGCACCGCCCCCGCATCCGCGGAGGTCGAGGGCGTGAACGAGCGATTGACTTCGGCGTTCAGGGGGCGGGGCTGGAACCGGGCGGCGACCCGGTCGGCCTCACCGCGAGCGTTCTCAGAGATGACCGCGGCGAGTTCCTCGGCCCGTTGACCGGCTTCCGCATCGCCGTTCCGCGCCGCGATCGAATACCACGCATAGGCGTCGGGCAGCGAATTCGGCAGGCCTTGGCCACGCTCATAGAGCAAAGCGAGATTAAACTGGCTGTCGACCAGACCCAGAAGCGCGGCCTCTTGGAACCAGCGCGCGGCTTGGTTTTGATTGGCGGGGCCGCCCCGGCCTTCCGCATACATCACGGCGAGTGCGTGCATGGCTTGGCGATGGCCGGCTTGGGCGGCGCGATCCAGCCAAACACGCGCTAAGTCCGCATTCGTCGAGACGCCCTCGCCGTTCTCGTAAAGCTTGCCGAGGCGGAACTGCGCAGGCGCGTCGCCCGCTTGCGCGGCCGTTTGCAACAGCGCAACGCCTTCCTCGACACGGCCCTCGGCCAGGCGCGTTTCTCCCAACGCGTATGTCGCGGACGCGTTAAGCGGCTGGGGCGGCTCTGCGGCGGCCCGGGCGGGAGAGGGCTGTTCGCGCGGTGAAGGCTCCGCGGGAGCTGGCTCCGCCGGGGTCAACTCGGGGGCCGCCCGCGCCAAAGTGGGCGGTTCTTGCGGCGCGGGAGCAGGGGCATCGGGTTTGGTGGCCGGTTGAGGGGCCTCAACCGGCGTGGCGTCGGCGTCCGCGGACGGTTCGGCGGGCTCCACCGCGGGCTGGCTCACGGTCTCGGCGTTGGCTCCAGCGCTCGCTGCTAAATCGGCGAGAGTGCGAGGTTGGGCGGCCTCGGTGGCGATATCGGGCTGAGCGCGCCCGGCGAGCACGTCACGCACCGTCGGATCGTTCGCCGCCTCGGCGATTAACGGACCGTTGGTCGACGGGGCGCTTTGGCGCATGAAGGCAAACACCGCCACCAGCATCATGATCCCGGTCAGCCCGCTTAGGATCGCGACGCGCCGGCCGGTATTCGTGGGACTAGCCGCCGGCGCGCCCGGGCGGGGGCTGGACCGGCGCCCGCCGCGGCGTCCGCGCTCGCCCGATGGCGGGGTCTGCGCGGCTGCGCGCGCGGCGGCGAGGAAGTCGCTGTCCGCAGTCGCGCCCGGGGGGCCTTGCGGTTTCGGCGGGGCCGCGGGCTCGACCGGCGGCTCTTCGGCGAAGGCCTCGGCGAACGGATCGCTGTCCGCGCCTTCGCTCTGAGGCGCAGCGTCTAAGTCCGGCGCCGCGTATAGCGTGTCGTCGTCCAGCGCAGCCTCGTCGGTGGGCGGCGGCGGGGCGTCGTCAACAAATGGGGTCTGAGCGCTGGTTTCACTGGTCGGAGCGACTGTCGCGTCGTCGCCAGCGTCGACGTCTTCGAACACGAACTCGCTGTCGTTGTCTTCGAAACCGTCGTCATTGTCGTGGGCGGCGATATCCGGCGTCGCCATCGGCGTGAGGCCCACATCAGAGCCCGACAGGGCGGCCGTCGGCTCCAAGTCATCCTCGGCGGCCAGCGCTAAATCGTCGTCGGGTTCGATCGCCCCGTCGGTGTCGTCGTCTTCCAGATCGTAATCGTCCACCGGCTCGTAATCGTCGTCCGCGTCCACGGCGTCGTCGGCGTCTAGATCGGCGTCAAACGCCGCTTCAAACGCGCTTAGCGCTTGGTCCATCTCGGTGTCGAGATCGTCTTCGACGTCCGCCGCATCGGCGTCAGAATATGCGACCGGCGCGGGAGCGAAGGCCGGCAGCGTTCGGTCCTCCACCGCTTCCAGCCGGGCTTTCAGGCCCTCGAGCGCTTTTTGCACAGGGCTGTCGGCCGCGTGTTGGCGCGCCTCGGAATCCTCAAACCGTTTGCGCACGCCCTCAAGAGCGACCTCGACCATTTGTCGGGTCCGGGACTCCGCGGTCTCAAGTCGGTTCGACAAATCGTCCTCAAGGCGCTGGGCTTGGTCTTTCAATTGGTCCGCCACTTGGGCGACTTGATCGCCCAAAGCGTCCATCGCCTCGGCGGAGCGACGCTCGGAGATCTCGACCCGCTCGCTCAACCGCTCGCTAACGCGCTCGAACTCATCGCCGAGCCGCCGGATCGCGCCGGCGTTTTCGGTCTCAACCGAGCGAAGACGTTGGGCGATCACCCGGTCCAACTCAGGCAGTAGCGTTTGACCGGTCTCCCGCGCAGCGGACATCGCACGTTGCTCGGCCTGCTCCACCCGACGCTCGACGGCTTGGCCCAGCTTGGCGACCTGCATGCCAATGCGTGAGAGGGCTTCGGTGTGCTTGGTCTCTGCGGCTTTGGCTTTCGCGTCAGCCTCCGCAAGCGCGGTCTCCAGGGCGTCCAACCGCGGATCGTCGGCGGCGCGCTCAAGCTGTTGGGCGACGTCCTGGCGCAGGCCGTCGACCGAGGCGCGAAGGTCCTGGGCCAGGGCGTCCATCTGGTCGCGCAGGGCTTTGGCTTCTTGGGCGGAGGCGTCTTCGGCGAGCGTGGACTCCGCGCCCGAAAGCCGCGCATCGACCGCTTTAAACCGGGCCTCTAGGTCGGCGGCGGCGTCATTGGTGCGGGTCTCCGCAGCATCGACCCGTTGCGCCAGCGCGCCCAAAGCGGCCTCCACCGCTTTGACCGGTTCGGCGAGGGCTTGAGCCTCCACGACGCCAACCCGTTCGTCGAGCGCGGTGAGTTTGTCCTCAACCATTTTAACCGGTTCGGCGAGGTCTTGAGCCTCCACCGCGCCTAAGCGGTTTTCAACTTGGTCCAAGCGGGCGGCGACGGCTTGGGCCGGCGCGTCTATGTCTTGGGCTTCGACCCGGGCCACCCGGTCGTCCAGCGTCTTGAGCGTCTCTTCCACGGCTTTGACCGGCGCGGCCATATCGATGGCTTCTAGAGCGTTCAAGCGGTCATCGAGCGTGGTGTACGCGCCCTCGACCGCACGCACGGCGTCGTCCACATTGCGTTCAGCCGCGTCGACGCGATCGATCAGATCAGCAAACACTTGCTCGCGTTTTTCGTCCTCTGCAGAGCTCGAAGATTTCAGCTGTTCCAGTTCGCGGGTCAGATCGTCTTGCACGCGCTTGGCTTGGAGCAGCGCATGATCCAAGCCGGCGTTCAACCGCTTGGCGACATCGGAGGACACCGCGTTGAGGTCATTGCGCAAATCGGTTTCCGCCGACCGCGCGCGCGCATCCCCCGTCTCCACGGTTTCGCTCAACGCCGCCAACCGCGTCTCTAGCGTCGTGCGCGTCTGCTCGGCGTCCGCGCGCAGGGCGTCCACATGGGTGTTCAGCCGCGCTGTCGCATCAAGCGCTTGATCAACGCGTCCATCGTGCTCGACCCGATCCAAGCGGTCGGTCAATTCGGTCTGCGCGGTTCGCAACGCGTCGACCGTTTCGTCATGGCGCCGATCCGCATGCGCCTGACGGTCTTCCGTCTGGTCAAGCCGCGCCATCAGGCCGATCACCGACTGGTCGATGCCGGTAATAGCTAAGGTCGAGCGATGTTCGCTGGCCTCAAGCCGTTTGGCGAGCCGATCAAGGGTGGACATCACCCCGTCGACCGCCGAACGCGTCGTGTCGCCGTCACCGTCTTTCGGTGGCGTCGGGCTCTCGTTGGACCGCGTTTTAAGCATGCGCCGGCCGAGCCATTCAGCCAAAGAGACGCCCTCCGCGTCCGCGGCTTTTTGCGCGGCGTCTCGATCGATGGCGTCGAGACCCTCTGCGTTCCAACCTTCGTCGTTCGCCATCCGCGCCTGCTCCGCGCACCGGTCACGCTCGGAAGTGCGCGACCGCATCAATGAAACCGACCCGCGCCGACCGTCTTGAACGGTTCGGTTTGGTTAATTGAGGTCGACAGGAATCCTAGACTGATCTTAATACCGCGTTAATTCCGTTAACGATTGAACAGCTCCGCGTTAAGAGAGGTTGCGCGCATGTCCGCCTTTATTCCTTTGACCCGACCGCCTTACGACTCCGATGCGGACGCCCTTCATCGTGTACGCACCTTTCAGGAGACGATGTCGACCCGTCGGTCGGTGCGGTTCTTCTCCGACAAACCGGTGCCACATGAAATTATAGAATGGGCGATTCTGACAGCAGGGTCAGCCCCTTCCGGCGCGCACAAGCAACCCTGGACCTTCGTTGCGGTCAGTGATCCGGCGTTGAAAGCCCGTATCCGCGAGGCCGCTGAGGCCGAGGAGCGCGCGTTTTACGCCGGTCGCGCGGGACAGGCGTGGTTGGACGACCTCAAAGCGTTCGGCACGGATGCGGAGAAACCGTTCCTGGAAATCGCACCATGGTTAATCGTTGTCTTTCAACATAATTATCAAATCGATCCGGATACGGGCGACCGGCTTAAGACGTATTACGTCCATGAAAGCGTGGGATTGGCGACGGGGCTCTTGCTCGCGGCGCTGCACCAGGCTGGGCTGTCCACCCTGACCCACACCCCCAGCCCGATGAAATTTCTCGCCGACGTGCTCGAGCGTCCGGAGAATGAACGCGCGGTCATGATTGTCGTCGCCGGGCACGCGACCGAGGATGCGGTGGTGCCGGACATTCGCCGCAAGACTCTCGATGAAATCGCCATCTTCAAAGAGAGCGCGGAAGAACGCGCGGGTTGAGGTGGGCTCGATTGGGCTATGCGTTGGGTCAATCCGCGCCATAGACACAATCAGTTTCTTTTCGGATTGCTGTGTCGCTAACCTATGGTGACGTATTGGTCGTCAACGATGAGTGTAGAACAATCACAAACTGACACATGAAAAGACGTTCGGCTGTTTTTTGACGGTGATGTCGACCGTACGCGCCCCATCGTCTTGAGCGTCATCTGCTCGAGTGCGGCCGTGCGCGGAGTCTCGCTGGCCCGACGTCGTCATGACAAATGGGAGAGCGTCATGAACTTCAATGCGAAATCATTCTTGCTTGCGAGTGTCGCCATCGCGGTTTTAGCCGTGTCGCTGGATACGGCCGCCGACCGGAAAGCGTCGGCGGCGAATTCGGACACGGATTACTCCGCCGCGCCTGAGGCTGGGGAGCCCAAGCCGAACGCGTTTTGGTGGCCCGAGCGATTGGATCTGGGTCCGCTGCGGGACAACGCGCCTCAATCCAACCCGATGGGCGCGGATTTCGATTACGCCGCCGCCTTTGAAAGCCTGGATCTCAATGCGGTGAAGGCGGACATTGAAGCGTTGATGACCACCTCCCAAGACTGGTGGCCCGCGGATTACGGCCATTACGGCCCGTTCTTTATCCGCATGGCGTGGCACGCGGCGGGCACCTATCGCACCGCGGACGGTCGCGGCGGCGCGGATGGCGGCCAACAGCGCTTTGAGCCGCTCAACAGCTGGCCCGATAACGCCAATCTGGACTCGGCGCGGCGTCTGTTATGGCCGGTGAAGCAACAGTACGGTCGCAGCTTGTCATGGGCGGACCTCATGGTGCTGACCGGTAATGTGGCGCTGGAGTCCATGGGCTTTGAAACCTATGGCTTTGCGGGCGGTCGCCAGGATGATTGGGAGCCTGAGCTTGTCTATTGGGGCCCCGAAACCGAATGGCTCGCCGATGAGCGCTATTCCGGCGATCGGGAATTGGCCCAACCGCTTGGCGCCGTGCAGATGGGCTTGATCTACGTCAATCCCGAAGGCCCCAACGGTAACCCGGACCCGCTGGCGGCGGCTGCGGACATTCGCGAAACCTTCGGCCGGATGGCTATGAATGACGAGGAAACCGTGGCGCTGATCGCCGGCGGGCACACCTTCGGCAAGGCCCATGGCGCGGCGAAAGCCGCCGATTGCGTCGGCGTGGAGCCCGGGGGCGGCGCGGTGGAGGCCCAAGGCTTCGGCTGGACTAATAGATGCGGCACGGGCAAAGGCGCGGACGCGATCACCAGCGGGCTGGAAGGCGCTTGGTCGGCCAACCCCACGGCTTGGACGAGCCAATATCTCGACAATCTGTTCGCCTTTGATTGGGTCAAATCCGAAAGCCCCGGCGGGGCGGTGCAATGGATCCCCAGCGATGAGAGCGCGGGCGAATTGGTGCCCGACGCCTTTGATCCGGACACGCGCCACGCGCCGATCATGTTCACCACGGACTTGGCGCTGAAAGAGGACCCAGCGTACCGGGAGGTGTCCCTGCGGTTCCGCGAGGACCCCGAGGCCTACCAAAAAGCGTTCGCCAAGGCCTGGTTCAAGCTGACCCACCGGGATATGGGCCCGCGGGCGCGGTATCTGGGCGCGGAGGCGCCGGACGAAGCGCTGCTGTGGCAGGACCCGCTGCCCGCGCGGGATTATGCGCTGATCGACGCGGCGGACGTCGCCGCGCTGAAGGCCGACATTCTGGACACCGGCCTGTCAGTTTCCGACCTCGTGAAGACGGCGTGGGCCTCGGCCTCCAGCTATCGGGGTACGGATTTGCGGGGCGGCGCGAACGGGGCGCGGGTGCGCCTGGCGCCGCAAAAAGATTGGGCGGTGAATGATCCTGACGCCTTAGCGCGCGCGTTGGAGGCGCTCGAGGGCGTGCAGACCGCGTTCAATGCGGCGCAAACCGACGATGTGCGCGTCTCCTTGGCCGATGTGATCGTGCTCGGCGGCGCGGCCGGCATCGAACAAGCCGCCAAAGCAGCGGGTCACGAGCTTAGCGTGCCCTTCACCCCCGGTCGGGTGGACGCCTCGGCCGAGCAGCCCGACGCCGCCTCGTTCGCCGCCTTGGAGACCGCGGCTGACGGGTTCCGTAATTATGTCAGTCCGAACGCCGGGCGCGCGCCCTCTGAGCTCTTGGTGGACAAAGCCGATCTCTTGGACCTCACCGTGCCGGAAATGACGGTTCTGGTTGGTGGGCTCCGCGTGCTCGACGCCAATGCCGGCGGCGCCGGCCATGGCGTTTTCACTGACGCGCCGGGAACGTTGACCCAAGACTTCTTCGTCAATTTGCTCGACATGGGCGTGGAATGGCGGAAGTCGGAAGGTTCGGCGGCGATCTATGAAGGCGTCGACCGGGGAACCGGTGAGGTGAAATGGACTGCGACCGAGGTGGATTTGGTGTTCGGCGCCAATTCCGAGTTGCGCGCCATTGCGGAATACTACGCGTTTGCGGACTCCGAAGACGCCTTCTTGAACGACTTTGTCGCCGCATGGACCAAGGTCATGAATGCGGACCGGTTCGATTTAGGCTGAGGTGTGGGGAGCGGCGGGGTTGATCGCGCCCCGCCGTTCGCTCAACTCACGGCAAATATCGCTCGGGGATCGGGTTCGCCTCGGTCTCCGCACGCCAATAGATCGTCACCACCCACCAGCGTTCACCGTCATTGAGTAGTTGGAACGAATTGATCCCGCGGACAAAGGGCACGCCCTCGGGCTCCCGCCGCGCTTCATAGGTGGAAAACGCGTGGGCGATGGGCCCGTAACGCTCCACGGTTCGTGCGATCTCGACCTCGTAGAATGCTTGGGTCTCAAAGGCGCTGGACGCGCGGGCGACGTAACCGTCCACATCGCTTACGGCCGCCCGCGCGGGTGCGTCCACGCCGCCGCCCACCGGGATGAGCCGCGCGCCCGGCGCGAACAGCGAGCGAAACCGGTCCCAATCGCGCGGTGCGCCGGCGGGGCCGGATATCACGTTGTAAACCGCCGCCATGATGGCGTCCAAGCTGGCCACATCGGCTGGGTCGGCGGTCGGGGTCGCAGGGGCTTGGTCTTGGGCTAAACCCGTTTGGGCGCCCGCGATGAGAACCGCGGCCGCTAAGGCGATCGAACGAATAAACTGGATCATGGTGTCTCCCCTAAGCCGTCAAACCCTGGCGGAGGCCGGCCCAGACGGCAAGCCTTCGGCGATTCGGAAAGTGCTTGACGTTCACGTCAACGTAAATTACGCCCGCGTCATGACCGCTCCATTGCGCACCGCTTTTTCGATCCGCGACCTCGTCGACGAATTCGGCGTGACCGCGCGCGCTTTGCGGTTTTACGAGGATAAGGGGCTGTTGGCCCCACACCGCTCGGGCCAGACGCGGGTCTATTCGCAAGAGGATCGGGCGCGATTGTTCTTGATCCTGCGCGGCAAACGGGTTGGTTTTTCGCTCGACGATATTAAGGAAATGCTCGACGTGCGGGCGCTCGACCCGGGTCGGCACGATGAGTTGGCGCGGGTGAAGTCCCGCTTTCTCGACCGTATTCAAGCGCTTCGCGAGCAACGCGATGACATCGACGCCGCCATCGCCGAGCTGGAGGCTGGCTGTGACTGGCTTGATGCGCGGCTCGAGCAACGCGAGCCGCCTGAGCATCTGAAAAAATCGGCGGCCGCATTTGAAGCGCTCGCCCGCGCACGATTGATCGATGCGGGGGCTGCGGAATGAGCCGGCTCGTGTATCGTTTTCTCGAACCGGCCGAAGACCGGACTTTGTGAAGGAACGCCCCATGCCGAACTATCGCGCCCCCCTCCAAGACATGCGCTTTTTGCTGCACGACGTTTTGGGTATTGAGAAATACTCCAACCTGCCGGGCTTCGCCGACGCGCCCGCTGATGTGATCGACGCCATTCTCGAAGAAGGCGCCAAATTCACCGAAAACGAATTGTTCCCGCTCAACACCGTGGGCGACAAGCACGGCGTCACCCGCCATGAGGACGGCTCGGTCACCACCCCGCCGGGTTTTTCAGACGCTTATAAGAGCTTGGTGGAGAATGGCTGGGCGGCGCTCGCGGCCGAGCCCGAATTTGGCGGTCAAGGCTTGCCGCACGTGCTTAACCTAGCGGTCAATGAGATGATGTCCTCGGCCAATATGGCGTTCGCTATGTATCCGGGGCTGACCCACGGGGCCTATTCCGCGATTTTGGCCGGCGGCAGCCAAGAGCAGAAAGAGACCTATTTGCCCAAGCTCGCGACGGGCGAATGGGCGGGCACCATGAACCTGACCGAGCCCCATTGCGGCACGGACCTGGGCTTGATGAAAACCAAAGCCGTTCCCCAGGACGACGGCAGCTACAAAATCACCGGTCAGAAAATCTGGATTTCCGGTGGGGAAAACGACTTCACCGACAACATCATCCATCTGGTGTTGGCTCGGATCGAGGGCGCGCCCGAAGGTATTAAGGGCGTGTCGCTGTTCATCGTTCCGAAATTCCTGCTCAACGCGGACGGCTCCCCCGGCGCGCGCAACGCTGCGGTCTGCGGCGGTCTTGAAGAGAAGATGGGCATTCACGGCAACGCCACCTGCGTGATGAATTACGACGAGGCGACCGGGTTCTTGGTGGGCGAGCCGCACAAGGGCATGCGCACCATGTTCGTGATGATGAACGAGGCGCGGTTGGGTGTTGGCCTGCAAGGGCTCGCTCAATCCGAAGTGGCCTACCAAAACGCCGTCGCCTTTGCGAAAGACCGTATCCAAGGCCGCTCGCTGACCGGTCCGAAAAACGCCAACGGCCCTGCGGACCCGATTATCGTGCACCCTGATGTGCGCCGCATGCTGCTCGACCAAAAGGCGTTTAACGAAGGCGCACGGGCGTTCTTGTACTGGACCGGGCTTTACGGCGATCTTCTGCATAAGTCACCGGACGACAAGGTTCGCGAAAAGGCCGGCGATTACATGGCTTTGCTGACCCCGATCATCAAAGCGTTCCTGACCGATCGCGGCTTCCTCAATGTGTCCAACGCTATGCAAGTCCATGGCGGCTCGGGCTTCACTGAGGAATGGGGCATCTCCCAATTCCTGCGCGATTGCCGGATCGCCATGATCTATGAGGGCACCAACGGGGTCCAAGCGCTCGACCTGGTGGGGCGCAAGCTCGCCGCCAATGGCGGCCGGGCCGTGTTCGGCTTCTTCGGCGAGTTGGACGGCTTTATTGCGGGCCATGAAGAGGATCGCCAGCTTAAGCCGTTCATCGAGGGCCTACGCACAGCGAAGGAACGGCTACAGACCGCCACCAACTGGTTGATGGAAAACGGGCTGAAGAATTTCGACAACGCCGGCGCGTCGAGCCATGATTATCTGCAACTCTTCGGCTTGACGAGCTTCGCCTATATGTGGGCGCTGATGGCGAAAACCGCGTATGAAAAACTCGGCGTCGAAGACGACGGCGTCTATTACGGCCAAGCCGGCTATGACGCGGGCAATTTCTTCGCCAACAAGATTAAGACGGGTCGATATTTCGTCGACCGCATTTTGCCGGAAACCGCCGCCCACCTCGCCAAAGTCCAGTCCGGCGCCGAGGCGATGATGGGCCTCGAAGCGGACGCGTTTTAGAGGGAGGCGAGCATGGACACCGCGCTCAACGTCCCCACGCCGGCGTTTCTCGAGGACGAAGACCTCGCGCTCTATACCGATAGTCTGGCGAGTTTCGTCGAGGCCGAAGTCGCGCCCCATGTGGAGCGATGGGAAGAGGACGGCCAAGTGGACCGCGCGCTTTGGACCCAAGCAGGGGAGGCGGGCTTGCTCGTCCCCTCCTGCCCCGAAGCCTATGGCGGGGCGGGTGCGGATTACCGGTTCGACGCGGCCTTTATCGCCGCCCTCTCTGGGCGCGGGATCGAGGCATGGGGCGCGCCGCTGCACCACTCGATCGTGGCCCCCTATCTCTGGCATTACGGTACGGACGAGCAGAAAGAACGGTATCTGCCGCGCATGGTCGCCGGCGACTTGATCGGCGCCATCGCCATGACCGAGCCCGGCGCAGGGTCTGACCTTCAAGGCGTGAAAACCACCGCGCTGAAGGACGGCAATGGCTATCGGTTAAACGGCTCAAAAACCTTCATCATCAATGGCCAGCAGGCGAATTTCATCATTGTGGTGGCTAAGACGGACCCCAGCGCCGGCGCGAAAGGCACCTCGCTGATGCTCGTTGAGACCGACCAAGTGGAGGGTTTTCGCCGGGGCCGCAATCTCGACAAGGTCGGGCTGAAGGGCCAGGACACTTCAGAGCTGTTCTTCGACGACGTGTTTGTGCCCGCAGACGCCTTGTTGGGCGGCGACGCCGGCCGCGGCTTTTACCAGCTTATGGAGCAATTGCCCCAAGAGCGGCTGCAAATCGCGCTCCAAGGCATGGCGGCGATCGAATACGCGCTGAGCCTCACGATCGACTATGTCAAAGAACGCGGCGCGTTCGGCAAGAAGATCATCGATTTCCAAAACACGCAGTTCACTTTGGCGGAATGCAAATCCGAAGCGACCATCGCCAAGGTCTTTACCCAGCATTGTCTCGAACGGCTGATCAAAGGCGAGCTGGACAGCGCAACCGCGTCCATGGCCAAGTATTGGGTGACGGATTTACAGAATAAAATCATTGACCAATGCGTGCAACTGCACGGCGGCTATGGCTACATGAACGAATATCCGATCGCGCGCATGTGGCGCGACGCGCGGGTCCAGCGGATTTACGGCGGGACCAATGAGATCATGAAACTCTTAATCGCACGAACCCTTTAATCAAGCCCCACGGAGTCGATAATGGCGGACTACAAGCTCTACGGCTTCGCCCAGTCGGGCAATGTTTACAAGGTTGCGCTGATGCTGCAGGCCTGCGGCGCGGACTGGACCTGTGTTAAGGTCGATATGTTGGCGGGTGAGAACAAAACGCCTGACTATTTAGCGATCAATGAAACCGGCGAAGTGCCCGCGCTCAAGCATGGCGATGTAGTCTTAGGTCAGTCCGGCGTGATCTTGGATTATCTCAGCGAGCAATTCGATCTTTATGGTTGGGCGGACAACGCCGAGCGACGTGAAGTGCTTCGCTGGATTTTGTTCGACAATCACAAGTTTTCCAGCCTGATTGGTCCGCTGCGCTTCATGAAAACCTTTATGGGTCGGTCGGACGCGGCGGTGGACACCTATCAGCAGCGCGCCGAAGCCGCCTTCGGCGTTGTCGATCGGCATCTAGACGGCCGGCAGTGGGTGGCGCTCGACCGGGCGTCGATCGCGGATTTCAGCCTGGCCGGCTACATGTTCTACCGCGACGAAGTGCCGGTCGATTTCGACGCCTATCCCAACCTGCAAGCCTGGCGTGCGCGGGTGCAAAGCCTGCCTGGTTGGACCCCGCCTTATGAGCTGTTGCCCAGGATCGACCTGAGCCCCGCCAAACCCTAACCGTCGCGGCGAAACGCGACTGAAGAGGAGACCGCCCCATGGCCGACGCTTACATTTACGACGCGGTGCGCACCCCGCGCGGCAAAAAGAAAAACGGCGCGCTCAACGAAATCACCGCCCTGCAATTGGGCACCCAGGTGCTCGAAGCGATCCGCGATCGCAATGAGCTGGACACTAGCCTGGTGGACGACGTGGTTTATGGCTGCGTTTCGCCGGTGGGCGAGCAAGGCGCCAATATCGCCCGCGCCAGCGTGATCAACGCCAATTACGCGGAGAGCACAGGCGGGGTGCAGATCAACCGCTTCTGCGCGTCCGGCCTAGAAGCCACCAATATGGCCGCCGCGAAGGTGATGTCCGGGGAGGCGGATTTCGCCATTGGCGGCGGAGTGGAAGCCATGAGCCGGGTGCCCATGGGCTCGGACGGCGGGGCGCTGGTGGCTGACCCCGAACTCGCCTTTGACCATTACATGGTTCCCCAAGGCGTTTCCGCGGACTTGATCGCCACCAAATACGGCTTTAGCCGCGATGACGTGGACGCTTATGCGGTGGAGAGCCAGAAGCGCGCAGAGCGCTCTTGGCAAGAGCAGCGGTTTAAGAACTCGGTCGTGCCGGTGAAAAACCAGCTCGGCCTCACCCAGCTGGACCATGACGAGCATATGCGTCCGCAGACCGACATGCAGTCTTTGGGCGCGCTGGCCCCGTCGTTCAAAGCGCTCGCGGAATTTGCGGGCCTGGATAGCGTGGCGATCCAACGCTATCCGGAGCTCGAATACATCAATTTCGTCCACCACGCCGGCAACTCGAGCGGCATTGTGGACGGGGCGGCGGCGGTGCTCGTGGGCTCCAAGGAGGCCGGCGAACGGGCGGGGTTGAAGCCGCGCGCGCGCATCCGCGCCATGGCGTCGATCGGGTCTGAGCCAACCATCATGCTCACCGGCCCGGTCACCGTGACCGAGAAGGCGCTGAAGAAGGCGGGCATGGCGGCCTCTGACGTGGACCTCTATGAGCTGAACGAAGCCTTCGCTTCGGTGGTGTTGCGGCTGATGCAGGCCTTCGACATCCCTCACGACAAGATGAATGTCTGCGGCGGCGCGATCGCCATGGGCCATCCGTTAGGCGCGACGGGCGCGATGATCCTGGGCACCGTGCTCGATGAGTTGGAGCGGTCGGGCAAGGAAACCGCGCTCGCCACCCTGTGCGTGGGCGGCGGCATGGGCACCGCCACAATCATCGAACGGGTTTGAGGCTTGGCGCCGGTCCCCCCTCCGGTCCTTCGGACCACCTCCCCCGTGAACGGGGGAGGATATCCCATGGCGACGCGCAGTTTTCCTCCCCCGCGTGCGGGGGAGGTGTCAGCGCAGCTGACGGAGGGGGCCAATGCGTGAGAGCGACCGTCGCGCACAGTCGCTAGCGAAATCTCTACGTCGTAGATTGACCAACGCGGAGACAGTCTTGTGGTCCCACTTGCGCCGCAGAGCGCTGTTGGGTTTGCGATTTCGTCGGCAACATCCAATCGGACCTTACGTCGCGGACTTCGCTTGTATCGGGGCGCGCCTCGTTATCGAAGTCGATGGCGCCACGCACTGTCAGCGTCATGAGATCGCGTATGATCGCCGGCGCGATGGTCGTCTTGCTCGGTTGGGCTGGCGAGTTCTGCGGGTGAGCAATTCTGATGTTTACGAGAACTTAGACGGCGTGCTCCGGGCGATTTCAAATGTGGTGGCCCCCCCCCGCCCGACGGCCCACCACCCCCCCCAAACGCGGGGGCAAAATCAAATCCACGCCCACAGTTAAATCACCCCCACCCCGGGG